>NZ_CP104007.1:2092500-2392500 GCF_029201545.1 Devosia sp. FJ2-5-3 | reverse complement strand
TGATAAAAAGTGATCGTGCCCGGCGACGGAGCAAAGGTCTGCGGATCCTCGGCATTGATGCGCACTTCGATGGCGTGGCCATTGAACTGCACCTTTTCCTGAGTCATGGAGAGGGCCTCGCCAGAGGCGACGCGGATCTGCTCATAGACGATATCGATGCCGGTGATGCGCTCCGTAACCGGGTGTTCGACCTGCAGGCGCGTGTTCATTTCAATGAAATAGAACTCGCCGTTCTCGTAAAGAAACTCGATGGTGCCGGCGCCGGAATATTTCAGCTTGCGCATGGCGACGGCGCAGATTTCGCCGATCTGGTCACGTTCCTGCGGACTGATCGTCGGCCCGCCTGCTTCTTCCCAGACCTTCTGGTGGCGCCGCTGCAGCGAACAGTCTCGCACGCCCAGATGCACGGCATTGCCCTGGCCATCGCCGAGGATCTGAACCTCGATATGACGCGGCTTGCCGAGGTATTTTTCCATATAGACGCTGTCATTGCCGAAAGCCGCCTTGGCCTCGGACCGAGCAGTCGACCAGGCCACCAGCAGTTCGGATTCGGACTGAGCGACCTTCATGCCGCGACCACCACCACCGGCAGTGGCCTTGATCAGGACTGGATAGCCAATGTCCTTGGCGGTCTTGAGCGCCTGTTGCTCGGTCTCGACAGCGCCAGGAGACCCTGGAACCACGGGAATGCCGAGCTCGACCGCCGTCTTCTTGGCGGTGATCTTGTCACCCATGATCTCGATATGATGGGCCGAGGGGCCAATGAAGGTAATGTTGTGCTCGCCAAGGATCTTGGCGAAACGGGCGTTTTCGGACAGGAAGCCATAGCCTGGGTGGACGGCGTCGGCCCCCGTGATCTCGCATGCGGCAAGGATCGATGGGATGTTGAGATAGCTGTCCTTGGCCGCATTTGGGCCAATGCAGACGCTCTCATCGGCAAGGCGCACATGCATCGCGTTGGCGTCGGCAGTCGAATGGACTGCCACGGTCTGGATGCCGAGTTCCTTGCAGGCGCGCAGGATGCGCAGGGCAATTTCGCCGCGGTTGGCGATCAGGACTTTCTGGAACACGCGAAAGTCTCCTTACTCGATGACGACGAGCGGCTCGCCATATTCGACCGGTTGGGCGTCGTCGACCAGGATGCGGGTGACCGTACCGGAGCGATGCGCTGGAATCTGGTTCATGGTCTTCATCGCCTCGATGATGAGGACGGTCTGGCCTTCGGAGACCTTAGCGCCAACTTCCACGAAAGTGGGCTTGCCGGGCTCGGGCGAACGATAGGCAGTGCCGACCATCGGAGATGTCAACGTACCCGGATTGGAGGCCAGGTCTTCCTTGGCGGCGGGAGCGGCAGCCGGAATGCTGGACACTGGCGCTGCGGCAGGTGCTGCCTGAGGCGCGGACATGTACTGCATGGGCGGCGCGTAGGCGGGCGCCTCGACAGGATAGGAACGCGTTACGCGGACCCGGAAGTCTTCCTGCTCGATCTCGATCTCGACAAGATTTTCCTTGTTGAGCAGTTCGGCGATGGCGCGGATCAGGTCATGATCCACCTGAGATGACTTGGTCATTCTTATCGGTCTCCCGGCTTCGTCTTGGAAGCGTTATGCGAGTTTTTCGGCCAAAGCATGGAGCGCAAGCTTATATCCAAGCGTCCCAAAGCCGCAAATGACGCCGAACGCTACCGCCGACACATAGGAATGATGTCGGAAGGACTCGCGCTGGTGAATGTTGCTGATGTGAACTTCGGCTACCGGAAGCGCGACGGCCTTGAAGGCGTCGTGAATGGCAACCGATGTGTGGGAATAGGCACCGGGATTGATCAGGATGCCGTCGGCGGTGCCGAGTGCCTCCTGGATCCAGGTGACCAATTCGCCTTCGATGTTCGATTGGCGGCAATCCACGGTCAGCCCCAATTCGTCGGCTGTGCTCCGACAGAGCGCCTCAACATCGGCCAGTGTCTGTGCACCGTAGATTCCGGGCTCGCGCTTGCCGAGCATATTGAGGTTCGGGCCGTTGAGGACGAGAACGTGCTTTGCCATGGTCTTTTCGTTGTGCACCGGCTATTTCCGGCGGTGCAAGGGCGGTTACACGAAATGCACCGAAATTGCGAGCCCGTTCGCTTCAAAGGGACCGGGAGGTGCCTAGCTGCAAACGGTTTCCCCACATTCCCGCATATTGGCGATGCGCTCGCGCAGGCCATCGATCCCTATCGCGCCTGGAATGATCTCGTTGCCGATGATGTAGGTCGGCGTTCCAGTGATTCCGAGAGCCTGGGCGATTTGGTAGGACGACTGGATCGACTTTGCGACGCGCTCGTCCGCCATCTGGATTTCAAGGCTGACAGGGCTGAGGCCGATCTCCTGGGCGGCGGCGAGGGCGACTGACTTGTCCACCTTGCCGCGGCCGCTGAAGAGCGCTTCGTGGAAAGCCCAATAGTCCGCGTCGGTCTCGCCGACGAGCACCGCGACGCGTGCCGCATCGATCGATTCATTGGAGAGGATCGGAAATTCCTTGAGGACGACCTTGAGGTTGGGATCCTCCGCCAGCAATGTGGCGAGGTCGGGCAGGGCGGAGCGGCAATATCCGCAATTATAGTCGAAGAACTCGACCAGGGTGACGTCGCCGTCCGGATTGCCGACCACGACTTGCCCCGGACCATTGTAGATCTGGTCATGCATGGAGGCGATCGCCGTTTGGGCCTTGGACTGCTCTTCCACGCGCAGCGTGTCTTCGAGTGCCACCGACATGCGCTGGAGAAGTTTCGGATCGCTGAGCAGGAACTGCTCGATCATCGGATTGAGAACGGCAGGATCAATGTCAGCTATGACGGGAGCTACCGGTGCGACCGCCGCAGCCTGTGCTTCCCGAGCTGCGAGCGCCTCGTCGACGACAGCGCGCACCGCCGCAGCGTCCATCTCCAGCTTGGGTTGGTTCAGCACGGAGTATCCAAATGCGCCTCCCACGACACCGAGGGCAGCAACAAGAACGAGGGTGAGGCGGCTCATGAGGATTCGGGGCTCCGGCAATTTGTCTCCAAACTTCTAGCAGACTTGTGATGGGCTTTGCGACCCATGGGGCGCCGTTCACGGCGAGCCGGGTCAATTGTTGTTGAGATGGTGCGCCCGGTTGGGTAGTCCAGAGGCACACACGGAGCTGCCCAATGACCGACCTTGCGCCAGACGCGCTCATGCCTTTTCTCGCCATGGATATCCTGAAGCGAGCCCGCGCTCTGGAGGCGCAGGGGCGCAGCATCTGCCATCTCGAAGTCGGGGAGCCCGGCCAGCCGCCGGCGCCGCGCGTCCTCGAGGCTGTGGCCAAGGCGCTGCCCGAGCCGCAGGGCTACACCAATGCCAAGGGCACGACAGAACTGCGCGAAGGCCTGGCGCGCTATTACCAAGACCAGCATGGCGTCTCCGTCGACCCGGAATTGATTCTGGCGACAATGGGTTCGTCGGCTGGCTTCATCCTGGCCTTTCACACGGCGTTCAAGCCCGGTGCGCGCATTGCCATCACCCGGCCTGGCTATCCCGCCTATGTAAACACGCTTCTCGGTCTGGGATTCGCGATATCCGAGATACCGGTCTCGGCGGCCAATGGCTGGCATCTGACCGGAGCAGACATCGCCCAGGCCCATGCGCGGCAGCCCTTCGATGGGCTGTTGTTCGCCAGCCCCGCCAATCCGACCGGCGCCTCGGTGGATCGGGCAGGGTTGGCCGATATCGTCGCCACATGCGCGCGGTTGGGCATTACCTTCATTTCAGACGAGATCTATCACGGCCTCGATTATCGCGGCCCTTCGGTCAGCGCGCTCGAGTTGACGCGGGACGCGATCGTGATCAACAGCTTCTCGAAATACTACTGCATGACCGGTTGGCGGATCGGCTGGATGGTGCTGCCGGAGGCGATGATCCGGCGAGCCGAAATCCTTCAGCAAAACCTCTTCATCTCGGCCCCCACACTCAGTCAGATCGCCGCGACGGTCGCCCTGAGTGAACGCGACTATTCTGAAGAGCAGAAGGCCAGCTACGCACAAAATCGGGCTCTGCTGACGCAAGGCCTGCGAGAGCTTGGCTTCGACCTGCCGTCTGCAGGTGACGGAGCCTTCTATGCTTACGCGGGAATCTCGAGCTTTTCCAATGACTCGCTAGCCTTTTGTGAATCGCTGCTTGAAACTGCCGGCGTTGCCGCGACGCCTGGGCTTGATTTCGACCGTAGCAATGGCAATGGGTTCGTTCGGTTCAGCTATGCTGGCACAATGTCGACCATAGAGAGCGCGTTGGAGCGGTTGCGGGGGTTCCTGCGCTAAAGCAAAGCCAGTTGGCTCACGCGCAATAAACTTTGCGACCAAGGCTGATTGTCGAACATCGGGCGCAATTGGCGCGATCAACTCATTGCAGGCTGCCGTTTCACAGACGCGGCGGCCCTGACTTGTCCAAAGACCATGTAGATACACTGCGCCATCCCGGCCCGTGTTCAACGCATTCTGAGGGATAGTCCAATGGCTTTGCTGCAACGCTCCACCGGGCTGGCGATGATCGCCGTGCCCGTGATTTTCATGACGGCCTTTACCGGCCTCCAGATGAGCTTCAACTATCCAGATGTCCTGCGCGAGCCGCCAGCCGACATACTGGCGCGTTTCTCGGCGGGCGGACCAGCGCTGCTCGCCACCTGGTATGTATTCATGCTGTCGGCCCTTGCCTTCATACCGGTGGGGGTTCTGTCGGGTCTCTGGCTGATGCCACGCCATCCGGTTGCAGCGGCCTTTTCGGCAACATTCGGGATCCTTGCTGGCCTGGTTCAGGGTCTCGGCCTCCTGCGCTGGGTGATCCATGTGCCAAGCCTGGCCGCTGCGCCGGAAGACATGACCACGCAAGCGGTGTTCAACGCCTTCCACCTCTATGTCGGGGCCGGAATTGGCGAACATTTCGGCTATTTGTTTACCGCGCTCTGGACAGTGTCCGTGTCGGTCGCCCTGATGGCCCGGTATCGATTGATGGCCTGGGCGGGGATCGTGGTGGCCATCGGGATCATGGTTGGCATGGCCGAGCCTTTCGGCTTTGCTGCGGCCGGGATGATCAATGCGATTTCGTACACCGCCTGGGCGGTGTGGCTGATCGTACTGGGCATCCTCGTGTTGCGGCAGAAGGATGGCTGAAAACTCGTGGAGCGGGGACAGTGATACCAATTCTCAGAACAGACCGCCTGATCCTGCGACCGCCTCTCGTGAACGACTTTCCGCCCTATGCAGCGATGATGCGGTCATCACGCGCCGTGTTCATGGGCGGCCCCTTTGACGAGCGACAGGCCTGGGGGATGTTTTCCAGCGATGTGGCCATGTGGTCGCTCTTCGGCCACGGCGCGCTGATGATAGACCTCGCATCAAGCGGTGAATGCGTGGGGCAGGTGGGGATCAACCATGGTCCGCTCTTCCCCGAAAAAGAGCTGGGCTGGATGCTCTATGATGGACACGAAGGATATGGCTACGCAACGGAGGCGGGCATGGCCATGAAAGACTGGGCCTTTGGAATAGCGGGCCTTGACCACCTGGTGAGCTATTTCGATCCCGCCAATCACCGGTCCATGGCCGTTTCCGCAAGGCTGGGCGGCGTACCGGATCCAGATGCGCCGGTGCAGGACGAGGGCGACGTCGTCTACCGCTACCAGCGCGGCTGACTTATCTGCAAAAGGAAAGGGCGGCTTGAGAGCCGCCCTTCTGTTTCAGCTTAGCCTAGGCCGAGGCGGCGCTGCCACCAACCGACCTTTTTCTTCTTGTCGGGCTCATCGCCATCGCTCGGAGCTTCGGCCTCGGGAGCAGCGCTTGAGGCCACCACGACACCCTCGGGCGGCAGTTCCTTGCGGGCGCGACGCGGCCGGGCTTCAGCCGGAGCTTCCATTGCTGGCTCTGCTGCGGCAGGTGCCAGTTCAACCTGTGCTTCCGCTGGTGCGGCGGCTGCCACCGCGGTCTCGATCGGAGCCGCATCTGCCGGAGCACCTGCCTCGGGGGCGGAAGCTGGTTCTGCTACCGCTTCGGCCTTGGGCTTGCGGGTCCGCGGCTTGCGCTTGGGCTTTTCAGCCGCAGTTTCTTCCGAAGGAGGGGCAACTTCAGCCTGTTCTGCCACGGCTGGTGTCGCGGTTTCAGCAGCAGGCTCGGCCTTGGGCTTGCGGGTCCGCGGCTTGCGCTTGGGCTTTTCGGCCGGCGTTTCCTCGGCGGCAGGCGCAGCGTCCTCAGAAACCGGAGCCACTTCCGGAGCAGCCTCAACCGTCGTTTCGACCGGCTGAGACACCTCTGCCTTGGGCTCGGCCACTGCAGCAGGCGCCGGCGCGACAGTTTCGTCGGCCGCGGCGGCTACAGGAACACGTGTCTCCTCGGTGCCGTTGCTCTCGTCCTGATCGCGACGATTGCGACGACCGCCGCGACGGCCGCGACGGCGGCGGCGGCGTGGTTCGCCATCGGCATCGGTCGCCGAAACGTCGTCGCTTTCGCTCTCGCTATCGCCGTCCTCATCGGAGGCTTCGGCTTCAGTGTCCGAGATGGCTTCGACTGCAACCTGGGGTGCGCGTTCTTCACCGCGCTCTCCATTGCCACCGCGACGCCGGCGACGCCGGCGGCGACGGCCACCACCTTCGCCGTCCGCGCTTTCGGCACTGGCGGAACGATCTTCGGTCTCGGCAACCTCTTCGTCTGCCTCGACTTCGACCTCTGGCTCCTCGACTTCGTCCTCGATCACGGCGCTATCCACGCGCACATGGCTCGCAGCGCGCTGATCGGCATAGGAGGCGACGCGGGTTTCACCTTTCTCGATGGAGAACTGGTGACCGGTAAGCTTGCTGTCGGCCGTGATGGTGATCGACAGAGCGTTGCGCGATTCCAGCGCGGTCAGGGTGTCGCGTTTGAAATTGAGAATATAGAGGGCAACGTCGGTGGGGACACGCACATTGATCGACTGGCCCTGCTTGCGCAGAACGTGGTCCTCGATGTGACGCATGATCATCAGCGCCAAAGACTCGGTGGAGCGCACGAGACCCGTGCCGTCGCAGATCGGGCACTTGTGGGTCGAGCTTTCCACCACGCCGAAGCGGATGCGCTGGCGGCTCATTTCCATCAGGCCGAAATGGCTGATGCGGCCAACCTGGATGCGGGCGCGATCGTCCTTGAGGCATTCCTTGAGCTTGCGCTCGACCGCCCTGTTGGAGCGGTTTTCCATCATGTCGATGAAGTCGATGACGATGAGGCCGGCCAGGTCGCGCAGGCGCAGCTGGCGGGCAACTTCATCTGCCGCTTCCAGATTGGTCTGGAGCGCAGTGTCCTCGATATTGTGCTCCTTGGTGGAGCGTCCCGAGTTCACGTCGATAGAGACGAGCGCCTCGGTCGGGTTGATGACGATGTAGCCGCCGGAGGGCAGGGTCACCACCGGGGAGAACATCTGGTCGAGCTGTGCCTCGATGCCATATTTCGAGAACAGCGGCTGCTCTTCGACATATAGCTTCACGTTCTTGGAGTGGGACGGCATGATCATCTTCATGAAGTCCTTGGCCTCGCGGAAGGCATTGTCGCCCGCCACCAGAACTTCATCGATGTCCTTGTTGTAGAGATCGCGGATCGTGCGCTTGATCAGCGAACCTTCCTCATAGACGAGACATGGCGCCTGGCTCTGCAGAGTCAGCGTGCGAACGCTCTCCCACAGGCGCATCAGGTATTCGAAGTCGCGCTTGACCTCAGCCTTTGTACGCGAAGCACCGGCCGTGCGCAGGATGACGCCCATGCCTTGTGGCACCTCGAGGTCGGAGGTGATTTCCTTGAGGCGCTTACGGTCGGCGGCGTTGGTGATCTTGCGGGAGATGCCGCCGCCACGGGCGGTGTTGGGCATCAGAACCGAGTAGCGGCCAGCCAGCGAGAGATAGGTCGTGAGAGCCGCGCCTTTGTTGCCGCGCTCTTCCTTGACGACCTGCACCAGCATCACCTGGCGGCGCTTGACCACTTCCTGGATCTTGTACTGGTGCCGACGGTGCTGGCTGGAGCGACGACGCTCGGGCACTTCCTCAAGGGCATCCGCACCGCCGATGGACTCGACCGGCTCGGAATTGGCCGGGGCCTGTTCGATATGGCTGTGCTCTTCGCCCTCATGCGATTCGGTATCGGACTCAGCACCGGCTTCGGCGACGGGGGCCTGTTCGACCTCGCCCTGGGCTTCGTCTTCCTGCTCTTCGTGCTCTTCTTCAAGCAGAAGCGCTTCGCGGTCAGCGACGGGGATCTGATAGTAGTCTGGGTGGATTTCGCTGAAAGCGAGGAATCCGTGGCGGTTGCCGCCATATTCTACGAAGGCCGCCTGCAGGGAGGGTTCTACCCGAGTGACCTTGGCGAGGTAAATGTTGCCCCGCAACTGGCGGCGGGTCGCCGATTCGAAATCAAATTCCTCGAGCCGGTTACCGGCGGTAACGACAATCCGTGTTTCTTCCGGGTGGATGGCATCCACCAGCATTCTTTTGGTCGCCATAGTGAGCTCCGCGCACCCGCGCGCCGACAAGGGGGCGCCGGAAGACCGGCACACCTGAAATGGCGCATTGCGGGGCGAATTGGTTGAATGAAATAGGGCGCAAACCTCTCACGTTTCGCGCTCCGGTAGTCTTGGTCACGGCCAGAGAATGAGGCGATGCAAAACGGCAATCGGAGAAGTCGATCGCGTCGCGCTTTGTTCGCCTGTGGGCCATATGACCTCTTCCTATTGGATGGCAGGCCGCGCTGGCGTGCCACCGTCCGGCTCAGGGGGGAGCCGAAATTCAGCGAAGGCGCGAAAATGCCGCTTTCAATCCGGGCCGCATGCAGCAAGTGCACGCCGGTCCAGCCGGGTTCGCAGCGGCGCGAAACGGTCATTAACCGTCGTCGCTGGCGCCCGCGAAACTCCTGCGCCTTCTCCTTAGCGTGTAGGGATGTTGCGCCAGATTGGCAACAGGAAAGTCAAAAACTCGACTCCATACGCTCTTTGTGACGCCGCTTCTTTGATTGACGACCCAAATCATCGCATAAGGCGGACACTGCCGCAGAATCGCCCGATGCTCGTGCCATGCGGCGTTAGAGTTTCCAGGGGCCCGAACCAGACTTGATTTTGCGCGTCCTCCTTACCCTATTCGCCGCCGTCCTTTCGCTCCTGGCGCTGTTTTCCCCGGCGCTTGCGCAGGAGAGCTCGGCCCCTGTTGCGCTGCCCAATGTCATCGACCTGCGGATGACGGCGACCGAGGACAGGGCCCGCCTCGTCATCGACCTCGCAGCCCGAACCGAGTTCTCATTCGTGTCGATGAGCGAGCCCGACCGCCTGGCGGTTGATGTGCGCGCCGGCACTTTTTCGGTTCCGGAGCCCGAGGGCGAGAGCGATGCCGGGGGCCTCGTGTCGTCCTATGTCGTTGAGCAGGTCGCCGGCGACCGCGTTCGCACGACGCTCAGTCTTGCCGGTCCTGCGCAAGTCCAACAGGCCTATGTGCTTGACGCCTTCAACGGCCAGCCAGCACGGCTCGTCGTGGATATCATTCCAGCCGACGCCGCTGTCTTCGCCGCCAATGTCGAGAGCGACCGCGCCGTTTCCGACGCTGCAGCCGCCAAGATTGCAGAATCGACGCCTGCCGGTGGCTCCGAACTGCCAGTCGTAACCCGCCCGCTCGTCATCATCGACCCCGGCCACGGCGGTATCGACAGCGGCGCAGAGGCCCCGAATGGCGTCAGGGAAAAGGATATTGTCCTCGCCTTCTCGCAGCGGCTACAGGAATTGCTGGTCGAGTCGGGCCGCTTCGATGTCGCGCTGACGCGCGAGAGCGACCTTTATCTCAAGCTCGAGGAACGTGTTGCTCTGGCCAGGATGAACAAGGCGGACCTGTTCATTTCGATCCACGCCGACAGCTTCCAGCAACCCGAGATTCGCGGCGCCAGCGTCTACACGCGCGATGAGAACGCCACCGACGTCCTCGACAAGGTGCTGGCTGATTCCGAAAACAAGTCCGATGTCATTGCCGGCTTCGCGATGCCCCAGATGGCGCCTGAAGTTGTGGACATTTTGATTGATCTGATGCGACGCGAAATGCGCGTCCAGTCATTCCTGGCTGCACAGTCGATCGTGCACCAGTTGGAGCCCAGCGTGGCGCTGCGCCGTTTTCCGGTGCGCCAGGCCGACTTCTTCGTCCTGCAGGCGCCCGATATTCCGTCGGTATTGGTGGAGCTGGGCTTTCTGTCCAACGCCAACGACATTGCCAATCTGACGAAATCAGAATGGCGCGATCGTACTGCGGAAGCTATTGCACGCGGGATATCGAGCTATTTCGACAGCCTCGAAAAACCGGAATGAGACGGATCACGGCGATGTCGGCAATGAAAACTGATGGCGACTTCTGTTATGATGTTGTCGCCGCGCTGACTGGCGCAACACAGCGCGCCGCCCGCGCGGCATGGAGTATCTGACGCAATGTTTCGACTGCTCGGCTGGCTTTTTGGCTTCGGCATGTTTGTGGCGCTTGGTGGCGTCGCCGTCGCGGCCGTGTATCTGGCCAGTGTCACTGCCCAACTGCCGGACTACACGGTCCTCAAGGACTACCAGCCGCCGGTGACCACGCGCGTGCACGCTGCGGACGGCACACTCCTGGCCGAATATGCCCGTGAGCGACGGCTGTTCCAGCCCATGGAAACGGTGCCGCCTCTCGTCGTCAATGCGTTTCTCTCCGCGGAAGACAAGGATTTTTATACCCATGGCGGGATCGCCTTTGATGGCGTGGTTCGCGCTCTGCGCGATAATCTCCTTGCCCGCATGGACGGCAACAGCTCGATCCAGGGTGGTGGTTCGAGCATCACCCAGCAGGTGGCGAAGAACTTTCTGCTCTCTTCGGAGCAGACCTGGGACCGAAAAATCCAGGAAGCCATCCTTGCCATCCGCATCGAGTCCACCTTCACCAAGGACCGGATTCTCGAGCTCTATCTCAACGAGATTTTCCTAGGCCTCAATTCCTATGGCGTGGCGGCGGCGGCGCTGAATTATTTCGACAAGGCGCTCTATCAGCTGACACTCAGCGAAGCAGCCTATATCGCGGCCCTCCCGAAGGGACCGAATAATTACCATCCCTTCCGTCGACCCCAGGCCGCCATCGAGCGCCGAAACTGGGTGATCGATCGCATGGTCGAGAACGGCTATGTCGAGCCCCAGGATGCGGCTGCGGCCAAGGAAGAGCCGCTCAACGTTATTCCGCGCGCCTCTGGCAGCCAGGTCTATGTTGCCGAGTATTTCACCGAGGAAGTGCGGCGCGAACTGGCCAAACTCTATGGAGAGGACCAGCTCTATGGCGGCGGGCTGTCGGTGCGTACCACTCTCGAGCCGCGGCTGCAGGAATATGCCCGCCGGGCGTTGATGGACGGCCTCATCGCATATGACCACACCCGTGGTTTCCGGGCGCCGGTCGCCAGTATCGAACTGGGAGACGATTGGGGGCTCGACGTTGCAAAGGTGCGACCGCTCAGCGACGTGCCGGAATGGCAGCTGGCTGTGGTGCTGGACGTCGGCAACAACGAGGCCCGAATTGGCCTTCGCCCGGACAATGACGTCGATGGGGCGATCGGGCCAGATCGCGTCGAAGGCACGTTGTCCGGACCGGAGATCCGTTGGGTCTCAAAGCCGGTGCAGGACATCCTTGCAGTTGGAGACGTGGTTTATGTGTCGCCCGTCGCGGGCAAGGTCGGCATCTATACGCTGGAACAAGTGCCGGAGATCGAAGGATCCCTGGTTGCCATGGATCCGCGGACGGGTCGTGTGCTGGCCATGGTCGGCGGGTTCTCCTTCGCCGAATCCGAATTTAACCGGGCCACGCAAGCGCTGCGGCAACCGGGATCGTCGTTCAAGCCCATCGTCTACGCAGCGGCCCTCGATAATGGCTATACGCCGGCATCGGTCGTGCTGGACGCGCCGGTCGAAATTCGTAATGGCGACGGTTCGATCTGGCGGCCGGAAAACTATGCCCAGGAATTCTACGGCCCGCAGACCCTGCGGCGCGGCATTGAGCGCAGTCGTAATGTCATGACGGTTCGCCTCGCGCGAGACATCGGCATGCCGCTCATTGCCGAATATGCACGCATGTTCGGTATCTACGACACCATGCAACCGGTGCTCGCCATGTCGCTGGGTGCCGGTGAAACCACCAATCTCCGCATGACTTCCGCCTATGCGACCATCGCTAATGGCGGGCGCAAGATCGTGCCGACGCTGATTGATCGCATTCAGGATCGCTATGGCGCGACTGTCTACCGCCACGACACGCGAGTGTGCGAAGGCTGTTCGGCGGCCGAATGGCACGGGCAGGGAGAGCCGCGGATCGTCGACAATCGCGAGCAGGTGCTCGACCCGATGACCGCCTACCAGATCACGTCCATGATGGAAGGCGTCGTGCAGCGCGGCACGGGCACAGCGGCGCGGGCGCTTAATCGCCCGGTTGCAGGCAAGACCGGCACGACCAATGACTATAAGGATGCCTGGTTCGTCGGTTTCACGCCCGAACTTGCGGTCGGCATCTATGTCGGGTTCGACCAGCCGCGGTCGATGGGCTCATCCTCGACCGGCGGCGGCATGGTCGTGCCGATCTTCACCAATTTCATGGCCAAGGCCCTCGCAGGCCGGCCGCCCACACCGTTCAATATGCCTTCGGGCATGATTTCGGCCTGGATCAATCCCAACTCAGGTGTGAAAGCATTTGAGGGGGAAGCTGCGATCAAGGAGGCTTTCAAGCCTGGCACCGGGCCGAACCAGATGACATCGGTCATTGGTATCGACGTGAACGCCTACGACGCGGCCGCGCGCCAGCAGATGATGCAACAGCAATATGGTGGTGGCATCACCCAGCCCAGCGACAATGGCACCTTTATGGATCCAACCGTGCGGCGGCGGACGATTTTCTAGGCTCCGGGCCTGGTGACCGTCGTCTGCATGGCGACCGTGCGGCGAAATCCTGAGTGTGAGGCGGTTTTGACCGCGCGCCCCACTATTTTTGCCTGAACCATTTCCGGGCGAGTGCCTGGCGGAATCCCTTACGCCGCACCTTCTCGAGGAGCAGGGATTTCACCATCTGCGCGGCGGCTTGGCCGCCAAGCGGCAGGAGATAGGTCTGATCCTGCAGCTGGGCATGTATGGTCCCATTCTCGACGAAATAGCTGGCCTTGTAGGTCTGGCCATCCAGCTGCACCGCGACGTCCTGAACTAAACCTTCCCGATCCATATTGGCCTCCCAACACTGGGGAGAGCCTCGGACGTCACGCATCAATAGTCAACCGGTGAGAGAAAGCGGCCCCTAACGATCGGGCGGCAAAATCGGTGGCGATTGTGGGAAAATTGGTGCCCCCCGCCGGACTCGAACCGGCACGCCTCGCAGCGGAGGATTTTGAGTCCTCTGCGTCTACCATTCCGCCAGAGGGGCACGAGAACGGTTCCTATCGCAGTCCCCGATGGCGCGCAACATCCTGATGCAGTTTATCCCTTGGGAGACAACGATGGGCGCAGCGGGCATGCGCAGCGTTCATTTGACGACGCAGTGGTGCAGGCGTAAAGACCCGGCTGCGGTCTTGCCCTGCCTCCCGCGCCCGTCCAGCCGGCAACCTCCGCCAGGAGGCTGCGAAAAGGTCCCCGCCATCCCGTAATCCGGGGCTCGCACTAGACCGTAACAAGGACTGCGTTTCGCGGAGATTTTCATGCAGCCGACGACTCGACCGCTATGGATGCGGTTTAGCTTCTTCCTGTTACCCCTCATGGCCTCAAATATTCTCCAGGCTCTGTCGGGAACATTCAATTCCATTTTCATAGGACAGATGATCGGGGTTGAAGCCCTCGCTTCTCTCGCCACGTTCTTTCCGATTCTGTTCTTCCTGATCAGCTTCATCATCGGGCTCTCGGCCGGCTCCACCATCCTTATCGGACAAGCCTGGGGCGCCCGTAACCTGGTGCGCGTCAAGCAGGTGACCGGCACGACGATAACGACGGCATTTTTGCTCGGTCTCGTGGTCGCCATCATCGGTGCCGTCTGGATCGAGGACATCATGTCCCTGCTTGGTGCACCGGAGAACATCCGCGGGACCGCCGTTGAATATGGGCGGATCATGTTCATCGGTATGCCAGGATTCTTTGTGTTTCTGGTGGTCACATCGGTCCTGCGTGGGGTGGGCGATACCATTACGCCGCTCTTCTCGTTGATCCTGTCCATGCTGGTCGGTGTGGTGCTCACGCCCGCCCTCATTCAGGGCTGGTGGGGCTTGCCGCAATTGGGTGTCAATTCGGCTGCCTGGGCATTTATCGCCGGCTTTGTGGTGGTCCTGCTGTTCCTGTTCTTCTATATGCGCGCCAGGAAATTGCCGCTGGCACCAGATCGGGAACTCCTGGCTGCGCTCAAGCCTGACTTCCAATTGCTCAAGTTGATTTTGAAGCTCGGTGTGCCTGCCGGACTGCAAATGGTGGTTGCCTCAGTGGCCGGCATCGTCGTCGTCGGACTGGTGAACCGCTTCGGCTCCAACGCCACGGCGGCCTATGGCGCGCTCAACCAGGTGCTCAACTATGTCCAGTTTCCGGCCATGTCGATCGGCATCGCCACATCGATCTTCGGCGCACAAGCCATTGGTGCGCGCCAGATCGACCAGCTTTCTATGATCACGCGGACGGCACTGCTGCTCAATCTGGTGATTACGGGTAGCCTGATCATTCTGGCGTATCTCTTCAGTCAGCATCTGGTGGCCCTTTTCATCACCGATCCAGAGGTCATCGATCTCACCGAGCATCTGCTTTTTATTGTGCTCTGGGCGATCCTCCCCTTTGGATGGGGCGTCGTCTTCTCGGGTATGATGCGCGCCAGCGGCATGGTCATTGCCCCAATGCTGATAGCGCTCGCGGCGATCCTGTTTATAGAATTGCCAGGGGCATTGTGGCTAAGCCAAACCAGCCTCGGCCTCTCGGGCATTTGGATGGCCTATGCTGCCAGCTTTACCGCCATGTTGCTGATGCAGGCTGGCTGGTACCACTTCGTCTGGAAGAAAAAGAAGATCGTGGCACTCGTCTGAAGACGAGGGTAGGGCGGATACCGCCCGCGTAGCCACTTCCGCGACAAACAAAAATCCCCGCTCGCGCGGGGATTTTTTTGTGTGGATCGACAGCCAAGCAATCAGGTGTTGTCGCCGAAGAACATGCGCAGCGCGCGTTTCCCTCCGGGAGCAAAAACGTCGATCTCGACGCTGACGGGTTCCTGTACCATGCGACGCGTGCGGGCGGAGAGGGTCATCACAACGTTGAGAAGGTCGCCGACCGAGCGGCGCTGCTTGGGCAGGATACGGTCGGTCATGCCTGCCAGCGCCTTGTTGCGCACGCGCATATCGGAAGAGGCGAGAGGCGAGCGGCCGATAAAATTCGCCAACTCGATCAGGGCATTTCGTTCGCTCATTGGGCTACTCCAGACACAAGCACCAAACTGCATTCATATGAAGGGCGGCAGCTTTCCGCCGCCCTCATCGGGCTTGTCAGCCCTGCATGGCGAGGCATGCCAAGCTCTGTTCCTTGAGGCGATTGCACATGGCCATCGCATCATTGCGGTCGCCAAATCCGACAAAACGGGCACGGTAGAAAGTTTGGCCGTTCTTTTCGAAGCGCTCGACATAGGAGCGGAAGTCACCAAGACCGCCGACCTTCCCTGCCGCGTCCGAGAGCATTGCCCTGGCGCTGCCTTCCGATGGACCCGCGCCGATCTGGACGATCCAGCCGCCTGCCGGGGCGGAGGCCGACTGCACAGAGCCGCTGGTCAGCAGGTCGACAGGCTGCTCCTCGCCACCGACGGCGCCACCAGGCGCCAGTGGGGCGGAAGGCTGTGTCTGGCCGAGCGCTGCCGGCGGGGCACCGAGATTGTAGGTCTCGCTCAGCCAGGCGCCGATGATGTCGTTGCTGGGATAGGCCGGTGTGGGCGCCTGCGTCGGGGCTGCAAGGATTGCGGCCGCCTGCACTGCGGGCTGCAGACCCAGATCGGTGGGCGCTGCTGCGGGAACAGGGATAGGTGCCGGGGCCGGCGCGGCGGCACTTGCCACAGCCACAGGCGGTTGCTGCTGGGGCTGAGCGCCATTGCGGGCGACCAACTCTGCAAGACGGAAGCCCGGCAGCGGCATCGGCATGGCGAAGACCGGCTTGGTTGGCTGCGCGACGGCAACCTGCACATTGCCCTGGCGACCCGGGACCGGAACCATGGCGGTGCGAAGATAGTCGCCACGGCGGCCTTTGGTCAGATAGGAGGCCACAAGCTGGCGGACCTTTTCGTCGCGGGCAGCAGCCGAATTGAAACCGAACGCCACGATCACGATGTGACGGTTGTCCTTACGGGCGGCGGTCAGCAGGTTCGAGCCGGCAGCATTGATGTAGCCGGTCTTGATGCCGTCGACGGCGCCCATGTAGCCCAGCACGCGGTTATGGTTGCCATAGGTCTTGCTGCCGTAGCGGAAAGCCGTGGTCTGGAAGAATTCGTAATACTGGGGGAAGTGCTGGAAGATGGCGATGCCGAGGATGGCCTGGTCGCGCACCGTCGTGACCTGACCGCCATCGGGCAGGCCGGAAGCATTGCGGTAGGTGGTGCTGCGCATTCCCATGGCGCGGGCCGTCGCTGTCATGCGCTCGGCAAACTTGGTTTCGCTACCCGAGATATGTTCGGCGATGACGCGGGCCATGTCGTTGGCCGACAGTGTCACAAGCGACTTGATGGCGTCTTCGACTGAAATGGTCGAGCCGGCGCGCAGGCCGAGCTTCGTCGGCACCGCGGATGCGGCGTGCTTGGACACGGTCATCTTCGTCGAGAGGGTCAAATTGCCCGCGCTCAATTCCTGGAAGAGGACGTAGAGCGTCATTACTTTGGCAACCGACGCCGGGTAACGGCGTTGATCGGCCGCTTCCTCATAGAGCACCTGTCCCGACTTCGCGTCGACGACGATGCCGGCATATTTGCGCAGGTTCTCGATGGAATGAGCAGGGACTGCACTGGACAGGCCGACGGCCAGTGCAAGAACGATTGTGGCGGCGACGCGGAAGAACGTCACGCGCCAAGGGGTCTTGGCCAGGAAGGTCAACCCGGTACTCCAACTCTACTCAACCGGACCAAAAGGCCCGTACGCAACACAAAAAACTCGACAATGCGGAGGTGCTGGCTCTGTCTGCCCACAACCAATCCTTGAGTTGAAATTAATCGCTGGCCGTTACCATTCCGTAAAATGCCGACGATTTTTGCAGCTTGTGACATTCGTGGCACCCCATCTCGAGGCTGCTGCAATGGTCCGGGAATGTGCTTTCAGCTTGGTTTGAGCGGTCACGTTTTCGGGAATTAAGGGCCCTTAACATGGGGGCAAATTTACCTACATAATGGGTCCCACCAGCTGCTTCGATTTTATCAAAAGACGTTACGCCAAATGACCTCAACCTCCTCAGACACGATGCAGCATCACCGCTCGGGGAAACGCTCCGGAGGGGGGCCTGCGATCGCAGGCCCGCAGAAGGACGATAGTGACCGCGACGGTGGTAACAATCCCAAGTTCGATACCGGGACGGTAACCAAGACACGTCCCAAGACCAAAAAGCCGAATCTGTATCGGGTTCTGCTCCTAAACGACGACTACACGCCGATGGAATTCGTCGTTCTGGTGCTTCAGGACGTCTTCAACAAGTCCCAGGAAGACGCCATGCGCATCATGCTGCACGTTCATCAAAAGGGGGTGGGTGAGTGCGGCGTATATCCATACGAGGTCGCCGAAACCAAGGTGACACGCGTCATGGATACGGCACGCAAGAACCAGCATCCGCTGCAATGCGTGATGGAAAAACAGTAGGAACATCATATGCCCTCATTTTCGCGCGGACTCGAGAAGGCCCTGCACCAGGCGATGAACCTGGCCCGTGAGCGCAACCATGAGTTTGCCACGCTCGAGCATCTGCTGCTCGCTTTGACCGACGATCGCGAGACTATCGCCGTGCTCAATGGCTGCGATGTCGACATCGACGCGCTCAAGAGCGACCTCGAAGATTTCATCAATGAGGAGCTCGATAGCCTCATTGTATCCAATGGCCAGGATGCGCGTCCGACAGCCGCTTTCCAGCGTGTCATCCAGCGCGCGGTCATCCATGTCCAATCATCCGGCCGCGAGGAAGTGACCGGGGCTAATGTGCTCGTCGCCATTTTCGCCGAGCGCGAGAGCCATGCTGCCTATTTTCTCGAGCAACAGGATATGAGCCGACTGGATGCGGTCAATTTCATATCCCACGGCATTACAAAGTCCGGCCCGAGTGAAGAGCGCAAGGTGCGCGGCGCCGAGGACGGGGAAGGTGCCCCGGAAAGCGGACCGGAGGGCAAGAAATCCTCGGCCCTGGCCGATTTCTGCGTCAATCTCAACGAGAAGGCCCGCCAGGGCAAGATCGATCCGCTGATTGGCCGGGACGTCGAGTTGCGCCGCACTATCCAGGTGCTCTGCCGTCGGTCGAAGAACAATCCGCTCTATGTTGGCGATGCCGGCGTGGGCAAGACGGCCATTGCCGAAGGCCTTGCCCGGAAGATCATCGAAGGCGATGTGCCCGAAGTGCTCCGGGAAGCGGTCATCTATGCGCTCGACATGGGCTCGCTGCTCGCCGGCACCCGTTATCGTGGTGACTTCGAGGAGCGCCTCAAGTCCGTGATGAAGGAACTCGAGAAGATGCCGCATGCGGTGCTCTTCATCGACGAAATCCACACCATGATCGGCGCTGGTGCGACCTCTGGCGGGGCGCTTGATGCCTCGAACCTGCTCAAGCCGGCCCTGGCTTCGGGCGCTATCCGGTGCATCGGTTCGACGACATACAAGGAATATCGCCAGTTCTTCGAGAAGGATCGGGCCCTGGTTCGTCGCTTCCAGAAGATCGACGTCAACGAACCGAGCGTTCCGGACGCCATCGAGATCGTGAAGGGACTTCGGCCTTACTACGAAGAGTTTCACAAGCTCAAATACACCGACGAAGCCCTCAAGGCCGCCGTGGAACTGAGTGCTCGATACATCAACGATCGCAAGCTGCCGGATAAGGCCATCGATGTGATCGACGAGACAGGGGCCAGCCAGAAACTCCTGCCAGAGGGAGAACGCAAGCAGGTGATCGATGTCGAGGACATCGAGGCCACGATCGCCACGATCGCGCGCATTCCGCCCAAATCGGTTTCGAAATCCGATGCCGAACTGCTCTCTAGCCTTGAGCAGAGCCTCAAGACGGTGGTGTTCGGTCAGGACCAGGCGATCACTGCGCTTTCTTCGGCTATCAAGCTCGCACG
This sequence comes from Devosia sp. FJ2-5-3, assembly GCF_029201545.1. Classification (NCBI taxonomy): domain Bacteria; kingdom Pseudomonadati; phylum Pseudomonadota; class Alphaproteobacteria; order Hyphomicrobiales; family Devosiaceae; genus Devosia; species Devosia sp. FJ2-5-3. Next base: position 2,373,183 of record NZ_CP104007.1, on the reverse strand, counting down.
AGCGGGCTTGCGTGAACCGGAGAAGCCGATCGGCTCGTACCTTTTCACCGGCCCGACCGGTGTCGGCAAGACCGAGGTGGCCAAGCAACTCGCCGACACCCTCGGCGTGGAATTGCTCCGCTTCGACATGTCGGAATATATGGAACGCCACACGATCAGCCGCCTGATCGGTGCGCCTCCGGGCTATGTCGGCTTTGACCAGGGCGGCCTTTTGACCGACGGCGTCGACCAGCATCCGCATTGCGTTGTGCTGCTCGACGAAATCGAAAAGGCTCATCCGGATCTCTACAACATCCTGTTGCAGGTGATGGATCACGGCAAGCTGACTGATCACAACGGCAAGGCGGTTGATTTCCGCAATGTCATTTTGATCATGACCTCGAATGTGGGCGCCGCTGAGCTGGCCCGTTCGCCGATCGGCTTCGGCCGCAAGCGCGAGCAGGGGGACGACGAAGACGCGATCAACCGCACCTTCTCGCCCGAGTTCCGCAACCGTCTCGACGCGACCATTTCCTTTGCGCCGCTGCCACGCGAAGTGGTGCGCCGCGTGGTCGAAAAGTTCGTTCTGCAGCTTGAAGGCCAATTGGCCGAACGCGGCGTAACGATCAATCTGACGCCAGAGGCTGCCGACTGGCTTGCCGAGCACGGTTACGACGAACGGATGGGTGCTCGCCCGCTCGGTCGTGTGATCCAGGAATACGTTAAGAAGCCGCTGGCCGATCAGGTGCTGTTCGGCGAACTGGTCAATGGGGGCAATGTCACCGTTGCCGTGATCGGCGAAGGCAAGGACGCCAAGCTCGAACTGGTGGCGGTGCCGCCGCGTCCCGCCAAGCCAAAGGCCTTGCCGAAGCCCAAAAAGCCAAAGGCGACAGCCGACAAGAACTGAATAGGGAGGGCCCGGAGCGATCCGGGCCCTTTTTCGATTGGCCGGAGGCAGGCCCAAGCTCCGGCGGTCGGGCGTGAACGCGGCTTCGGCGAGGAGCTGAAATTCAGTTCGCTTGGATGGCGCTTGCTATCAGTTTGAGCCATCTGGCCAGCGCTTTTTGCGCATGGCTCGTATTTCCACACAGGCGTTGCGGCTCAGCATGTCGCCGCATACTTCAGAACAGCCGATAAGAGGTGGCCGGTTGGTATCCCGGCGCTGCAGCCAAATGGTTGGAGTACTCGTCGCATTCGCGTCCCATCGGCACCTAACCATTTATCCGGGTTGGTGCTGGCGTGGGACGTATCTCCGCCGGCTTTTGACCCGTTGGAGATTTTGATGCTTCCAAAGAAAACAACTCTCGTCATGCAATTGTGCATGACTTTCATGATGGCCCTCTGCATGTCTCTGACGCTCGGCCTCATCAATGGTGGGCTCGATTTCCTGCCGCACTGGCCGCAGATGTTTATCATCGCCTGGCCGATCGCGTTTATCTACACGCGCATCGTCAACCCGCTGGCCTTCAAGATCGCATTCAAGATCGCACCGCCTCACAAGCCGGCAGCATGATTGAGGGCCGGGATATTCCCGGCCTTTCTGCTTTCAGATGGGGGTGCGTCGATCCCGGCGCGCGGCGACGATGTGGCCGACCATGAACGCCGTATAGACGACGACGGGCAGCCCCAGCGCCTCCACGCCCACGAGACGATAGAGCAGGGCGCCGACGACAGCGCCGCCGAACAGCCCCAGCCAGATTGCCAGATGTTGTATCCAGCGCCAGCGGGGCACTTTGCCCTTGAGGCCGAGCGCCAGATCCTGACCGGCAATGTATAGCGTGCCCGTCACAAAGGTCGCGCCGAGGCGAACTGCGCCGCGCATCGGCAGAATGGCGTTTTGCGCACCTGCGGCCAGTGCCAGCACGAGCATGCAGCGCGTGGAGTCGAAGCCAGCCAGGACGAATGCCAGCGCGACCGCGACACCGATGGCAACGAAGCCGCTAACCGCCGCGGGTCCCCACCCGAGACTGGACAGGGCAAGGAGATTGCCGACGACGCTGCCCAGGAAAAACAGCCCAACGAGCGAAAGCGTCAGCGCCACGACCGGCCACCCGCCCTGCACAAGGGCCGCGCCGCCCTGTGTGGTGTTGCCGCTCATGAAGGATGTGAAGAAACCACCGAGCTCAATAAAGCCGATGGCATCAACGAAGCCGGCGGCCCCGGTGAGGATCATTCCGAGAACGAGGTGACGCGTCGGCGTCATGGCAAGAGGGCGTTCAGAAGAGATGGCACCCAATATTGGCCCATTTCGCCTCCCGCCTAGAGGTTTGCCGCTATGTCTTTGGCCAGCGATGCCAGCTCGCCGTCGTCTGCCTTGCCGCCACCATGGGGGGCGAGGGCCTGGCCCTCATAGGCGGGAATCAAATGGAAGTGCAGATGAAAGACGGTCTGGCCGGCTGGAGCTTCGTTGAACTGGGCCAGCTGGATGCCCTCGGCATTGGTGGCTGCCTTGACGGCCTTGGCGACACGCTGGACCAGCGGCATCACCGAGGACAGCGTTGCCGGGTCTGCATCGATGAGGTTGCGCGAGGGTGCCTTGGGGATGACGAGTGTGTGGCCACGCGACTGCGGAAAAATGTCCATCATCACGAGAGCCGTGTCGTCCTCGTAGACCTTGTGACAGGGCAGGTCGCCATTGAGGATCTTGGCGAAGATATTGGATGGATCGTAGCTCATTGGCCCTCAAACTCTCATTCTGCCGGTGCGGTCATCTCATCGGCGACGTTATTGCCATATCGGAAGCGGAAGAAGTTCAGTACGGCAAGGCCAGTCAGCGTCACCGGCACGTATTTGAACCCGCGTGTAATGAAGAATAGCGCGATTCCCACCGCCGTCTCAGCGGACATCGCGCCCTTACCCATCGCCGAGGTGAAGGAAGAAGGAACGATGTGCCGGTAGATGAGGTCGTCGGAGCGATAGTAGCGGCGCGCGCGCGCGGCAAACGCGCGTTTGGAGGCCGAATAGTCCTTCAGCTCTGCCAGGCCCATATCGCCGTGGAACTCCACTTCAGAGCCGAGCGCCCAAACCTCTGGGGGCGCGAGCCGATCCTTGCCAAGCTCGGTAAAGGTCTCGATCAAATCACGGAACGTCGTGTAGTTGGCATTCCAGCAATCGCCCGATTTCGCGCCATGAGAGAGGACGAGCACATCGGCGCGCTCAAGCTTCTGTTTCATCCCGGCATACTCGCCGGCGGAAAAATCGACGCCGGACTTGGCGGTTTCGACAACTCCACCGCGCTTTTCGAGTGCCTTGACCAATGCACCTCCAAATGCCCCGCTGGCTCCCGTGACGAGGAAACGCCGGCCTTCTATCTGGCTGCCAGTGCCGGCCATAAGATCGAATACGTTCGCGAAGGAGGAAAAGAAATTGTTCGGATAGACATGATGCATGGCGTGGTAGTTGTTATTCACCCACCACAAACTCTGCTTGCCGCCGACGCGGTCCATGGACATGTGATTATAGTCCAGCCCTTCCTCCCGCAGGGTCATGCCGAGCATGATCGTGCGCAATATCGCTACTGCCACGATCGGCGGCCAGGGGAAGACCAGAAGGAAAAGCGCTGTCCCGATCATCGAGGTCAGATACTCGGGAAGGATGTGGAACCAGATATTCAGCCGCGCATACGCAGGATTGACCTGCATATCGAGGCCCAGGAACTTGTGGTGGACCCAGTGCCACGAAGAGAACTTCCGCAGAAGCGGGTTGGGCGATTTTTCCCATCGGTGCAGCAGCCAATGCAGTGCATCGAACAGCGCTGTGGAGACTATGAAGGCTACGCCTGCTTGCAGCAGGAAAATCAGGACATCCCAAACCATGTTTTCTGTTTAGTGGTCCGGACGCCAAAGGAAAAGCCTCTTTGGGCGCGTCACTCGATACGATCGCCGCGGCGATAGGGTGTGTAGCCCTCAAGGATTGCCTGCTCTCGGGCGATAGCGGGCCGTTCTTCCTCGAGATAGGAGGCCACTGCCTGGCGCAAACCAGGATGCGCGATCCAGTGTGCCGAATGCGTGGTGACCGGCGTGTAGCCCCTGGCCAGCTTGTGCTCCCCTTGGGCCCCCGCCTCGACGACAGCCAGGCCGTGGGCAATGGCATAGTCGATGGCCTGATAATAGCAGACCTCGAAGTGGAGGAACGGCACGTCGCGCGTTGCGCCCCAATTGCGACCGTAGAGACGATCGTGGCCGCGAAAATTGATGGCGCCGGCAATCGGTGTGGCGCCGTCATAGGCGAGCATGAGCACGACCCGGTCGGCCATGTATTGGCCCAGGAGAGAAAAGAAGTTGCGGTTGAGGTATGGGCGGCCCCATTTGCGTGCGCCGGTGTCCTCGTAAAAATCGAAGAACGCGTCCCAATGGGCCTCGGTGATGTCGGAGCCGCTCAGCCATTTTACCGTCAAGCCATCCGCCAGGGCGTCGCGACGTTCGCGCCGGATCACTTTGCGTTTGCGGGACGAGAGCGTGGCGAGAAACTGCTCGAAATCGGCAAAACCCTGATTGTGCCAGTGAAACTGAGTGTCGACGCGCGGCAGCCAGCCCTCCACATTGGTCAATTGAGCTTCGTCTTCGGGCAGGAATGTCAGATGCACCGACGAGGCCTTGCGCTGGCTTGCCAGATCCTGCGCGGTCTGGAGCAGCGCTGCCTTTATCCCGATATCCCCGGAGGGCACGAGAAGCTTGGGTGCCGTGGCGGGGGTAAACGGCACGGAGCCCTGGAGCTTGGGATAATACTTGCCGCCTGCACGTTCGAGGGCATTGGCCCAACCGTGGTCGAAGACATATTCGCCCATGGAATGGGATTTTAGAAAGAGCGGAAGCAGCCCGACGGCGCGCTTGGAAGCATCGGTGATGACGATGTGTTGCGGCTGCCAGCCGGTGAGGGCCGTGGCGCAGCCCGATTCTTCCAGGGCGCGGAAAAAGGCGTGATCGAGAAAGGGGCTATTGGGAACACCATCGGTGCCCGGGACGAGGGCGTTCCAGACCTCCGGCGCTATGGACGCAGTCGTGGGATAGATCGTGGCGGTGAGGTCGTTAGGAGGCACGGTCCGGGTCGAACCCTTCAAAGACGATCTGATCGATGTAGGGACGAGCCGCCTCGGCTTCAACCTTGGATCGGATCGTCCATGCGGTTACAGGTTTGCCGAGCGCGCGCCAGAATGTGATGGCGGGCAGGCTCAGCGCCTCCTTGTCGCAGGAGATGAAATCGAACCGGGTCTCGTGCCAGTGGAGCAGATGGCGCAGGACGTAGCGCTCATCCTCGGTGAGCCCGGGCGGATAGTCCTCGGATTCATAATCATAGGTTATGATGCCACGCGGGCCGGAAAATCCGAATTCGCGCATGAGCACGATCAGGCGGGGATCGAAGGATTCGACGGTGACGGGGCCTGAATAGGTGGCCAGGGCATCGGCCGCTATCTTGGCGAGCTGGCGGATAGCGTCGGCGCTCGGCTGATGCTTGAGTTCGATCTGGAGCAGGGTGCGCCCGCCGATCTGCTCGAGAAATGCGGCCAGCGTCTGTGGCCGGTCTCCAGACGCGCTGTCGAGCAGCGCGATGTCGGTCATTTCAGCGATCCGCCGATCGCTGACAAGGCCCGATTCTCCAGTCAGGCGGTCCAGCTCTTCATCGTGAAACAATACCGCGTGGCCATCCCTCGTCAGTTGCAGATCGCACTCGATGGCAAAATTGCCTGCGATTGCGGCCGCAAAGGCGCTGGCGCTGTTCTCGATAATGCCTTCGGCGCGATTATGCAGCCCGCGATGGGCGACTGGGCGAGGGAAGAGCGGAACGGACATTTGGGCCCTGGGGGGAGTGCTGGAGGCGATCCGCAGACATGATTGCATGTCGGTTTCGTCACGCCTCCATAGGCTTTTAAACCTCGAAAATCGCTTCGATTTCGACGGCTGCACCGAGCGGCAGGGACGCAACGCCGAAGGCCGCGCGGGCATGCTTGCCCTTGTCCCCGAGCACACCGACGATGAGGTTCGACGCGCCGTTTGCCACGAGGTGCTGTTCATTGAACTCGGGAGTCGAGGCCACGAGGACGGTGAGCTTGAGCACCTTCTTCACCTCTTGCAGGGGAATGCCGCCCATATGGACAACCTGGGAGAGAACGTTGATGGCGGCCAGTTCGGCAGCATTGCCGCCCTGAACGACGTTCATGTTGTCGCCGAGTCGGCCCTGCACGACGCCGCTTTCATTGCTTGAGATCTGGCCCGAGACATAAAGCAGATTGCCGCTGCGGGTGACGGGCACATAGCTCGCTACCGGGGCCTTTGGTGCGGGGAGTTCGTAGCCGTACTCGCGAAGCTTTTCGATCGGGTCGGTCATTTGGTCTTGCCTTCTAGGTCTTCTTGCTGCGGAGGCGCCGACACGGCGTCGGGCCGGGATTTGTAAAGCTTGCCTCGTATGACGGCGCTACGCCCAAAGCGCGTCCGGACGCGGTCCATAGCCCGCTCCGCCGCCGCCTTGCGCGCAACCATGGGCTCCAGCAGGTCAGCCGGATCGAAGCCATCGGTGGCCTCGATGCCGGAGACGCCGATTCCGATAAGCCGGAATGGCGTGCCATCCACCTCACGCTGCAGAAGGCCGAGCCCGGCCTCGTAGAGTACATTCGCAAGCTGCGTGGGCATAATCAGGTGTCGAGCGCGAGTCCGCAACCGGAAACCGGTGGTTTTGAGCTTAAGTGTGACGGTATCGCCGACAACGCCCTTGGCTTTGAGCCGTTCGGACAGCCTCTCGGAGACCTTCAGAAGTTCGGTGGACAAGTCCTCGAGCGTCGCAATATCCGAGTTAAAAGTGGTTTCCGAGGAGATGGTTTTCATCTCTCCATCAATTGAAACGCGTCTGGCATCCTGACCGCGGGAAAGTCGCGCGAGACGCGCGCCAGACTCGCCATACCGGCGCATCAATTGTTCCGGGTCCGCTTCCTGCAACTGCCCGATGGTGTGGTAGCCATCCCTGCGCAGGGTCTCGGAGAAGACCTTGCCGACGCCGTAGATCAGGCTGATGGGTTTTGGCGCGAGGAAGGGCATGGTCTCCGCTTCCCCGATCACGGCGTAACCGCGGGGTTTGTCGAGATCGGATGCGACCTTGGCGAGGAATTTGTTGTGGCTGAGGCCGACGGAGATGGAGACCCCGATCTCCTGTTCCACGGTGCGGGCAAAGCGAGCAAGCACCACCGCCGCCGGCGCCTTGTGAAGGGTCTCGGTGCCGGAGAGGTCGAGAAAGGCCTCATCGATGGACAGCGGCTCGACCAGCGGGGTCAGCATGTCCATGTGGCGGCGAATCTGTCGGCTGACCTCTACATATTTGGCCATGTTCGGCTTGATGATCACGGCATCCGGGCAAAGTTCGCGCGCCTTGAACATCGGCATGGCCGAGCGGATGCCGTTTTGCCGGGCAATGTAGCAGCAGGTCGAGACAACGCCGCGTACGCCGCCGCCGATGATCAGCGGCTTGTCGCGGAGGCTTGGATCGTCGCGTTTTTCCACCGACGCGTAGAAGGCATCGCAATCGACATGGGCGATGTTGAGCGAAAAAAGCTCGTCATGTGCCCGCAGGCGTGGCGAGCCGCAGGACGAGCAGCGGCGCGGCTCAACGGCGTCGAACCCAGTCGTCAGGCAGTCTCGACATAGCCAGGCCATGGGTTTGCATCACCCTGCGGGGTTGAGCTTGTACCACACTCTCATGAAGGCTTCCGGGGTGGTTCCGGCATTGGCGCAGAGGGCCAGCAGCAGGGGCTCGTTGGCTGCGAAATAGTCAAGCAGCCCGGTCTTCAGGCGCTCCGAGCCGACAGCGGCGCGCAGGCTCTGCGGGTCAAAGCCAGCCTGCTGCATGAAGGCCAGAAGTTCGTCGGGATGCTCCGCGAGATAGCCAAGGCAGGCATCCGCCAGTGCCGAGACGTCGGAGGCCAATATGCTGGACGCGGACAAGTTAGGGCTCATTTGAGGTTTTGTAACCGTTCCATGCTAGCCTAGAACTGCGGGGAAGTGAAAGGGCACTGCGTTTCCGGACACCGGAAAAGCTCTCGGCCGACGCCAGCCATTACAGCGGCAACCACGCAAGCGAGGAATAATGCCCAAGACAGTCATGATCGTGGAAGACAACGAGCTCAACATGAAGCTCTTCAACGATCTGCTCGAATCGCGCGGTTATCGGGTCATCCAGACGCGAAGCGGCATGGAGGCCCTTGAGCTGGCCAGAGCACATATGCCCGACCTGATCCTCATGGACATCCAATTGCCCGAAGTCTCGGGCCTGGTTGTGACCAAATGGCTCAAGGACGACGATCAACTCGCCCACATTCCGATCATCGCGGTCACCGCCTTCGCCATGAAGGGCGACGAGGAGAGGATTCTCCAAGGCGGCTGCGAGGGTTACATCTCCAAACCTATCTCCGTGCCACACTTTCTGGAAACTATTGCCCAATACATTGGACCAGCCTGATCTAGGGAATTCTACCTACAGGTTTCTGCTCGATGGCAGCGCCACCCCATGGATGCGCCGCTATCCGCTTGCTTTGGGGGAAGAAGCGTGACTGCCCGGGTCCTGATCGTCGACGATGTTCCAACCAATGTGCGCCTGCTCGAAGCGCGGCTGACGGCCGAGTATTTTGAGGTCCTTACGGCCAATTCCGGACCCCAGGCGCTCGCCATATGCGCCGAAAATGACGTCGATATCATCCTTCTCGACGTGATGATGCCCGACATGGACGGGTTCGAGGTCTGTCGGCGATTGAAGGCCAACCCTAAGACGCACCACGTTCCGGTCCTCATGATTACCGCCCTCGACCAGCCTTCCGACCGCGTACGCGGGCTGGAAGTGGGGGCCGACGATTTCCTGACCAAGCCCGTCGACGACATGCAGCTCATGGCCCGGGTGAAGAGCCTGGTGCGCCTCAAAGGTCTGACCGATGAGTTGCGGGCGCGGGCCATGACCGGACAGCAGATCGCCATAGAAGATGCCCTGAGGGCGATGGACAATATTTCGGCCTCTGGTGGCTCCTTGCTGCTCATCGACAGTGATGTTCGTCACGCCGAGAGGATAAGGGCACAGCTCGCCTCCGAGCATAAGGTTGATATCCTGACGGCACCCGCAGACGCGGTCTTCCAGGTTTCGGGTTCCCGCTATGAGCTGGCGCTGGTGAGCATGGCGCTGGGCGAGTTCGACCCCCTGCGCGTATGCTCCCAAATTCGGACGGTAGACCACACAAGGGGCCTGCCGATCATTCTGATCGCCGAAGAGGCGGACAAGCCGAAAGTGCTGCGCGCGCTTGACCTGGGCATCAATGATTTCATCAGCCGGCCCGTAGAGCGCAATGAGCTGCTGGCGCGCGTCCGCACCCAGATTCGCCGCCACCGATACGCGATGGAATTGCGCGAAAGCGTCAACAGCACAATGGCCCTGGCGGTCACCGACGACCTGACCGGGCTCTATAATCGCCGCTATTTTGACAGGCATCTCAATGTGATGCTGGGCAAGGCGCAAAATCAGGAGCGTGATCTGGCCCTGATGATTCTCGACATCGATCACTTCAAGGCCGTGAACGATAATTACGGCCATGACATTGGCGACGCGGTATTGCGCGAGTTCTCGGCCCGCCTCAAGCGCAATGTCCGCGGGGTCGACCTCGCCTGCCGCTTCGGCGGCGAGGAGTTTGTGGTGCTGATGCCGGATACCGATGTCGCAAGCGCCGAGATGGTGGCCGAGCGGGTGCGCCATGCCATTGCCGAGCGGCCATTCGAGGTGGGGCTCCAGCGCCCATTGTCGGTAACGGTCTCGGTGGGAGTGTCGCTCAACGAGGACGCCGTCGATACGCCGGAAACGTTGATCAAGCGGGCGGACGTTGCGCTATACCGGGCCAAGCGCGAGGGGCGCAACAAGGTTGTGCTGGACGCCGCCTGAACTTTGGCCGTTAGGGTTATCGGTTATAATTAACAAACGGTTGCGGTGAGCCGTGGCTGGGATTTTCTTGCGTTTGCGGCCGGCAGGCGTAGGGTCGTTTCAGACAGCAGCGCAGGAAAAAATCCAGCTGCGACAGTTCCCTACGGCTTTACCTGGGTCCGCCGCAACGCCTGGGTCCCGTAGGGCGGCTGGTCCGGAAGCGGCGAGAGTGGCCTCTTCAAGTGCTGCTCCGGACCAGCCTTGTCTGCTCCCCAAATCTGACACCAATGTGCCGAATTCGTTAGCAGACTGCTAGCATTTGTGAGGGCCCGATGCGAATGGACGGCCGAAAGCGAAAAGGCCCCGCAATCGCTTGCAGGGCCTTTTCGCTATTGCAGTGAAAGCAAGATTACTTGATCTTGGCTTCCTTGAATTCGACGTGCTTGCGCACGACCGGATCGTACTTCTTGAACGCCAGCTTTTCGGTCTGGGTGCGGGCGTTCTTCTTGGTCACGTAGAAGAAGCCGGTATCGGCAGTCGACACGAGCTTGATCTTGATAGTGGCGGCTTTTGCCATAGTTCGCGGTCCTTCACAAAACGAAAGGCGCCGCGAGCCGAGGCAGCGCCGGAATTTGGGCGCAACCTACGGATTTGCCACCAGTTGTCAAGACAATAGCGTTGTCTGGAGGGAGCGGAAATGGCCGCGCCGACTGAACTGCTGCATAAACTGCAGATTGCCTCGGGCACAAAGCTCTGGCTGATCAATGTGCCCCAAACGATTGCCGAGGAATTGAGCGCCGGTGCCGAGGTCGAGCTGGTGCACGGCGATTCCTATTATGACGGCGTCATAGCCTGTTTCAGCTCTGCCGCCGAGGTGGAGGCCATGACCCCGCGCATCCTCAAGGAGTTGCCGCCTGATGGGCTGCTCTGGGTCGCCTACCGCAAGGGCGAGACGGGCAGGAGCATCGGGTTGACGCGGGACAGGGGCTGGGAGGCGCTTGCGGCCGCTGGCTACCGCCCTGTGCGCCAGGTTGCCCTGGATGCAGAGTGGTCGGCGCTGCGCTTCAGGCCCAAGGCCCTGGTGAAAGCCAGGGAGGGATCGAGCTTCGCCTGAGTGGCGGCAACCGACAAACGAAAGCGGCCTCCCGGTTTCCACCAGGAGGCCGCCAGAATTTCGATATCGACGACGTGTCAGTCGTTGCGGACGGCGCCGAAGCCATACATGCGGCTTGCCCACTGCCAACCGACGATGGCGCCCTTGATCGGGGGCAGGAGAGCCAGGGACATGACGATGGCGAGCGGGATCATGGTGAGCAGGTAGAACATCGGACTGATCTGATATTCCATGTCCATGTGCATCATCAGGAAGATGATGACGTGGCCGACAATGGTGATCGCGATATAGGGCGGAAAATCATCAGCGCGATGATATTTCAGCTCTTCGCCGCAAGAGGCACACTGGTCGGCGACCTTGAGGTAGGAGCGGAACAGCTTGCCCTTGCCGCAATGGGGACAACGACACAGTGTCCCGCGCCAGATCGACTGGCCGACATTGCGATCTTCAGGGGCGTTGAGAACAGTGGCCTGCTCGGACATAGCGCTACCTCTTTTTACGGCCCTTCGGCCCGTAGCTCTTAGATGGCCCTTTCCGCAAGCGACGACCAGATGGCGGATTGCCGCGGACACCCTCGGACAAAAGTTCGAAGCGTAGCGCGCCGGCTACGGGTGCCGCTTCGAGCAACCGCACGGTGACGCGGTCGCCAAGGGTAAAGGTTTCGCCGGTGCGTTCGCCGATCATCGCCTGGCGCTCTTCGACATATCGATAATAGTCCTGGCCCAGGGTAGAGGCCGGAATAAAGCCGTCCGCGCCGGTTTCGAGCAGGCGGATGAAGAGACCCGAGCGCGTAACGCCGGAGATTCGCCCCTCGAATTTCGCCCCGATCTTCTGGGCGAGGAATTGCGCCAGCAGGCGATCGGAGGTTTCCCGCTCCGCCAGCATGGCCCGACGCTCGGTGGCCGAGATGTGCTGGCCGATACCGGCGAGCTTTGCCGATTCCTGATCGGTCAGCCCGTCATCCCCAAGACCCAGCGCCCGGATCAGGCCGCGGTGCACGATGAGGTCGGCATAACGGCGGATGGGCGAGGTGAAGTGCGCATAGCGGTCGAGATTGAGACCGAAATGGCCGTAATTCTCTGGCGCATATTCGGCCTGGGCCTGGCTGCGCAGGACCATTTCGCTGACCTGCTCGACATTGCCGGCCTTGCGGGCCTGGGCGAGGATGCCGTTGAAATCGGACGCGCGGACATTGTCAGACTTCTTGACCGCGATATCGAGGCTGCCGAGGAAGTCGCGGAGCGATTGCAGCTTTTCGGACGAGGGCTCGTCATGGACGCGATAGAGCAGTTCCGTCCGCTTGTGTTCGAGCGTTTCGGCTGCCGCGACATTGGCCGCGATCATCATCTCTTCAATGAGGCGATGGGCTTCGAGCCGCTCGGGGATGCGGATGTCGGCGACCATGCCCTTCGCGTCGAGAATGATCTTGCGCTCGGGCAGGTCGAGATCAAGCGGACCGCGCTTGTCGCGCGCCCCGGCCATGGCCCCATAGGCATCCCAGAGCGGCCGCAGGATGGGCTCGAGCAGCGGCCCGGTCTTGTCGTCGGCATTGCCGTCTATGGCTTCCTGGGCCTGCTGATAGCTGAGCTTGGCCGCCGAACGCATCAGGATGCGGTGAAAGCTGTGGCGGATCTTGCGGCCATCGGCGTTGAGCACCATACGCACGGCAAGTGCCGCGCGCGGCACGCCTTCCTTGAGCGAGCAAAGCTCGTTGGAAATGCGCTCGGGCAGCATGGGCACGACGCGGTCTGGGAAATAGACCGAATTGCCGCGCAGATAGGCCTCGCGGTCGAGGGCAGAGCCCGGCGTGACATAGGCGGCGACGTCGGCGATGGCGACGGTGACGACAAAGCCGCCATCATTGTTCGGATCATCATCGGGCGCGGCGTGAACCGCGTCGTCATGGTCCTTTGCGTCAGGCGGATCGATAGTGATGAGGGGAAGGTCGCGCCAGTCTTCTCTACCCTTGAGGGTGGCTTCCTTTGCTTCTTTGGCCTCGCGGATGACGCTGGTGGGGAAGACATAGGGAATTTCGAGATTGTGGATGGCGATCATCGATACCGCGCCTTCGGAGGCGGGGTTGCCGATGACATTGGTCACCTTCGCACGCGGAATCATCAGCCGGCCGGAGAGCTTGACCTCGACCTCGACCAGATCGCCGTCCTTGGAGGTGCCCAGATCGCCGAGAGGAATGCGCATTTCCTTCTGCTTGCGATCAATGGGGATGAGGCGGGCGCCTTCATTGTCCATGCGGACGATGCCGATATGGGCGCGACGGGGCTTGTCGAGCACCTTCATCGGCTTGGCGGTGTAGACAGGGATTTCGCCATCGCCGGCATCGATGCGGGCGAGGATGCGATCGCCAGGGGCGGGCACGACTCGGGCATCACGGCCGGGAACGACGGCGACGCGGGGCTTTTCGCCTTCTTCCTCGTTCCACTGCGCCGGGAAGGCATGCAGATTGTCGGGATCGGCATCGGAGGGAATGTCGAGCACGGTGACATGGGGCAGGGCGGCGGTGCGCCGCAGCGCCTTGCGGGTGCGGGTGATGATGCCGTCGCCCTCAAGCTCGGCCAGCATCGCCTTGAAGGGTCGCCGCATGTCGCCGCGAATGCCGAACACCTTGGCAAGATCGCGCTTGCCCTTGATGTCAGCATCCTGGGCAAGAGCTTCGAGAAGCTGCTCGCGCGTCGGAAGAGCATCGGCGCGCGGCTGCTCACTCCGGCGAGGGCCCGAGGTGTTCTTTTGTTTGATTGGTTTTTTGTTCTTCATGTTGAGCGATATGTAGGTGATCAGCCGGCATTTGCCAAATGCCTCAAGCGCCGGGACGTTGCCTTCCTGCCCGCGAGAGACCGCGCCCTTGCGGTGAGAGGTGGGGGCAGGTTGAAATGCGGGCTTCAACTGCAGGCGATTCCATGACCATTCCCTTCTTCGACGGCCACAATGATACGTTGCTGCGTCTCTTCGATGACGCGCGCCCCAATAAGGTGGAGCTCTTTACCCAGGGCATGGCAGAGGCGCATATCGATTTGCCGCGGGCCAAGGCGGCTGGCATGGTGGGCGGGTTCTTCGCCATGTTCCCGCCGCCGCTGAAAACCAATCTCGGCGCCGTAGCGTCCGCGCCCACGACCTCCGGGGGGCAATTGCCGCCCGAGCTCGACATCGCCGAGGCGCAGCGCACGACCAATGGCATGGCGGCGCTGATGTTCCAACTGGAGCGGGCGGGGGCGCTGCAAGTGTGCCGCAACGCAGCCGAATTGCAGGGGGCCATGGACGCCGGAAAGCTGGCGGCGATCTATCACCACGAAGGCGCCGAGGCGATCGATACCGAGTTCAATGCCCTCGAAGTGCTTTACGCCGCCGGGTTCCGCTCGCTGGGCATCACCTGGAGCCGCGCCAATGCGTTTGGCACCGGCGTACCCTTCCGCCATGACAGCACGCCCGATATCGGGCCGGGTCTTTCCGATGCGGGCAAGGAACTCGTCCGCGTGTGCGACCGCATGGGGATCATGATCGACCTCAGCCATCTCAACGCCGCTGGTTTTCGCGATGTAGCAGCGGTCTCCTCCAAGCCGCTGGTGGCGACCCACTCCAACGTCCATGCCATCTGCCCATCGACGCGAAATCTGATGGACTGGCAGCTGGCCGCCATCCGCGAGAGTGGTGGCGTCGTCGGGCTCAATTATGCCACGGGCTTCTTGCGGCCGGACGGCAAGATGGAGCCGGATATGGAAATCGAGTTGATGGTTCGCCATGTCGAGGCGCTGGTCGAAGCGCTGGGCGAGGACGGCGTGGCGCTGGGCAGCGATTTCGACGGGGCCACCATGCCGGCGCCGATCAAGGACGTCACCGGCGTGCAGAAACTGCTCCAGGCGCTGCTCGACAAGGGGTTTGGCGACGAGCTGGTGCGAAAAATTGCGCTGGGGAACTGGATGAGCGTGATCGGGCGGACGATGGGGTGAAAAAGCCCCCACCGGGCCTCCCCCTGTGAAGGGGGAGGAGCAGAGTGGGCGTGGCGCGAGCGCCGCGCCCTCATTTTCTTAGAACGGCACGTCTTCGTCGGTGACGGTGGACTTTTTGGCGGCGGCCTTTTTAGGGGCGGCTCTTTTGGCGGCGGGCTTCTTTTCAGCTGCCTCGTCGTCAGCGGCGGCCTTCTTGGTGGTCGCCTTTTTCGCTGCGGGTTTTTTGGCAGCTGCCTTCTTGGCCGGAGCCTTTTTCACCTTAGTGCCGGTGACCTCGGCGCGGGCGGCGATCCAGGCGATAGCCTGATCGAGCGTGACATCCTCGGGTTTGACGTCCTTGGGGATGGTGGCGTTGATCTTGCCCTGGTTGACATAGGGGCCATAGCGACCGGCGCGGACCGTTATCGGGCCAGCATCGTGCTCGAAGGTCTGGATTGCGGCCACGGCTGCGCCACCGCCACGCTTGAAGCCACCAGCCGCCTTTTGCGCGATGAGATCCACCGCACGATTAATGCCGACGGTGAAAACCTCTTCAACATCAGGCAGATTGGCATATTTGCCATCATGCAGGATAAAGGGGCCGTAGCGACCGAGGCCGGCCGAAATCGGCAGACCGGTTTCCGGATGGAGACCGACTTCGCGCGGCAGTGAGAGGAGCTGGAGCGCCTTTTCGAGCGTCAGCGAACCTGGCTCCCAGCCCTTGGGCAGGGAGGAGCGCTTGGGCTCCTTGCCGTCGCCGAGCTGGACATAGGGGCCGAAGCGACCGGACTTGAGGTGAACTTCCTCGCCGCTCTCCGGGTCCGTGCCGAGCACGCCATCGCCTGCGCCGGCCTGCGCCGCATTGCCATTGGCCGCGTCGGAAAGCTGGGTCGTGTGCTTGCACTCGGGATAGTTCGAGCAGCCGATGAAGGCGCCGAATTTGCCCAGTTTCAGCGACAGGACGCCGGTGCCGCAAGTGGGGCACTGGCGGCGCTCGGTGCCATCTTCCCGTGGCGGGAAGATGTGGTCCGCGAGCAGATCGTTGAGCGCGTCGAGGACTTCGGAAACGCGGAGATCCTTGATCTCTTCGGTGGCGGCGGTGAAATCCTTCCAGAAGTCACGCAGCAGCACCTTGTAGTCGAGTTCGCCCGCGGAGACCTGGTCGAGTTGCTCTTCGAGGCCCGCAGTAAAGCCGTATTCGACATAGCGGTTGAAGAACGATTCGAGGAAGGCAGTGACGATGCGGCCGCGATCTTCGGGGTGCAACGCCTTGCCCTCGAGCCTGACGTAATTGCGGTCCTTGAGCGTGGTCAGCGTCGCCGCATAGGTGGACGGCCGGCCGATGCCGAGCTCTTCCATCTTCTTGATCAGGCTCGCTTCGCTGTAGCGCGCAGGCGGCTGGGTGAAATGCTGCTCGATCTCGACCTTTTTCAGGTCCGGCTTGTCGCCGACCTTGAGCGGGGGCAGTTCGCGACCCTCGTCATCGTCCTCTTCGCCATCGGTCTTGGCCTCGACGCCATAGAGCGTGAGGAAGCCGGGAAAGGTGACGACCGAGCCGGTGGCGCGCAGGCTGGCGGCGCGGCCGGGGACGTTGACGGCGATATCGACGCTGGTGCGGTCGATCTCGGCGGAAGCCATCTGGCTGGCCAGCGTACGCTTCCAGATCAGCGCATAGAGCTTTTGCTGATCGGGATCGATGCTGAGGCTTTCTGGCCGCTTGAACATGTCGGTGGGACGGATGGCCTCGTGGGCCTCCTGGGCGTTCTTGGCCTTGGTCTGGTAGACGCGTGCCTTCTCCGGCAGGTATTCGTCACCAAAATATTTGCCGATGACCGAGCGGGCCATGGCGATGCCCTCAGGGGCCATCTGCACGGCGTCGGTACGCATATAGGTGATCAGACCATCTTCGTAGAGGCGCTGAGCCACCTGCATGGTGCGGCTGGGCGAAAGGCCGAGGCGCGAGGACGCGTCCTGCTGCAGCGACGAAGTGGTGAAGGGCGCGTAGGGATTGCGCTTGGTGGGCTTCTTTTCGACGTTGGAGACATTGAACTGGCCGGCCTCGACGAGCTTTTTCAGCGCGGCGGCATCTTCGCCCGTCTTGATGTCGAGCTTGTCGGTCTTCTTGCCGTCGACGGAAAACAGGCGTGCGAGGAAGCTCTTGCCCGATTGGCTGAGCTGGGCCTCGACGGACCAATATTCGTCGGCCTTGAATTTTTCGATCTCGGATTCGCGGTCTGACACCAGACGCAGCGCCACCGATTGCACGCGGCCGGCCGAACGCGAGCCCGGCAGCTTGCGCCACAGAATGGGCGATAGCGTGAAGCCGACGAGATAATCGAGGGCGCGACGGGCGAGATAGGCGTCGACCAGCGGCATGTCGATGTCGCGCGGCTTGGCCATGGCCGCCGTCACGGCATCCTTGGTGATCGCGTTGAAGACGACGCGCTGGACCGGAACATCCTTCTTGAGTGCCTTCTTGGCGCGCAGAACGTCCAGAATGTGCCAGGAAATGGCCTCGCCTTCGCGATCAGGGTCGGTTGCGAGGATCAGGCCGTCAGCGTTCTTCAGTGCGCCGGCGATGTCGGCAATACGCTTCTTGGCGGCCGTGTCGACTTCCCATGACATGGCGAAATCTTCATCCGGGCGAACGGAACCGTCCTTGGCCGGCAAATCGCGGACATGGCCGAAGCTGGCCAGGACTTCATAGTCCTTGCCCAGATATTTGTTGATTGTCTTGGCCTTGGCCGGACTTTCAACGACAACGACCTTCATGGAATATCCGTTCCGCAACTGCTCATTCAAAGAGCGCGCAACATGGTGAACGTCTGGTCCGGTGTCAACGGGGAGCCATGCACGTCCCGTTTTTGTGCGCGACTGCCGGGGCCGGGCGGATCAGTCGTAGCGGAGGGCGACGAGCTGGCCGCTGGACCATTCGATGCGGGCGGCGAGGTCCAGTTCGAGCAGCAGCATCTGCATGGCCGAAGGCGGCAGGGCCAGCTGCGCGATGAGCTCGTCAACCTCGATCGGGGTGGTGGAGAGGGCGCTCATGAGACGGGCGCGATCATCTTCGCCCGGCATGACGTCCTGCCCGTCAAGGGCGGGATCCGGAATCCATTCAGGATCGAACAGCATGGAGCGCGAGGGATCGGCATGGCCGATCGTGTCGGCTATGTCCTGCGCTGACGTAACGAGGCGCGCGCCCTGCTGGATGAGCAGGTTGCCGCCCTCGGCGCGCGGATCGAGTGGGGAGCCGGGCACTGCAAAGACATCGCGGTTTTGCTCGAGGGCCAGCCTGGCAGTGATCAGCGAACCCGAGCGCTTTGCTGCCTCCACCACCACGACACCAAGCGACAGACCCGAAACCAGCCGATTACGCCTCGGGAAGTCGCGAGAGCGCGGCTCCCAGCCGAGCGGCATTTCGGTGAGAAGCGCACCGCCATTGTCGAGAATGTCGTGGGCCAGCGGGATGTTCTCGCTGGGATAAATCTTGTCGAAGCCGCCGGCAAGGACGGCGATGGTCCCGACTGCGAGGCTGGCGCGATGGGCCGCCGCGTCGATGCCGCGCGCCAGACCGGAGACGATAACGAATCCCAATCTGCCCAGCTCCTCGGATAGGAGGCGCGTCATCTTGATGCCGGCAGAGGAGGCATTGCGCGCACCCACAATGGCGACGCTGCGCTGCCAGTCGAGATTTTCGCCACCAGCAATGGTGATGAGCGGGGGCGCGCCGGGAATGTGCGAGAGATGCGGCGGATAGCCGGGTTCGCCAATGGCAACGAGGTGGGCGCCAAAGCGTGCGGCCGCAGCGATCTCGTCTTCGGCCTGCGACAGGGTGGGAATGCGGAGTGGACGACCCGTCGTGCGGGCGAGGGCGGGCAGGGCGGAAAGGGCGGCCTCAGCAGTACCAAACCGGTTGATCAGCTGCCGGAAGGTGACGGGGCCAACATTGTCGGCCCGCAGAAGCCGGAGCCAGGAAACGCGCTGCGAGGGGGTGAGATTTTTTTCTCCCACGCCCCTCAAGATCAGGCTGCCTTCTTCGAGCCGCCGATGGCCGGCTCGGTGCCGGCGAGGAGCCGGGCGATATTTTCGCGGTGCTGGAAGAAGAGCAGCAGCGCCAGGACGATTACGGTCAACGCCAGCAGCGGGCTGCCGAAGAGATAGGCGAAGATCGGTGCCGTCGCCGCAGCGGTAAGGGCGGCCAGGGAGGAAATCTTGCGGGCGAAGGCGATGATCAGCCAGACGGCACAGAAGATGATGCCGACGGGCCAGGCGAGGGCAAAGAGCGAGCCGATCATGACGGCAACGCCCTTGCCGCCCTTGAAGCCGAGCCAGACCGGAAAGCAATGGCCGAGGAAAGCACCGACAGCAGCGAGCATGGCGGCTTCTTCGCCCCAGAAATAGCGGGCGACAAGCACCGGAACAGCTGCCTTGAGCGCGTCGAGAACGAGTGTCGCAGCGGCAATCTTCTTGTTACCGGTCCGCAGCACATTGGTGGCGCCGATATTGCCTGAGCCGATATTGCGGATGTCGCCGAGGCCAGCCGCCCGCGTGAGAATGAGGCCGAACGGGATCGAGCCGGAGAGATAGCCGAGCACAAGCGCGAAGATGAGCGGCAAAAAGTCGGTCGGCATGGTTACTCCCCTATTACCGAGAGGAGTAGCGCCGGGATGGGCAATGAGCAAGAGGCGGGTGAGGGGCAGCCGCCTTTTCACAGGCGCAGGCCAGGATTATCCACTCCCACCGTCGCTGCGGCCAAACGGCCCAGTTTTGCTGCCCTCCCCTCAAGGGGAGGACGTTGTTTCGTCACATCGGTGGAGCGCGGACGCTAGCCCAGATAGTCGCGCTTGCCGATGGGCACGCCCTTGTGGCGCAGAATGTCGTAGGCCGTGGTGATGTGGAAAAAGAAGTTCGGAAGGCCCCGATTGAGGAGGTAGTCGTCGCCGCGGACCTCAACATCCTTGCCACCAAGGGTGAGCGTCACCGGGCGGTCATCGGCTCCGGCGAAATCGTCCGGGGAGAAGGTCGCGAGGTAATCAATGCCCTTTTGCAGGCGGACCTTGAGATCGGCCCAGGTGATTTCATCGTCAGGCCAGCTTGGCACCGGCTTGCCGGCGAGACGCGAGGGGACGCCCTTGGCGCCGTCGGTCGCTATCTGAACCTGGTTGCGCAGCGGGTGCATATCCGCGGCGAGGCGCGTTTCGACAAAGCTCTGCAGGTCGATGCCGTTTTCGGCGGCGTAGGCCTCGGCCTTTTCGAAAATGGCCAGCAGATTCTTGAGCATTCGCGCAAAGACCGGCACCGAGGCCGAATACATCGACAATGTCATCTTGATTTCCTGGGTATGAGTTTGGCCGTCTAGTCCTCGTGCATGAACACTGTCTGTCCACCAACGATGGTGCGCATGACCTTGCCGGCAAGGCGGGCACCCTCGAAGCTGGTGTTGCGG
Organism: Devosia sp. FJ2-5-3; assembly: GCF_029201545.1. Taxonomy (NCBI): domain Bacteria; kingdom Pseudomonadati; phylum Pseudomonadota; class Alphaproteobacteria; order Hyphomicrobiales; family Devosiaceae; genus Devosia; species Devosia sp. FJ2-5-3. Next base: position 2,352,824 of record NZ_CP104007.1, on the reverse strand, counting down.
GAGCGCGACTTCAAGGCGTTCTCGTTGACCTGCCAGGGATAATCGAGATCCACCAGAATAAGGTCGGCCGGGGCACCCTTGGCGATGCGGCCGGCTTCGAGCCCGAGAATCTCGGCCGGGCGACTGGTCATCGCCCGCAAGAGCGTCAACAGGGGAACTTCCTCGGAATGGTGGAGGCGGAGTGCCGCGGCGAGCAGGGTTTCAAGGCCGATGGCGCCATCCGTGGCTTCGGCAAACGGCTGGCGCTTGCCCTCGCTGTCCTGCGGATCGTGATCGGAATGGATGGTGTCGATGGCGCCTGAGCGCAGGCCTTCGATGACGGCCTGGCGATCATCCTCCGAGCGAAGCGGTGTCGCCAGCTTGAAATAGGTGCGGTAGCGGCCGATGTCGTTTTCGTTGAGGCAGAGATTGTTGATCGAAATGCCGGCGGTGATCTTCGAATTGTGCGCCTTGGCGCTGTTGAGGATCGAAACGGACGCACCGGTCGAAATCTGGGCCGCGTGATAGCGGACGCCGGTGAGCGATGCCAATTGCACGTCGCGGGCGAGCGGGATGGTCTCGGCTTCGCGCACAATGCCCTTGAGACCGAGAACGGTGGCGAAGAGGCCGCTGTTCATGACGCCATCGCCCACGAGACCGGCATCGGCCAGATGATGGACAATGGTCATGTCGAAATTGGCGGCATAGGACATGGCCGTGCGCAGCATGGCGGTCGACTGGATCGAGCGGCGGCCATCGCTGAGGCAGACGGCACCAGCCTCCTTCATCAGCCCGAACTCGGAGAGTTCCTGACCGGCAAGGCCCTTGGTGATGCCGCCAGCGGGCAGGATATTGACCTTGGACGTCGCCTTGGCGCGGCGAATGAGGAAATCCACCACAGCCCCATCGTCGACGACGGGCAAGGTGTCGGGCATCATCACGAAGCTGGTGACGCCGCCAGCAGCCGCAGCTTCGCCCGCCGAGGCGAGGGTTTCGCGATATTCCCAGCCGGGTTCGCCGGTAAAGACGCGCATATCGACCAGGCCAGGCGCGAGCGCGAGCCCGGCGGCATTGATGACCTCGGCGCCATCGGGAACGCCGACAGGACCGCCCAGGGACAGATCGGCGATGCGACCATCTTCGACGAGAACCGCGCCCCGCGCATCCGTGCCGGAGGCGGGATCGAGAATGCGGGCGTTTTCAATCAGCAGCGGCCGGGTCATTGCTGGTCTCCTGAGAGAAGGGCATCGAGCACGGCCATGCGCACGGCTACGCCCATTTCGACCTGTTCGGTGATGACCGAGCGCGCACCATCGGCAATGGCCGGGTCGATTTCGACGCCGCGATTCATCGGGCCGGGGTGCATGACGATGACATCGGATTTGGCATGGGCGAGCTTGGCGGCGTCGAGCCCATAGAAGCGATAATATTCGCGGACGGACGGGATCATCTTGCCATTGGCGCGCTCATGCTGGAGGCGCAGCATCATCACCACGTCGACATCCTTGAGGCCCGCTTCCATGTCGGTGAAGACCTCGGTGGCGAGGTGTTCGATGCCGGAGGGCAGGAGGTTTTTCGGCGCAACGACGCGGGTGCGCACATTGAGCGCCTGCAGAAGCAGCAGATTGGAGCGGGCGACGCGCGAATTTGCGATGTCGCCGCAGATGGCAATTGTGAGGCCCGAAATCCGGCCCTTGTGGCGGCGGATGGTGAGCGCGTCGAGAAGCGCCTGAGTCGGGTGCTCATGAGCGCCGTCGCCGGCATTGATCACCGAGCAACCCACCTTCTGGCTGAGCAGCTCGACGGCACCGGCAGCGGAATGGCGCACGACCAGCACATCGGGCCGCATGGCGTTGAGCGTGGCGGCGGTGTCGACGAGGGTTTCGCCCTTAGAAACGGAGCTGGTCTTGACCGACATGTTCACCACCATCGCGCCGAGGCGCTTGCCGGCGATCTCGAAGGAGGATTGGGTGCGGGTCGAGGGTTCGAAGAACAGGTTGATCTGCGTCTTGCCTGCAAGCGTAGGCAGGGATTTCCGCTCCTGCCGGCTGACCGGGACCATGCGCTCGGCGCGATCGAGCAGATCGATGATCTCGTGCTGCTTGAGGTCAGCGATCGATATCAGATGGCGCTGGCGGAAGGGGGGGAAGTCACCGGACGAACCGGTGGACGAAGTGGTGTTGCTGGCGGGAATTTGGGCCATGCGCTCCCATCCTTGATGTTGGATGGGGGTCTAGGGGAGCGGCGGCCAATATGCAAGGTTTTCGCATGTTCAACGCGCGGGTTTATTCGGAAATCATGTGCGCCGCAGCCGGTCGAGCGCGCCCTGCAGGATGTAGCTGGCGGCGAGCTTGTCAACGACCTCGGCGCGGCGGTCGCGGCGGAGATCGGCCTCGATCATCATCCGGGTGACGGCAGAGGTGGAGAGACGTTCATCCCAGAAGGCAATGGGCAGGTCGATCTTGGGAGCAAGATTGCGGGCAAAGGCGCGGGTCGATTGAACGCGCGGGCCCTCGGAGCCATCCATGTTTAGCGGCAGGCCCAGGATGATCGCGACGACCTGGTTTTCCGCCACGAGCTGGATGATGCGCTCGGCGTCCTGGGTGAATTTGGTCCGCTTGATGGTTTCGAGCGGCGTGGCCGAATAGCGCATGCCGTCCGAAATGGCGACGCCAATGGTCTTGGTGCCGAGGTCAAGGCACATGATCTTGCCGATCGGCGGAATATCGGAGAGGGCTTCGTTTTCGGTCAATCTCGGGCTCGCTGGACTGGCTGACACTGTCCTATAGGGTGCACAACGCAGTTTGGCGATGGAGACCCGACAATGAAGCTCACCTGGTTCGGCTCCTCGGCCTTTCGTGTCCACAGTGGAGGCGCGATCGTGGTGGTGGAGCCCGATGCCGCAGGGGCGGGCTTTGACAGTGCCGAGTTGGTCAGCGGCGCGGATCAGGTCGTCGGCTTCGGCGAGAGCGGAATGACTTTGGCTTCGGTGGGATGGAAGCCACGGGCGCCATTGCGGCCACTCGAGGTCGAGGAGCAGAATCGGGCACCCGATATCGTGGCGCTCGATGCCGACACCCTGATCGTTGACGCGGATGGCGAGGCCCCGGTCGTGGTGGTGCGCGGTGACATGCCGCAGCTGGGCAAATGGGCCGACAGGGCCATTTTCGTCCTGGCGGGTGCGGGCCTCAAAAGCCGCGCCGAGGGCCTGCTGGAGCGGGCCTCGCCACGACTGATTGCCCTTGCGGGGGACGAGGCGGAGGTTGAGCAGGCTTTCCTCGCCCTCCGGGACAAGCTCGACGGGACGGGGATGATCGCGCTCGAGCGGGCATTGGCTGTGGAAGTCTGAGCGGCAGTCCCAGCCATTTTCATTGTCTTTTCGGCCGCGCCATTGCTAATAACGCGACAAAGACCGCATCATTCGCTGGAGTTAGCCATGTCTGTCGACGCAGCCACCGTCAAACGCATCGGGCGCCTTGCGCGCATCCGCATCGAGGAAGAGGAAGTGGCGAGCTACCAGCAGGAGCTTAACGCCATTCTCGGCTTTGTCGAGCAGCTTTCGGAAGTCGATGTCGATGGCGTCGAGCCCATGACTTCGGTGACGCCGATGACCCTGCGTCGTCGCGACGATGTCGTCTCCGATGGCGACTATCCCGATCAGATCGTCAAAAACGCGCCGTTGACGGAAGACAATTTCTTCATGGTGCCCAAGGTGGTCGAATAAATGGCGATCAGCATCGCCATTGAAACGCCCCTACAGGACGATGTGCGCGACCTGGTCGCTCACCTCAATGCGCATTTGCTGCCGCTTTCGCCGCTCGAGTTCCAGTTCAAGATGACCGTCGAGCAGATGGCCGATAGCGATACCACGCTGTTCGTGGCCCGTGATGAAGCGGGCAGGGCGATCGGCATGGGGGCGCTCAAGATCCACGGGCCTGAGCTCGGCGAGGTCAAGCGCATGTTCACGCGCCCAGAAGTTCGCGGACAACGCGTCGGACGCCACTTGCTGGAGCGTATCGTCGGGTTGGCGCGCGAGCGCGGCCTTGCCAAGGTGATGCTGGAAACCGGAACGGGCGACGGCATGGCCGAAGCGCACCGGCTCTATACGCGCTATGGTTTTGAGCCCCGCGGACCTTTCCTCGACTATCCAGAAAGCGAGTGGTCGGCCTTTTTCGAGCTGAAACTGGACGAGGAACAAATCGCATGAAATTGGGCTGGGCGTTGGCTCTGGTGATCGCAGGTCCTGTTGCCGCCACGGCACAGGAAGATCTGCGCATCGATCAGACCCGGCTCTATGTCAGCGACCCCGCCGCCTGCGCGGTGGTCGAGGACAAGGGCATCGACGCCTGGATGGACCTGGATTTCCTGAGCCTCACCTTCGGGGGCGGCATCCAGTCCATGGAATTTCACTGCAATTTCTACGATGTGAAGGGCCGCGAGGGCAGCACTCACCTCTTCGTCGATACGATTTGCGAACTGCCGGGTGAAATCTACCCGGATATCCTGGCGATAACGCCTTATTCCGATACGCAGATACAAGTGGTCTCGGCCTATGACGCGGCATTGGTGGCCGCCGGCATATTAGAGCCGAACCCGGAGGTTGCGACACCCGGCGCAACGCTCTACACACGCTGCGACAATCTGAGCGAGATTACCGTTGACTGATCTGACCAAGCTGAGCCTCGCCGAAGCCCGCAAGGGCCTCAAGGACAAGAGCTTTACCGCGACCGAGCTGACCGATTACTATATCGGCGCCATCGAGGCCGCCAATCCCAAGCTCAATGCCTATGTGGCGACCACGCCCGAGCAAGCGCGCGACATGGCCAAGGCCAGCGACGCAAGGCTGGCCCGTGGCGAAGCCGGCCCGCTCGAAGGCATTCCACTGGGCATCAAGGATCTGTTCGCCACCAAGGGCGTGCACACCCAGGCGGCCAGCCACATCCTCGACGGCTTCAAGCCCGAATATGAGTCGACCGTGACCGCCAATCTCTGGCGCGACGGCGCGGTGATGCTGGGCAAGCTCAACATGGACGAATTCGCCATGGGCTCGTCCAACGAGACCTCCTATTACGGCTCGGTCATCAACCCATTCCGTGCTGAAGGCAGCAATGCCGATCTGGTGCCCGGCGGCTCCTCGGGTGGCTCGGCTTCGGCCGTTGCTGCCTGGCTCTGCGCCGGCGCGACCGCGACCGATACGGGTGGCTCGATTCGCCAGCCAGCAGCCTTCACCGGCACCGTGGGCATCAAGCCGACTTATGGCCGCTGCTCGCGCTGGGGCACGGTGGCCTTTGCTTCCTCGCTCGACCAGGCCGGCCCGATTGCCCGCACGGTGGAAGACGCGGCACTGATGCTGAATTCGATGTCCGGCTTCGACAAGAAGGACTCGACGAGCGTCGATCTGGCGGTCCCCGATTTCGCAGCCGCCGTCGAACGCGGCGTGAAGGGCCTCACCATCGGCGTGCCGCGCGAATATCGCATGGAAGGCATGCCGGCCGAAATCGAAGCCCTGTGGAACCAGGGTCTCGAATGGCTCAAGGCCGAGGGCGCCACGGTCAAGGACATCTCGCTCCCGCATACCAAATATGCGCTGCCGGCCTATTACATTGTGGCTCCAGCCGAGGCCTCGTCTAACCTCGCCCGCTATGATGGCGTGAAATATGGCCTGCGCGTCTCGGGCAAGGACATCACCGACCTCTATGAGCTGACGCGCGCTGCCGGCTTCGGCCGCGAAGTGAAGCGTCGCATCATGATCGGCACCTATGTGCTCTCGGCCGGCTATTTCGACGCCTATTACGTCAAGGCACAGAAGGTCCGCACACTAATCAAGAAGGATTTCGAAGACGCCTTCCACGCCGGCGTCGACGCAATCCTGACCCCGGCAACGCCTTCTGCCGCCTTCGGTATTGGCGACGAGGCGCTGGCGGCCGATCCGGTGGCCATGTACCTCAACGACATCTTCACGGTGACCGTGAACATGGCGGGGCTGCCGGGAATCGCGGTTCCAGCCGGGCGCGACGGCAAGAACCTGCCGCTTGGTCTGCAGCTCATCGGCAAGCCCTTCGACGAAGAGACGCTTTTTGCCGCAGCCCGCGTTATCGAAAAGAGCACAGGCGAAGACTTTTCGCCGACGCGCTGGTGGTAACAAACCGTCTCGCCTGCCCATCCCGCGGCCTCTGGGGCATTGGTCGGGATGGCGCAAAACCCAGGCGACGCTTGATCGCGTCGCCAATCCGCACTATGTGCCGCCCATGCACAAGTTGAAGCTGGTTGTGACGCGCCCATTGGCCGCGTCCGGGCCAAAAGGGAATAAGCCAATGGCCGTCGATATTTTCTCCACGCTCGATTGGTCCGAGCCGCCCAAGGACATGAGCAAGCCGCTTCAGGCCCTGTGGTGGCTGAAGCGCGGCGAATTGCGCGTTGGTCCCGAATGGGAGCGCGCACACTTGATCGTGCAGTCCATGGAAGGCGTACAGGCCTTCGACTGGGTCCATGCCCTCATGCACTGGATCGAAGCCGACATGGGCAATGCCGATTACTGGTATCGTCGCGCCGGCAAACGCCGTGCGACCGCCAGCGTGGCCCAGGAATGGGAACACATTGCGGCAGCGCTGAGCGAAGTCACCAGGCACTGAGCCTGTCCATGATTTTTGCGAAGGGGCCCCGGAACACTGTCCGGGGCCCCTTTGCTTTTTTGGCCGCCTATTGGCCGCGCAGCAACAGCAGACCCGTGCGGGTGATGCGGTAGGCTTGCCCATGCTTTGAGGCGATCACCTTCTTGGCGCGCAGCCGCTTGAAGAGGTCGAAGGTGCAATCGGACAGGAGCCAGCCCTCGCGGCTGTAGCACTCTATATCGATGGCGCGCCCGTTATCGTCGCGCAGAATGGCGATATGCCCGCCAAGGGCCAGCGCGTTGAGCACGCGCCGTTCGAAACGTGAAATGTTCATTGTGTCTGGATTGTCGAAAGGCGACCGAATGCCCCAGGCATATGGCCGCGAACAAACGATACCCACCGACGGCATCACGCTCGGCAGCGAGTGGTTTATTCGGCCCCATCCTGATTGGATGGGTAATCAGACAATCTCAAACTGACTAGACATGGCTTTTGCTCTAGCCGAGCGGGGATTATTCGTCCAGATTTTCCCGGTAGTGCGGTTGAAATCGCCGGCCGGGCGGTGCACACCTGCCACACAAAATATCGAGGAAAGCCCGTGACTGCTGCCAAGCTGCCTGCCCAGTGCGAGACCAAAGACGATGTGCGCGCCGAGATTGACCGGATCGACCAGGCCCTGCTGGCGCTGTTCGCGGAGCGGCATCGCTATGTGACCCGCATGGCGGAGATCAAGACCGACCCGCATGAGGCGTTCGACCCCGTGCGCATCGAGTCGGTGATCAATAAGGTGCGCGGGCGCAGTCTTGACCTTGATTTGGACGAAGATCAGGCCGAACTTATCTGGCGGACCCTGATCGACTGGAACATCAATTACGAAAAGGGCATCATCGCGGCGCGCCGTCGAGCCCGGTGACAGCGGAGCCTCCCGGCGCCGCAAGGGGCGGCCACGGGAGTTCATCGTGCTCCGGACAGAGTTACGCAAGGCCGATCTCTCAGACGCGCCGCGCATGGGCACGATCGCCTACGCCGCGTGGGAGAAGGGCATCCTGCCGCTTCTGAGCGAAGAACCCCTGATGCGCGCATCGGAGCGTCGACGCCTGTCGCAGGCCGCCGCGCTCGGCTGGCAGCACGCCATTGTCGCCATTCGCGATGGCGACCTCGTCGGCTGGTGTTCCCGCGTGCCGCGCCGCAATTACATACCCTATCTTTTCGTCGCACCGGACAGCCAGAGCATGGGCGTGGGCGGGGAACTGCTCGCGCGCATGGAAATGATGCTCGAACTCGAGGGCGCCGAGCGGGTCCATCTCGAGACGCCGGCCGATAATGTGCGGGCGGTACGGTTCTACGAGCGTCAGGGCTACAATATCATGGCGCTGCGGGGCAGGGACGGCGACGTGCGCCAGAGTTTCATGAGCGTACATCTCGAAAAACGGCTTCACCCGCTTTCGGGCGAGCAGGAGCGGGAATAAGTCCTCATTTCAAGGGTGCCGTGACTGTTGCAACGCCGGGCCAAGCCCGCTAAGCACAGAACGAATTTCTTTGATGTTCAGGACCGCCAAGTGACACTCGTCGATACCCGCACCCCCGACAAGAAGCGCCTGATTTCCGGTTCGACCGGCGATTGGGAAGTGATCATCGGCATGGAAGTGCATGCGCAGGTGACGAGCGAGAGCAAGCTGTTCTCGGGATCCTCGACCGCCTTCGGCAATCCGCCCAACGCCAATGTGAGCTTCGTTGACGCAGCCATGCCCGGCATGCTGCCCGTCATCAACGAAGAATGCGTGCGCCAGGCCGTGCGGACCGGTCTGGGGCTCAAGGCCCAGATCAACAAGCGCTCGGTGTTCGACCGCAAGAACTATTTCTATCCGGACCTGCCGCAGGGCTACCAGATTTCCCAGTTCAAGGACCCGATCGTCGGCGAGGGCAAGGTTCTGCTCGACGTCGATGGCGAGCAGATCGAGATCGGCATCGAGCGCCTGCACCTCGAGCAGGACGCCGGCAAGTCGATCCATGACCAGCATCCCAACATGAGCTTCGTCGACCTCAACCGGTCGGGCGTCGCCCTGATGGAAATCGTGTCCAAGCCTGATCTGCGCTCGTCGGAAGAAGCCAAGGCCTATCTCGCCAAGCTGCGCACCATTCTGCGCTATCTCGGCACATGCGACGGTAATATGGAGCAGGGCTCCATGCGCGCCGACGTCAACGTGTCGGTGCGCCGTCCGGGTGGCGAATTCGGAACGCGTTGCGAAATCAAGAACGTCAATTCGATCCGCTTTGCCGGCATGGCCATCGAATATGAGGCACGCCGCCAGATCGACATCCTCGAAGATGGCGGCGCCATCGACCAGGAAACCCGTCTTTTCGATCCCAAGCTCGGCGAAACGCGCTCCATGCGGTCCAAGGAAGAGGCGCATGACTATCGCTACTTCCCCGATCCGGACCTGCTACCGCTCGAATTCGACGATGCCTTCATCGCGGCCATGGCCGAAGGCCTGCCGGAACTTCCCGATGAGAAGCAGGCCCGGTTCATCTCGGACTATGGGGTGACCGCATACGACGCCATGGTGCTGACGCTCGATCGCGAGACCGCAGACTATTACGAGGCCTGCGTGGCCTTCGGCGGCACCAAGCGCGATGGCAAGGCCGTGGCCAATATCCTCAATGGCGACGTCGCCGCTTTCGCCAACAGCCAGGGCCTGGCCGTGTGGGAAACTCATTTGCAGCCGGCGCAGATCGCCGGCCTGGTCGACCTCATCGCCGCTGGGACGATCTCGTCCAAGGGCGCCAAGGACGTGCTGCAGATTCTCATCTCCGAGGAGCCGGAAGGCAATCCGGCCGAAGTCGTGGAGCGTCGCGGTCTCACCCAGGTGACCGATCTCGGCGCCATCGAGAAGATCGTCGACGAAATCATCGCCGCCAATCCGGATCAGGTCGAGAAGGTGAAAGCCAAGCCGACCATGATCGGCTGGTTCGTCGGCCAGGCGATGAAGGCCTCGGGTGGCAAGGCCAACCCGCAGGCGCTGAACGATTTGATGAAGCAAAAGCTCGGGATCGAATAATCTTGACCCTAGAGCAAGAAAAAGAGCGATCCGTCCGTTCGACATCGATCGGGGCGGCCTTCGTCGATCACAAGGCGCCCTGGATCGTTCGGCTGATCGGCAAGCTGTTCAGCGGCGTCATCCTGATCCCCGTTCTGGCCACCATGGCCGCCTCGCTGGCGCTCATGGTGTATGGGGCCTTCGAGACCTGGCATTTCCTGGATGGCCTGTTCTTCTCGGTGGATCATCGGTTGAGCCACGACGAGGCCCTGCTGCATGCCATCGAGCTGGTTGATCTCTTCCTGCTCGCAACGGTGGTTCAGGTCGTGTCGCTTGGGCTCTATCAGCTCTATTTCGACCAGGATCTGGAACTGCCGAACTGGCTGCGCATCCGCACGCTGGACGATCTCAAGTCCAAGCTGGTGGGTGTGGCCGTCACTGTGCTCGCGGTCTACTTTTTGGGCCGCGCAGTCACTTCGGCGGGCGGCATCGACATCCTCTATCTGGGTGGGGCCAGCGCCCTCGTCATTGGGGCGCTGACGTACTTCCTGAGCAAGATCCACTCCAACCACTGACCTTACGGATTGATGTCGTGTCCGAGCTCGGGCGGGAGGTTGGGATCAAACCCATCCTCCTCGACGTCCTGGCGCAGCGGCGAGCTGTGCGGGTGCTCTGGGTCGCCGGTAGGCAGGTGAACCGGCATGGGCGGCTGCGGTTGGGCAGGGCGCACAGGCTTGTCGGATTTGTCGTTTCGGGTCGGGTCCATGTCAGAACTCCCGCGGGCGCGGAACGTCGCCGGGCATGGGCGGAATTTCCGGCGACGGAACCGGATCGGGGGACGTCCCGGGCTCGTCGGGCGTGGGGAAATGACCGGGGCCTGGCTGGCCAGGCTCACCCGGCCGCGGAAAATCGGGGTCCGGCGGCGGAGTGTATTCAGGCGGGGCTTGAGGATCGATATCAGGTCGGGGACTGGGCATGGCGCACCTCCATCGGATTCAACGGTATGGTGCCGCAGGAGTTCCTTTTCCCGCTCTCAGTGTTTCCCCACCGACATCTGGGCGCGCACGTTGGGATCGAGGTCGAGGAAGTCAGCCTCGGCCTCCGCACCGACGGCATCGAAATAGCGGCTCAGAAAGCTGCGATATGAGGCCGCGAGGGCGATGTCGGCGATATTGAGATCGGTCAGGCCGACGGCCCGCAGCCGGTCAATGTCGGCCTCCGTTATTCGCGAGGCATCGCGGGTGATCTGTTCCGCATAGGCAAGCATGGCCACCTGCTGCTCGCTCAATCCTGCATTGCGATAGTCCGCCTGGATGGCGATGGCCTTGTCTCGCCCGACCATCCGCGAGAGCGATTTGAAATAGACATGCGAGCAATAGCTCGAGGGGACGTTCTTGGCGGCGATGAGCGTAATCAGGCGAAAATTCTCGAGCCCCAGCGAGAAATTGTCTCTCAGCTGATGCAGCAGGCGTTCGATCGGGACGAGCATATCGGGGCGCGCAGAGAGACACTGCGTTGCCGCCATGACGCGTCCCATGGCGGCGGTTTCGGCCTCGTAGATCTCGGCCATTTCGTCGGTGGCCTCCGACGGTGAGATGGTCTTGATGTACATGACATTGACCTCCTGTCGCCGGTGGCACCGGCGAGAGGCGATCTTATGTCAGGCGCCTACGCCTTTCCAGAGCTGGCGGATACGGCCGTCGATGAACAGGAGGCCGAAGAAGATCACTACCATGCCGAGAATCTGGATCGGCAGGACGGTTTCGCCCAACACGGTCACGCCGATCAGCAACGCCGAAATCGGCGCGATGAACGTGGTCGTGGCGAAGTTGGTGGCGCCGACCCGCGGAAGGATCCGATACATGATCTGGAAGGTGAAGGCCGTCGAGAGGAGACCGATGGCCAATGCGGCGCCCCACGTTTCGGCGCGGGTGATGACGGGCACGCCTTCGACGAGGAAAGCGAGGGGCACGGCAATGACGGCAGCGCCTGTCAGCGCGATCGAGGCGAAAGCGGTCGGCTCGATGTGCTTGTAGCTGCGGGTAATGTTCAGCGAGAGCGCGTAGCACAGGGTCGCGCCAAGGCAGGCCATGACCGCCCAGAGCTGAGACGAACCACCCGAAGTCAGTGCCGGCGAAACGAGGATCGCCGCGCCTGCAAAGCCGATGCCGACACCGGTGAACTTTGTGGGCGTCGCCTTCTCCCCGCCGATCCAGACATGGGAGATCAAAGCGGTCACCATCGGGGTCAAGGCGTTGATGATGGCGGCGATGCCGCTGGCGAGGTGCGCCTGGGCAAGGGGGAACAGGGCAAAGGGGATGGCATAGGCAATGATGCCGAGCCCGCCCAATTGCAGCCAGAGCATGGGGTCGCGCGGGACAGGCTTGCGCAGCGCCAGCATGATGACCCAGCAGCCCAGCGCGCCGATGGAAACGCGGAAGGCAGTCACCCAGACCGGACCGATTTCACGGATAAGGATGGCGTTGAAAACGAAGGAACAACCCCAGATGGCGCCCAGAAGAATGATCCAGGACCAGTCGCGCAGACTCATAACAGCTTCCCCGAAAGAAGCCGGACGCTACGCTCGGAGCGAACAAAGGTCGAACCGAATTTGACGATGCGGCGATCAATTCTGGTGATGAATAACGGCGTGCCGTTCAGGGCAGGGCGGCGGCGAGGATCCGCAGGGCCTCTGGGTAGATATGGTGTTCCTCGACCAGTACGCGCGCGGCCAGAGTCTCGGGCGTGTCGCCGGGCAGAACCGGGACCTTGGCCTGGAGGATCGGTTCGCCCTCGTCGAGGCCCGGGGTAACGTAGTGCACGGTACAACCGTGCTCGGTCACGCCATCCGCGAGCGCGCGGGCGTGGGTATCGAGACCCTTATAGGCCGGCAGCAGAGAGGGGTGGATGTTGATCATCCGCCCGGCCCAGCGATTGACGAAGTCGTCGCCGAGAATGCGCATGAAGCCGGCGAGGCAAACGATGTCGACCTCCCAGCTTTCGAGCACCTGCGTCATGGTGTCTTCGAACATGTCCCTGGAGGGAAATTTGCTCTGGGCCAGGGACGCCGTCGCAATCCCCTCGGTAGCGGCAGTGATAAGACCCTGAGCTGCTGCTTTATTGGAAAGAACGCCAATTATTTCAGCAGGATAGTCCGGTTCTTTCGCGGCCGCGATGAGCGCGGACATATTAGAGCCGCGCCCAGAGATGAGAATGCCGACCTTCTTCCGGCTCACAGTTTCAGCGCGCCCCGGAAGGTGACGGCTTCGCCGGACCGCTCGGTGAGCTGCCCGACTATGGCTGCGGTTTCTCCCGAAGCGTTGAGGCTTTCGACCAGCTTCTCGGCATCCGCGGGCGTTACGGCAACGAGCATGCCAACGCCGCAATTGAAGGTGCGCAGCATTTCGCGCTCATCCATGCCGCCGACCTTGGACAGCCAGCCGAAGACCGCCGGGACGCTGACGGCACCCAGATCGATATCGGCTGCCAGATGATCGGGCAGGACGCGCGGGATATTGTCGATGAAACCGCCGCCGGTGATGTGGGCGAGGGCCTTGATGCCATGGCCGGCCTTCAGCGCGGCGAGGATCGACTTGACGTAGATGCGGGTCGGCTCGAGCAGGGCTTCCGCCAGCGTCTTGCCTTCGGCAAATGGCGCTGGAGCATCCCAGGTGAGGCCCGAGACTTCGACGATCCTGCGGACCAGCGAATAGCCGTTGGAATGGACGCCCGAGGAGGCAATCGCGACGAGAATGTCGCCGGCCGCGATGTCCTTGCGAGGCAGCAATGCGCCGCGTTCGGCCGCGCCGACGGCAAAGCCGGCAAGGTCATAATCATTGCCGTGGTACATGCCTGGCATCTCGGCGGTTTCGCCGCCGATAAGCGCACAGCCCGCGAGGCGGCAGCCATGGGCGATGCCGTTGACGATGGCCGTGCCCTGTTCGACATCGAGCTTGCCGGTGGCAAAATAGTCGAGGAAGAAGAGCGGCTCGGCGCCCTGGACGATAAGATCGTTGACGCACATGGCCACGAGATCCTGGCCGATCGTGTCGTGCTTGCCCGTATCGATGGCAATCTTGAGCTTGGTGCCCACGCCGTCATTGGCGGCAACGAGGACCGGATCGACAAAACCGGCGGCCTTGAGATCGAAGAGACCGCCGAAACCGCCGATCTCACCATCGGCGCCCGGGCGCCGGGTGGAACGAACGGCGGGCTTGATTGCCTCTACCAGTGCATTGCCGGCATCGATATCGACCCCGGCCTGCTTGTATGAGAGACCGTTTGATGGCAGGTTTTGTGCGTCGGACATGAGCCTGTTGCCAATGCTGGGGATAGCGGGCGCATCGCAGCGCGCGCGAACCGGGTTGGTTGAACTTTTCGGTGCTGGCCGTTACACGGCTGATAGCTTCTTGGATACACAGACGCAAGGGCCGCCCGGCGCCATGAACCTTAGAAATCAAGTGTTGATCTGGATCGGCTTTTTTACGGTGCTGATCCTCTCGCTGTGGATTTTCCGCGGCATATTGCTGCCCTTTGTCGTCGGCGCAGCGCTGGCCTATCTGCTCAATCCGCTCGTCAACCAGTTGCAGCGCTGGCATTTCAGCCGCATCTGGGCGACCGTCGTGGTGCTGCTTTCGATCCTCGCCATCATCATCAGCCTGTTCTTCATGCTGGTGCCCGTGATTGGCCAACAGATCATCGAGCTGATCCAGCGCGCGCCGACACTTTTCAGGGATTTGCAGAATCTGGCGACGCAATATTCGCCTGAGATCAGCGCCTGGCTCGGACCTGAACGCGCCGCCGAAGTCGAGCGCGCCATCAACGAAATCGCGCGAAACCTGCTCGGGTTTATCGCGCGCCTGCCGGCCGAACTGGTCAGCATCGGCATGTCGGGGGTCTCGGTCGTCGCCTTTATCGTGGTCGCGCCCGTCGTGGCCTTCTACCTCCTGCTCGACTGGGAAGGGATGATCCGCGGCATCGACAATCTGATGCCCAGGGACCACAAGGCCGAGATCAAGGGTATTCTGGGCGACATTGACAGCTCCATGGCCGGCGTGATCCGCGGGCAGGGCTCGGTCCTCTTGCTCGACGCGGCCTTTTACGCGACCGCGCTGTCGCTGATCGGCCTTAATTTCGGCCTGGCCGTCGGTATTATCGGAGGGCTCCTGAGCTTTATTCCGTTCGTGGGCGCCTTTGTCGGCCTGGGTCTGGCCGTGGGCATCGCCCTGGTGCAGTTCTGGCCGAATTTGTGGATGGTCGCGCTGGTCTTCGGCGTCTTCATGTTCTGGCAGTTCATCGAAGGAAATGTGCTCTATCCCAAGCTCGTCGGGTCCTCGATCAACATCAATCCGGTCTGGATGATGTTTGCCCTGCTGGCTCTCGGCGCCCTGTTTGGGTTTACCGGCCTGTTGCTTGCCGTCCCCATGGCGGCAATTGCCTCTGTTCTGGTGCGTTACGGCGTGCGGAAATACAAAGAAAGCACCCTCTATCTTGGCACCAACGGCCATGCCGCGGATGAAGAGATTGCTCCCTGATACCGGCCCACGGCAACTGCCTCTGGACCTGCATCTCGAGCCCTCTCATGCCGAAGATGACTTCCTGGTCGGCGAAGGAAATTCGCTGGCCCATGCCCGAATAACGGCCTGGCCGCATTGGCCCGACGCGGTCACGCTGATCATCGGTCCTGCCGCCTCGGGTAAATCGCATCTGGCGCGCATTTTTGCCGATCGGAGCGGCGCGCGCTTCGTCACGCCCGAGACCATCGCGACGATTGCCGGTGAGAACGGCAAGGGACCCCTCGCCATCGAGGATGTCGATAGCGGCGCCTATGACGAGCCGAGCCTGTTTCATTTGCTCAATCAGGCCATGCGGGGCGATCGAACGCTGCTGCTGACGGCGCGCGAGGAGGTTGCACATTGGCCGCTGGCGACCGATGATGTGCGTTCGCGAGTGCGTCGTGCGCCGATGTTTCGACTGGAGGTCAGCGACGACATCGAGTTGTCACACATGTTCGCGAAGCTGTTTGGTGACCGCCAGATCAAGGTCGATCCAAAGATCATCCACTATTTGGTCGCGCGCATGGAGCGCAGTCCGGAAGAAGTGGGGATCCTTGCAGACCTGATGGATCGCCTGGCCCTAGCCAGAGGGACAGCGATCACCCGCAGTATAGCGACAGAGGCCCTGGCGCGCCGACAGGCGGAGCGCGGGCCGAGTGGGCAACAGGATTGGGACGCCGACGCCGATGAATGAGATTAGTGACTTTGCCGAGGCAGAGGGTGCCGTACCGGATGTAGAGGCCTTGCGCACCAGCCCGGCGCGCTTCGTCAACCGCGAAGTGAGCTGGCTGCAGTTCAACATGCGCGTGCTCGAGGAGGCAGGCAACGAAGCCCATCCGCTGCTCGAACGCCTGCGCTTCGTCTCGATATCAGCGAACAATCTCGATGAATTCTACATGGTGCGCGTCGCCGGGCTCAAAGGGCAGATCCGGGCAGGGCTCGCCAAGCAAAGCGCCGATGGCCTGACACCGACCGAACAGCTCGACGAAATCGCAACGCTCGCCCAGCATTTGCAGCTCGAGCAGCAGGATCACTGGCAGAATCTGCGTGAAGAACTGTTCGCGCAGAACGTGGTGATCCACGAAACCGATGATTTGAGCGAAGACCAGGTCTCCTATCTGCAAAAGCTGTTCCGGGAAGAGATTTTCCCCGTCCTGACGCCGATTGCCGTGGATCCCGCGCATCCGTTCCCGTTCATCCCCAATCTGGGGCTGGCGCTGGCCTTTGAGTTGCGGCGTCCGAACAACGACCAGATGCTGACGGCGCTGGTGCGCATTCCCGGCAATCTCGACCGGTTCATCAATCTGCCGACCGGGCTGGTCTCGGAGGGACGGACCGAAGTTGTCACCATCGATACGCTGGTGAAGCTCTTCTTCCACAAGATGTTCCCCGGCCATGAAATCATGGGGGCGGGTGCCTTCCGCGTGATCCGCGACAGCGAAATCGAAATCGACGACGAAGCGGCCGACCTCGTGGTGGAATTCGAATCCGCACTGCGTCAGCGTCGCCGCGGGCAGGTGATCCGGCTTGAAATCGAACGGTCCATGTCCCGAGCCCTCAAGCGCCAGATCGGCGAGCAACTGGGCGTCAAGGAAGCGGACGTTTTCGAGGTGCAGGGTTTCCTCGGCCTCGCCGATGCGCGCAAGATCTGCGACGTGGAGCGCGCGGACCTCAAATTCCAGCCCTATCACGCTCGGTTCCCCGAGCGCATCCGGGACTATAATGGCGACAGCTTTGCCGCCATCCGGGCCAAGGACATCCTCGTCCATCATCCGTTCGAGAGCTTTGACGTGGTCGCGCAGTTCCTCATGCAGGCGGCGCGCGATCCGGATGTGGTCGCGATCAAGCAGACGCTCTACCGCACATCGTCGGACAGCCCGATCGTCAAGGCGCTGGTGATGGCGGCCGAGGCCGGCAAGTCCGTGACCTGCCTGGTCGAGCTCAAGGCGCGCTTTGACGAAGAAGCCAATATCCGCTGGGCCCGCGATCTCGAACGGGCAGGGGCGCAGGTCGTGTTCGGCTTCATCGAACTCAAGACCCATGCCAAGATGAGCCAGGTGGTGCGGCGCGAAAAGGGCAAGCTGGTCAGCTATTGCCACATCGGCACCGGCAACTACCACCCGATCACTGCCAAGATCTATACCGACCTCAGCTATTTCACCATCGACCCCGCGGTTACGCGGGACGTGGCGCGGGTGTTCAATTTCATCACCGGCTATGCAAGACCGACCGAGCTCGAGACCATCGCTGTGTCGCCGGTCAATCTGCGCGAGACGCTGCTGCAGAATATTGCCGAAGAAATCGAGTTTGCGCGGAACGGCCAGCCGTCTTCCATCTTGCTCAAGATGAACTCGCTGGTCGATCCGCAGGTGATCGACGCACTCTATGACGCCAGCCAGGCCGGCGTGAAGGTGGACCTCATCGTCCGCGGCATCTGCTGCCTTCGTCCGGGTATTCCAGGCTTCTCGGACAATATCCGGGTGAAGTCCGTCGTTGGCCGCTTCCTGGAACACAGCCGCATTTATTGTTTCGGACGTGGCGAGACCATGCCGTCACCCAAGGCGCTGGTCTATATTTCCTCCGCCGATTTGATGGGACGAAATCTGGATGGCCGCGTTGAGGTGATGGTGCCGATCCTCAACAAGACCGTGCATAAGCAGATCATGGACCGGATCATGGTTGCCTATCTTCGCGACAACCAGCAAAGCTGGGAAGTGTTGCCCGATGGCAGCTCGCACCGTGTGCGCTTGAACGAGGGCGAAGAGCCATTCAATGCGCACGATTACTTCATGACCAACCCTTCGCTGTCCGGTCGCGGTAGTGCAGGGGAAGGCGACGAGGGCTGAGTTTGACACAATTCTGGGGCGTTGATGCCGATCCTACGGCTCAGGGGCGCATAAAAGGCGCCCGTCCGGTGGCCGTGCTCGACATCGGTTCCAACTCGGTCCGCCTGGTGGTCTATGAGCGCCACGCCCGGGCGCTGACGCCCCTCTACAACGAGAAGGCATCCTGCGCCCTGGGGCGCGGGATCGCACAGACCGGAAGGCTGGCAGACGCCAATATCGCCAAGGCGCTCGACGCCATGAAGCGTTTCGCCATGGTTGCCCGGCTTATGCGCGTCGGCAAGATATACGTGCTGGCGACTTCAGCGGTGCGCGACGCCTCCAACAGCGCCGAATTTGTCGCCGCCGTCGAAACAATCATGCAGACCCAGGTGCGCGTCCTCAGTGGCGAGCAGGAAGCCCATTTCGCCGCGCTCGGCGTCGTGGCAGGTATTCCTGGCTTCAGCGGCGTTGTCGGTGACCTCGGGGGCGGGAGCCTCGAGTTCTCCGCCATCGACAACGGCATCGATACCAGCGGCCAGTCTTTCGAGCTTGGCGTCATCCGCCTCCAGGACGATGCGGATGGTTCACCCGCAAAGGCCGCGCAGATCACCCGCGACAGGCTTAAGGACTCGATCGTCGCGACGGTTGCACCCGGCAGCCAGTTCGCCGCGATCGGAGGGACGTGGCGCTCGCTCGCAAAGCTCCACCAGGTGCTGCGAGACTATCCCTTGCACATGGTGCAGGACTACGTCGTTCCTTCCGCCGACATGATCAAGGTCTGCGAAGACATCGTCGGAGCGGACACATTGAAGTCCTATCCGGGCGCCAGCGAAGTCAGTAATTCGCGACGGGAACTGGTGCCATTCGGCGCCGCCGTCCTTGCTGAAATCCTCAAGGCCGGACGGTTCGAGAGCGTTGTCTTTTCAGCCCTCGGAGTCCGTGAGGGCTATCTCTATGGGATGCTCGACCCCCAGGAGCGCGCTATCGACCCGTTGCTACAGGGGGCCGAGGAATTATCGATCCTGCGCTCGCGCTCGCCGGCGCATGGCAACGACCTTATCGAATTCACCGCGCAATATATGGAGGCTGCGGGCCTCGATGAGAGCAGCGCCGAAGCGCGCTTGCGCAAAGTGGTCTGTCTGCTTGCCGATATCGGTTGGCGCGCACATCCCGATTACCGTGGCCAACAGAGCGTCGACGCCGTTGCCTATGGCTCGTTGACGGGCGTGGATCATCCGGGACGAGCTTATCTGGCCCAGGCGCTGTCCGTTCGCTATGACGGGCTCAAGAGCAAATGGGCCCAGTCGCTGCTGCCTCTGGCGGGAAGCGATACTGCCAAGCGTGCCAAGCTGATCGGCGCGCTCTTCCGCGTCGCCTATCCGATGACCGCGGCAATGCCGGGCATCCTGGCGCGCACGCACTTCTCCATCCGCGGCAAGGACGAACTCGTCCTCCATCTTCCCGCAGATCTTGCGTTCCTCAATGGCGACCATCTGCGCAATAGGCTCAGCCAATTCGCAAATATCGCCGGGCACAACGATTCGGCAGTGCAGGTCGACTGAAGCGACTGGCTACTCAGCCGCTTCGTTCGCATCGACGGCAATTTCGCGCACACCCTTGCGCGTCGCGACCAGCGCGATGCGGCCGTGCTTGATGGCCAATGCCTTTTCACCAAAGAGCTTGCGGCGCCACCCCTTGAGCGCAGGCACGTCGGCATCGTCATCGAGGACGAGGGCGTCGATTTCGTCTGAAGTGGCCAGAATGCGCGAGGCCACGCCATGGTGCTCGGCCACGGATTTGAGCAGCACGCGAATGAGATCGCCGACGGCGCCTTTGGGCGACGGGCCGCGATAACGGTCCGGCATGACGGGCAATTCCGATTTCGTGAGGCCTTCGACACCCTTCAAAAGACTGATGATTTCGGCAGCTGCGGCGCTGCGGCCGAAACCGCGCGGCACGGCGCGCAGCTTGTCGAAGGCTTCGGGCGTGAGCGGGCGCTGCACGGCCAACTCGTAGAGCACGTCGTCCTTGAAGATTCGGCTGCGCGGCTGATCGGTCTCCTGGGCGCGGCGCTCGCGCCAGGCGGCCAGGACCTTTAGCGCCGCAAGGTCGCGGGCGCGGCTGATCTTCATTTTCAGCCGTTCCCAGGCGTTCTCCGGCTGGACGATATAGGTGTCGATGCTACGCAGCGTGGTCAGCTCGTCCTCGACCCAATCCCAACGCTTGGTGGCATCCACCTGCGTGCGCAATTCGCGATAGATATCGCGGAGATAGGTGACGTCGGCGAGGGCATAGAGGCGCTGCTTTTCGGACAGCGGGCGGGCCGACCAATCGGTAAAGCGCGAGGATTTGTCGAGTTCGACCTTGCAGATCGCCCGCACGAGGCTGTCATAGGAGGCGCTATCGCCGAACCCGCAGACGCTGGCGGCGATCTGGGTGTCGAAGATATTGTGCGGAACGGCACCGGCCAGCTTCACGAAAATCTCGATATCCTGGCGCGCGGCGTGGAACACCTTGGTCACGGCAGGGTTGGCGAGAAGCGCAAAGAAGGGCGCCAGATCAATACCCGGCGCCAATGGGTCGATGAGCACAGCCTCATCGTCCGTGGCAGCCTGGATAAGGCAGAGCTTTGGCCAATAGGTGGTTTCGCGGAGGAACTCGGTATCAACCGTCACGAAATCAAAATTGGCGGCGCGCTCGCAGAATGCGCTGAGCACGTCTGTGGAAACAATCAGGTCCATGCGGGATTACCGTCTCAAATTCGTCAATATTCTTCCTAGCAGGTGAAGCGCCATTGCTCCACCATCGATTTCCGCCAATGGCGTCGGGGTCCCCGGCGCCCGTTATGCTTGACAAGCGGCAACCACCATGCGCTTTTCCCGCCCGAGAATCCGGCCCTTTTTGCTATCCGAGTATGGAAATGACGACACATCGCTACCGCACCCACACCTGTGGCGCCCTGACGGCGGACGATGCCGGCAATACTGTGCGCCTCTCCGGCTGGGTGCATCGTATCCGTGACCATGGCGGCCTGCTGTTTATCGACCTGCGCGACCACTACGGCCTCACCCAGTTCGTGATCGATCCCGATTCGCCGGCCTTTGCCGCTGCCGAGAAGGTGCGCGCCGAATGGGTCCTGCGCATCGACGGCGAGGTCAAGCTGCGCGACGCTTCCGCCGTGAACCCCAATATCGGCACTGGCCAGATCGAGGTGTTCATCCGCGAGCTGGAAGTGCTGTCGGAAGCCAAGGAATTGCCGTTGCCGGTTTTCGGCGACCAGGAATATCCGGAAGATATCCGCCTGCGCTATCGCTTCCTCGATCTGCGACGCGAAAAGCTGCACAACAACATCGTCAAGCGCACCAAGGTGATCGCGGCGATGCGCAACGGCATGACCGAGCAGGGCTTCGCCGAATATTCGACACCGATTCTGACGGCATCCTCGCCCGAAGGCGCACGCGACTTTCTCGTGCCCAGCCGCATCCATCCCGGCAAGTTCTTCGCGCTGCCGCAGGCGCCCCAGCAATACAAGCAGCTGCTGATGGTTGCCGGCTTCGACCGCTACTTCCAGGTTGCCCCGTGCTTCCGCGACGAAGACCCGCGCGCTGACCGCCTGCCGGGTGAGTTCTACCAGCTCGACCTCGAAATGAGCTTCGTGACGCAGGAAGACGTCTGGAACACTGTCCAGCCCGTTATCACCTCGGTGTTCGAACAGTTCGCCGAAGGTAAGCGCGTGACCAAGGACTGGCCGCGCATTCCTTATGACACGGCTATCCGCAAATATGGTTCGGACAAGCCTGACCTTCGGAACCCGATTGAAATTCAAGCGGTTACCGAGCATTTCGCAGGATCCGGTTTCAAGGTGTTCGCCAACCAGATCGAAGCCGATGCCAAGGTCGAAGTCTGGGCTATCCCGGCCAAGAACAAGGCGGGCGCGGAGCCGATCGGCCGCGCCTTCTGCGACCGTATGAACGCCTGGGCACAGGGCCAGGGCCAGCCGGGCCTCGGCTATATTTTCTTCAAGGACGGTGCCGGTTCGGGCCCGATCGCCAAGAACATTGGCGAAGAGCGCACGGCTGCTCTCAAGGCCCAGCTTGGCCTCGAGGACGGTGATGCGGTGTTCTTCGTCGCCGGTCGCCCGGAAAAGTTCTACAAGTTCGCCGGCGAAGCTCGCACCAAGGTCGGCACCGATTTGGGTGTTGTCGACACCGAACAGTTCGCGCTGTGCTGGATCGTCGACTTCCCATTCTACGAGTGGGACGAAGAGGAAAAGCGCGTCGACTTCGCGCACAACCCCTTCTCCATGCCGCAGGGCGGGATCGAGGCGCTGAATTCGGCCGATCCGCTCTCGCTCAAGGCCTATCAGTACGACGCCGTCTGCAACGGCTTTGAAATTGCCTCCGGCTCCATCCGTAACCAGGAGCCCGAGACCATGATCAAGGCCTTCGAGCTGACGGGCAAGTCGCGCGCCGAAGTGGAAGAGCAGTTCGGTGGTCTCTATCGTGCGTTCCAGTACGGCGCTCCGCCGCATGGTGGCGCCGCATTCGGTATCGACCGCATCGTCATGCTGCTCTGCGGCGTGCAGAATTTGCGCGAAATCACGGCCTTCCCGATGAACCAGCAGGCGGAAGATCTGCTCATGGGTGCACCGAGCCCGGCGAGCCCCAAGCAGATGCGCGAACTGGGCATTCGCCTCAATCCCAAGGCCTGAGGCCCCGCTGCAATTTGATCAAGGGGCGAGCCTTGGCTCGCTCCTTTTTCTATGGGCTCTCCGCAGGATGCGGGCGCGCTGTTAACAGCTGTTAATGGCTCTTTAAGTTTGCAGCGTTAACAAGGAGATAGCCTGCAAACGCGCGAGAGTCCCCGGGTGAAGTCCAAGTATTCGCACCTTCTGATGGTCCTCGGCGCGCTCCTCGCTTTCGTGCCGATCTTTTCCGTCGACTATCTGCTGGATGCTTACGTCCGCTATCGGGAAACCGCGACACTGCAACAGCAGGTCAGCCAGATCGGCGTCGAGATCAATAACAATGTCGCTGACGCGGTGACGGCGCTGCGCCAGATCGTGGCCGACATCCCATCCCTGTGCACCCCGACTTTTTCCCAATATGCCCAGCGGGCGATCGCCAACAGCCTGTCGATCAAGCAGGTTCTCGTCGAAAATATGGATGGCGTTCAATATTGCGACGCCTATGGGCGCGAAGTGACGCACTCGGCCTTGTCCGAGGCGCTGCCTGTTCCCGGCCTCACCGAGACGATCACCATCGTTCAATTCGCCGAGATGGGCATGCCCGCCATCAAGGTCACCCAGACGCTGTCGGGCATGCGCCGCGTGTCGGTCTTCGTGCCGCTTCTGGGTGTTACCCAGGAGACGCTGGAGACCAATCTTCGTGCCGCCTCTATGGTCCGGATTTCACTGACCAGTGGCCTTCCTGTCATCGAGATGGGCGCCGTTGCCGATTACACGCGGACGCAGGGCTCGCAGGAATATCTGGGCGCGCAAAGCTATGCCGGCGAATTGCCGATCAAGGTTCAATTTGCGCTGCCCTTCAACTCGGCCCGCGCGGGCTACACGGATCTGGACGTCGTCTTTACCGTGATCGCCTGCTTTGCCAGCGCCTGTCTTCTTCTGCTCGCGCTGTGGTATGCGCGCAAGTCGCGGGTCCCGGCATTCGACCTCGAGCGCGCCATCGGGCGCAACGAGATCAAGCCCTATTATCAGCCCGTCATCAATCTGCGCACCGGCGAGTTGATCGGCTGCGAGGTGCTGTGCCGCTGGGAAAAGCCCAATGGCGACGTGATTCCGCCGGGCGTCTTCATCGACTATGCCGAAAACTCCGGGCTGGCCGTGCCGATGACCCTCTCGCTGATGCAGCAGGTGCGGTACGATCTGAGCGAACTCAGCCAAAAAATGCCGCACATGAAAATCTCGATCAATCTCTTCGAGGGCCATTTCCGCGACGTTGGCATCGTGGACGACGTGCAGGCAATTTTCGGCAATTCTGCCATCAACTACGATCAATTGGTGTTCGAGATCACCGAGCGCCGTCCGCTGGAAAATTCGGCGGCGGTCAACAGCGTGATTTCCGGCCTGCATGCGCTCGGCGCCCGCCTCGCCATGGATGACGCCGGAACGGGCCACTCGAATCTGGCCTATATCGCTACGTTGGGCGTGGACGTCATCAAGATCGATCGCATCTTCGTCGACATGATCAAGCCCGGCACCACGCAAGTGCCTGTACTCGACGGGCTTATCGCGATGGCACGCGATCTCGATTGCGAAATCGTCGCCGAAGGTGTCGAGACGGAAGAACAGGCGATCTACCTGCGCTCACACGGCGTTATCCAGGCGCAGGGCTTCATTTTCGCACCGGCGCTCAAGATCGGGGCTTTCAGGGAACTGGCGCTGGCACTGGATTCTTCGCCCTCGCTTCGGCCCAGCAAATTCGGATCTCGGCCCGACGCCGTCCCTGTAAACGCCGCTTGATGGCCATTGGGGCCTTGCCCCTTTTCAAGCGCGTCAATTGATGGCACCTAACTGCCCATCATCATGACCCGAAGCGATCTTACGAACCAGGTCGCGGGGTCTTCGCTCAATAGGTCGCATGGTCCTATGGGAGACCGACCAGACTGGTCGGGAGGACTTTTGCGTCGGTACTGCCGGGAGAATCTGCGTGTCGAACGACGTCAATGAGCAACGCAAGGCATTGCGCGAGGCGGCTCTGCATTTCCATGAGTTTCCCAAGCCAGGCAAGCTCGAAATCCAGCCGCTCAAGCCACTGGGCAACCAGCGCGACCTGGCGCTTGCCTATTCCCCCGGCGTGGCGGCTCCCTGTGAGGAAATTGCTGCCGATCCCTCTACCGTAGCGCGCTATACCTCCAGACAGAACCTTGTCGCTGTTATTTCCAACGGCACCGCCGTGCTCGGTCTCGGCAATATCGGGGCATTGGCCTCCAAGCCGGTGATGGAAGGCAAGGCCGTTCTCTTCAAGAAATTTGCCGGCATCGACGTGTTCGACCTTGAGGTGGATGAACTCGATCCCCAGAAATTCATCGATGCCGTGGCGCCCCTGTGGCCGACATTCGGCGGGATCAATCTTGAGGACATCCGCGCACCGGACTGCTTCGAAATCGAGGAAGCACTGCGCGAGCGCATGCCGATCCCGGTTTTCCATGACGACCAGCATGGCACGGCAATCATCGTCGGTGCCGCGGTGCTCAACGGGCTGGAGCTTGCCGGAAAGCGCATCGACGAGGTGAAGATCTGCACCTCGGGGGCAGGGGCGGCGGCCATCGCCTGCCTGAACGTGCTCGTAGCGCTGGGCGCCAAGCATGAGAACATCTGGGTCGCCGACAAGGATGGCCTCGTTACCCACAAGCGCAACGACGTCAACGACAAATGGCGCGGCCAATTCCGCCGGACCAGCGACGCCACGACCCTGGCCGAGGTGATCGAGGGCGCGGACGTGTTTCTTGGTCTTTCCGCGGCAGGTGCGCTCAGGCCGGAAATGCTGGAAAAGATGGCACCCAAGCCGCTGATTCTGGCGCTCGCGAACCCCAATCCTGAAATCATGCCGGAAGTGGCCAAGCAGGTGCGGCCCGACGCCATGGTCTGCACCGGGCGTTCCGATTATTCGAACCAGGTCAACAACGTCCTCTGCTTCCCCTTCATCTTCCGTGGTGCGCTCGACGTGCATGCAACCACGATCAATGAGGAGATGAAGCTGGCGGCTGTGCGGGCTATCGCCAAGCTGGCGCATGAGCCGGGCCTCGAGGTGTCGCCGTCGGGCGAGCCGGCCGTCTATGGCGCCGAACACATCATCCCAAATCCCTTCGACCAGCGGCTGATCCTGCGGATCGCGCCGGCCGTGGCGCGTGCCGCCATGGAATCGGGCGTCGCCAAGAAGCCGATCGCCGATTGGGATGCATATTATGACCAGCTGAACCGCTTCGTGTTCCGGTCTGGCCTCGTGATGAAGCCGATCATCGACAAGGCGCAGGGCAAGAACAAGCGCATCGCCTTTGCCGATGGCGAGGACGAACGCGTGCTGCGCGCCACCCAGGTGCTGCTCGAGGAACGCATTGCGCGACCAATTCTGATCGGTCGTCCTGCGGTGATCGAGGCGCGCATCGAGCGCTTCGGGCTCAACATCCAGCCAGGCCGAGACTTCGAGATCATCAACCCCGAAGACGATCCGCGCTATCGCGACTATGTCAGTCTTTTCCACTCACTCGTCGGGCGCGACGGGGTGACGCCCGAGACGGCACGAACCATCGTGCGCACAAATACCACGGTCATCGGGGCGCTGGCGGTCAAGCGCGGCGAGGCGGATGCGCTGATCTGCGGCCTGCAGGGACGCTACATCAAGCACGTCCGCGACATCCGCTCCATCATCGGGCTTCAGGACGGGGTGACCGATGTGTCGGCACTGTCCATGCTGATCATGCAACGCGGCGCGTTTTTCCTGACCGACACCTATGTCAATCAGAACCCCAGTGCCGACGAATTGGTGGCGATTACGCTGCAGGCACGCAATCATCTCAAGCGCTTCAATATCGAGGCGCGCACGGCACTGCTGAGCTACTCGAATTTCGGTTCGCGGGACGGCGACAGCGCCTACAAGATGCGCGAAGTCTACGCCAAGCTGAAGGCGGCGGCTCCTGACCTGATCCTCGAGGGCGAGATGCAGGGCGATCTGGCCCTGAACGAGGTTCTGCGCGATCGCTATATTCCGGACACACCGCTGCGCGGCGAAGCCAATCTGCTGGTTTTCCCGGACCTCGACGCGGCCAACCTCTCCATGACGCTGCTCAAGGAGATGAACAATGCGCTGTCCGTGGGGCCGATCCTGATGGGAACGCGGTCGCCG
This sequence comes from Devosia sp. FJ2-5-3, assembly GCF_029201545.1. Classification (NCBI taxonomy): domain Bacteria; kingdom Pseudomonadati; phylum Pseudomonadota; class Alphaproteobacteria; order Hyphomicrobiales; family Devosiaceae; genus Devosia; species Devosia sp. FJ2-5-3. The sequence goes on along the minus strand of NZ_CP104007.1, from coordinate 2,325,949 downwards.
GCGCATATCCTGACGCCTTCGGTGACCAGCCGCGGTATCGTCAACATGTCCGCCATTGCCGCCAACGAAGCCGTGGGGGCAGAGCAATGATCCGCCACACCGTCGTCTTCACACTCAAGCACCCCTCCGGTTCGCCGGAGGAGGCGGCCTTCCTGCGTGACGCGAAAATTCTCGCCGCCATTCCGGGCGTCGAGAACTTCGAGCGGCTCCGCCAGGTCAGTCCAAAGGCCGACTATGCCTTTGGCTTTTCGATGGAGCTGGCCGACCAGGCCGCATACGATTTCTACAACGCCCATGCGGACCATGTGGCCTTCGTGAGGGACCGCTGGCTGCCGGAAGTGGCACGCTTCCAGGAGATCGACTACGTTGCGCTGTAACGGATAGCAGTGCTAAGTGCTGCCCGAGGAAACGTCCCCAGTTTAGGCGAGGAAGTCCGATGAGCCAGATCGCTGTGTTCAGTGGTAGCGCCCATCCCGAACTTGCCAAAGAGATTTGCGCCGAACTGGGCGTGCCGCTCAATGCGACACGCGTCAAACGCTTCTCCAACGACTGCCTGGAAGTCCAGCTGCAGGCAAATTGCCGGGAGCAGGACGTTTTTCTGGTCCAGACTTTGAGCGCGCCAGTGCAGGATCATCTGGTCGAGCTTCTGCTCATGCTCGATGCGGCGCGCGGGGCGTCGGCGGCACGCATAACTGCGGTCATTCCGCACTATTCTTATGCGCGCTCGGACAAGAAGGACGAACCCCGTATCTCAATCGGTGGCCGTCTTGTTGCCGATCTGTTGAAAACGGCCGGTGCCGATCGGGTCCTGACCATGACCCTCCACTCCCCGCAGGTGCATGGGTTTTTCAGCGTGCCTGTCGATCACCTGCATGCGCTCAATGAACTCACGACGCATTTTCAGGCGCAAGATCTCGGCAATGCTGTCGTCGTTTCGCCTGATCTGGGCAATGCCAAGACCGCTGCCGCCTTTGCGAGACGGCTCGGCGTCCCGGTGGCGGCGGGGGCGAAAGAGCGCCTGACCGACACCAAGGTGCGGATCTCGGCGATCATCGGTGAGGTTCGCGGGCGCGACGTGATCATTCTCGATGACGAGATCGCCAGCGGCGGTTCAATCGTCGAGTTGCTCAGGCATTTGCGGGCCAACGGGGCGCGGTCGGTGCGCGTTGCCTGCACGCACGGCATATTCGCGGACGGCGCCGTCGAGCGCCTCGCCGCGGAGCCGGATGTGCGCGAGATCGTCTGCACGAATACGCTCCCCAACGCCGCCCGCCAGCATTCGGACAAACTGACGATTTTGTCCGTTGCACCGGCGCTGGCCGAAGCCATGCGACGGATCAACAGCGGGGAATCGGTCAGCGCGCTGTTCGATGCGGAAACGCGCGTGGAGCGTGTCGCGGCGGAATAGGGAAACCCCCTATTAATCCTGTTCGTGGCATGTTGGGGGTCCTTGGACCGGTCCCCTTATGCCCACTCGTCTCAAACGTCCCCCATTCTGGCGCCCCCTCGCACTGTCAGGCATGTTGCTCGCCTTCCAGGCCTATCTCGGCTTTTCCGCGATCAGCGGACAATTCGGGATTGAGAGTCGCGAGCAGATTCATGCTGACATTCAGGTCCTCAAGGACCGCTCGGCGTCTCTCCAGGCCGAGATCGACGCGTTTAAGCATAGGGCAACGCTGATGAATCCGCGTCACCTCGACCCCGACATCGTCACGGAGCGCGCCCGCGCGCTGCTCAACATGGCGCATGCCAATGATACACTGGTGATGGTGGATCCGGTGAGCGGTAAACCGATTTCCGGTAAATTCCAAGAATTAATTGACTCTGAGTTAATTTCAATTATTCAAGCAGATTCAACGCTCTAAGTGTTGTTTATATGTGGGTCCGGCACGATTTTACCGGACCCTCGCTTGCGCTATAGTGCCGCCGAGGGTCAGACTGATCCTGCGGCTCCCCATTCAAATCACCCGGAGTGTTACATGGCGCGCAAGGCGATGGCCACCAAGGCCCAGACGCAGCCCAATGTCCCCCAGTTCTCCAATGAACAGGATCTGGAGGCGTACCGGGAGATGCTCCTGATCCGGCGGTTCGAAGAAAAGGCCGGCCAGATGTATGGCATGGGCCTGATCGGCGGTTTCTGCCACCTCTATATCGGCCAGGAAGCAGTCGTGACGGGCATCACCATGGCCAGCGAGAAGGGCAAGGACGCCCAGATCACCGGCTATCGCGACCACGGGCACATGCTCGTCATGGGCCTCGACCCCAAGGGTGTCATGGCCGAACTCACCGGACGGCAGGGCGGCTTGTCGAAGGGCAAGGGCGGCTCGATGCACATGTTCTCCAACGAGCACAAATTCTACGGCGGCAACGGCATCGTCGGCGCCCAGGTGTCGCTCGGCGCGGGCCTTGCCTTCGCAGCGAAATATCGCGGCGATGGTTCGGTAGCGCTGGCGTATTTCGGCGACGGCGCGGCCAACCAGGGCCAGGTCTACGAGACGTTCAACATGGCCAAGCTTTGGAAGCTGCCGGTCGTGTTCGTCATCGAGAACAACAAATACGCCATGGGCACCTCGATCGAGCGTGCTGCCGCGACCACCGATTTCTCCATGCGCGGCGCGTCGTTCGACATTCCAGGCGAGCAGGTCGACGGCATGGATGTGCGCATGGTCTATGATGCGGCCAAGCGCGCCATCGAGCATGCCCGCTCCGGCCAGGGCCCGTTCATCCTCGAAATGCTGACCTATCGTTACCGCGGTCATTCCATGTCAGACCCGGCAAAATATCGCTCCAAGGACGAAGTGACCAAATATCGCCAGGAACGCGACCCCATCGAGCAGGTCCGTGCCCGTCTTCTCGAAGCCGGCTTCGTGACCGAAGACGACCTCAAGAAGATCGAGACCGATATCCGGGCGGTCGTCACCGAGGCAGCGGACTTCGCGACCCACGATCCCGAGCCCGATCCGTCTGAACTCTGGACCGACATCACCATCGAGGCCTGAGCGCGACGATGACCTTTCTGCTCGCCGCCATTTCATTGTTCGCACTGCTCTCCGGCATTCTGGCCGCAGGGCAGGCGCGGGCAATCACGCAGATGGCGGCGATGAAGGGGCAAGACTGGTTGTTTGGCTGGTGGCGGTTCGACGCCATCGCGGCCAAGGCCGGCCTGGCCGGTGAAGAGCATGCCGCCGCCTACAAGCGTTCCGTCATCGCCTTTGTCGTCTTTCTTGTTCTCGGCCTGCTGCTGAGCGGCTGGATTGCCAGCCAGCAGAATTCCGCGCCGACCACTACAGCCATCAACATCCCGATTAACGATTGGCGGGTCTTGCCCGCCCGCCACGCTGAATATTTTGCGCTTCGCCGAGTGGCCCCGATGCCCGGCGTAACCATGCTGGAGAGCTAATATGCCCCAAATCCTCATGCCCGCCCTGTCGCCGACCATGGAAGAGGGTAAGCTCGCCAAGTGGCTGGTCAAGGTAGGCGATAGTGTAAAGTCCGGCGACGTGCTGGCCGAAATCGAAACCGACAAGGCGACCATGGAAGTCGAGTCGGTCGATGAAGGCGTCGTCAAGGAATTGCTCGTCGCCGAAGGCACCGACGGCGTGAAGGTTAATACGCCCATCGCACTGGTGCTTGCCGATGGCGAGGAGGCCGGTACCGCGCCTGCCGCAGTCGCCGAGGCCAAGCCCGAGGCCGAGCCGAGCATGGTTCAGGCAGAGGCCCCGGTCGCCGCGCCTGCAGCGGCGGTTCCTGCTGCCCCCAAATTCGAGGCGCAGAGCGATCCCGACCTGCCCGAAGGCGTGGAAATGGTCGAGATGACTGTTCGCCAGGCACTCAACGAGGCCATGGCCGAAGAACTGCGCCGCGATCCGGACGTCTTCATCATGGGTGAAGAAGTCGCCGAATATCAGGGTGCCTACAAGATCACCCAGGGCCTCCTGCAGGAATTCGGTCCCGAGCGCGTCATCGATACGCCGATCACAGAGCACGGTTTCGCCGGCTTGGCAGTGGGTGCGGCGTTTGCCGGTTTGAAACCGGTCGTCGAATTCATGACCTGGAACTTTGGCATGCAGGCCATCGACCAGATCATCAACTCCGCCGCCAAGCAGCTCTATATGTCCGGCGGCCAGGTGACGGCGCCGATGGTGTTCCGTGGTCCGAACGGCCCGGCAGCCCGCGTTGCCGCCCAGCACAGCCAGGATTTTTCGGCCTGGTACAGCCATGTTCCGGGCCTCACCGTCATCGCGCCCTATAGCGCGGCCGACGCAAAGGGCCTGCTCAAGGCGGCCATCCGCTCGCCAAACCCGGTCGTGTTCCTCGAGAATGAAATTCTCTACGGCTCCACGGGGTTGGTGCCCAAGGTCGATGATTTCGTGCTGCCGATCGGCAAGGCACGCGTGGCCCGGAAGGGCGCCGACGTGACGATCGTCTCTTTCTCCATGGGCATGCGTTACGCCACCCAGGCGACGGAAAAGCTGGTGGCCGCCGGCGTTGATGTCGAATTGATCGATTTGCGCACGCTGCGCCCGCTGGACAGCGACACGGTCATTGAATCGGTCAAGAAAACCGGTCGCCTCGTGACGGTTGAAGAGGGCTGGCCGCAGGGCGGTATCGGCGCAGAGCTTGCTGCTCGCGTCATGGAACAGGCCTTCGATTATCTCGATGCGCCCGTATTGCGGGTGACTGGCAAGGACGTGCCGATGCCCTATGCTGCCAACCTTGAAAAGCTGGCGCTGCCCAACGTCGACGAAGTCATCGCTGCCGTCAACGCCGTGACCTACCGCTCGTAAGGAGACCAGGGATGCCAATCGATATCACCATGCCGGCGCTCTCTCCGACGATGGAAGAGGGCAAGCTCGCCAAGTGGCACGTCAAGGAAGGCGACAGCGTTTCCTCCGGTGACGTGATCGCCGAGATTGAAACCGACAAGGCCACGATGGAAGTCGAGGCTGTCGACGAAGGCAAGATCGGTAAGATTCTTGTTGCCGAAGGCACTGATAATGTGAAGGTGAACGCGGTTATCGCGGTTCTCCTTCAGGACGGGGAAGAGGCCAGCGCCATTGGCTCTGCGGCCAGCAAGCCGGCTGAAGCGCCCAAGGTGGAAGCGAAGGCTGACGCCGGCACGGTCGAACGCGCTGATGCGGCAACGCAGACAGCGCCGACCGCGAAGGCCGATCCAGCACCGGCCAAGACCGCGTCAGCGCCGGCCGCATCGGCTTCGGCAAAGCCCGAGGCTGGGCGCGTCTTTGCCTCGCCGCTTGCCAAGCGCTTCGCCAAGGAAGCCGGGATCGATATCGCAGCGGTTACGGGTTCGGGTCCGAAGGGCCGGGTGATCAAGGCTGACGTCGAGGCTGCAAAGTCGGGCAAGACGCCGCTCAAGGCGAGTACTGCAGCGCCTGCTGCTGCCGCAACCGGCGGAGCCGCAATGGCGGGCGGCATGACCAAGAACCAGGTCATCGCACTCTACGAGGAAGGCTCCTACGAGCTTGTTCCGAACGACGGCATGCGCAAGGTGGTGGCTGCGCGCCTCACCGAGAGCAAGCAGACGGTTCCCCATTTCTATCTGACGCTCGATTGCAAGATCGACGCGCTGATGGCCGCGCGCGAGCAGATCAACAATTCGGCGCCCAAGGGCGAGGATGGCAAGCCGGCCTTCAAGCTCTCGGTCAATGATTTCATCATGAAGGCCTGGGCGATTGCGCTGCAACGCGTGCCTGCGGCGAACGCGACCTGGGCCGGGGACTCGATCCTCTACCACAAGCGGTCCGACGTGGCCGTTGCGGTTTCGGTGCCGGGTGGCCTCTTCACCCCGGTCGTGAAAAGCTGCGATACCAAGTCGCTTCGCGAGATTTCCGAGGAAGTGAAGGATCTGGCGACCCGCGCCCGCAACAAGAAGCTGGCGCCGCATGAATATCAGGGTGGCGCTTCTTCGGTGTCCAATCTGGGCATGTTCGGCATCAAGCACTTTGCAGCCGTAATCAACCCGCCGCATGGCACGATCCTCGCGGTCGGGGCTGGTGAAGAGCGCGTCTATCCCGAGAACGGGCAGATCAAGATCGGCCAGTTCATGACCGCCACGCTGTCATGTGATCATCGTGCCGTCGACGGTGCGCTCGGCGCGGAAGTGCTGGGCGTGTTCAAGGGCCTGATCGAAAATCCGGTGATGATGCTGGCCTAAGAAGGGGCAGGGCGCATGAAGACCATTCTCGCTTATGGCGACAGCCTGACATTCGGGTCCAATCCGGAGCAGGGTGGACCGCGCCATGCCTACGAAGATCGCTGGCCCTCGGTCATCGAGGCTGCCCTCGGGGGCAAGGCTCGCATGATTGCCGAGGGTCTGGGTGGCCGCACCACCGCGTTTGATGATCACTCGGCTCCGGGTGACCGCAATGGCGTCCGGTTGCTTCCGACACTGCTCGACAGCCACAAGCCGTTCGATCTCGTCATCATCATGCTCGGCACAAACGACCTCAAGGTCTACCTCAACGGCACCGCCTTTGGCGCCGCGATGGGGATCAAGCGCCTGGTGCAGATCGTTCGCAACCATCCATATGATCCGGGAATGGCAATTCCGCAGGTGATCATTGTGGCCCCGCCGCTGACGGTGGAGACCGATCACGTCGATCTGCACCCGATGTTTGCGCCGCGCGCCGACGAAGCCAAGCTTTTCGACTTCTATTACAGCCGCATCGCCCAGGAGCTGGGTGTCGGCTATTTCAACGCGGCCAGCGTTGCCGTCGCCGACCCGCGCGACGGCGTTCATCTTGACCCCGCTAATACCCGGGCCATCGGTGAGGGGCTCGCCCCGCTCGTCAAACAAATGCTGGGTCTCTGACGACCCCAACAGACCAAGTGGAGGCCAAATATGGCTGACCAATACGATCTTCTCGTCATCGGCGCCGGCCCCGGCGGGTATATCGCAGCCATTCGTGGCGCGCAGCTGGGCATGAAGGTGGCCATCGTCGAACGTGAGCACATGGCTGGCATCTGCTCCAACTGGGGCTGTATCCCGACCAAGGCGCTGCTGCGTTCGGCGGAAATCTACGGCCATATGAGCCACGCCAAGGATTATGGGCTGACGGCCGAGAAATACGGCTTTGAGCTCGACGGCATCGTCAAGCGTTCGCGCGCTATCGCGGCGCAGATGAACAATGGCGTGCAGTTCCTGATGAAGAAGAACAAGGTCGACATCATCTGGGGCGAGGCCACCATCACCAAGCCCGGTGAGGTAAAAGTTTCGCCGACCACGAAGAAGATCGTCGAGCCGCAAGGCCCGGTGCCCAAGAACGCACTCGGCGAAGGCACCTACAAGGCCAAGAACATCATCATCGCAACCGGGGCGCGTCCGCGCGTGCTGCCCGGTATCGAGCCGGATGGCGACAAGATCTGGACCTATTTCGAGGCGCTGAAGCCGGCAGAAATGCCGAAGTCGCTGGTCGTGATGGGCTCAGGCGCCATCGGCATCGAGTTCGCCTCGTTTTACCGGTCGTTTGGCGCCGAGGTGACCGTCATCGAGCTGCTGCCGCAGATCCTGCCGGTTGAAGATGCCGAGATTTCGGCTCTCGCCCGCAAGCGTCTCGAAAAGCGTGGCATCAAATTTTTGACAGACGCAAAGGTCGCCAAGGTCGAAAAGACCGGTAACGGCATTGTTGCCCATGTCGAAACCAAGGACGGCAAGACCCAGCAGATCGCCGGCGACAAGCTGATCTCGGCTGTTGGTGTGATGTGCAATATCGAAGGCCTCGGCCTCGAATCGGTCGGCGTGAAAACCGAGCGCGGCGCCATTGTGATCGACGGCTATGGCAAGACCAATGTCGAGGGCATCTGGGCCATTGGCGACGTCGCCGGCCCTCCCATGCTGGCGCACAAGGCCGAGCATGAGGCTGTCATCACCGTCGAAAAGATCGCGGGTCTCAAGGTGCATGGCCTCGACAAGTCCAAGGTGCCGGGTTGCACCTATTGCGAGCCGCAGGTCGCCAGTGTCGGCCTCACCGAAGCCAAGGCCAAGGAAGCCGGACGCGAGATCAAGGTGGGGCGTTTCCCCTTCGTGGGCAACGGCAAGGCGATCGCGCTTGGCGAGCCGGATGGCCTCGTAAAGACCATTTTCGACGCCAAGACCGGGGAACTTCTCGGAGCGCACATGATTGGTGCTGAAGTCACCGAGCTGATCCAGGGTTTCGTAGTGGCAATGAACCTCGAAACCACGGAAGAAGAGCTCATTCACACAATCTTCCCCCATCCGACCCTCAGCGAAACCATGAAGGAAAGCGTCCTCGACGCTTATGGAAAAGCGCTGAACATCTGATCTGGCTGCCTCGCATTGGCCGGGACTTCCCGATTTTGTGAGGCGGTACCATCTCAGGGCATGTCCGGCCTAAGCCGGCGTGCATCGAGGGTGGGGAGCACAAAACCAGAGGAGCTATCCACATGGTCAAGGCAATTCAGATCGGGCTGGGGCATTGGGGTTTCAGCTGGACGCGGGACGTTATCCCCAAAGTTCCCAATGTCGAGATGGTGGGCTATGTGGATTCCAATCCCGATGCCCTCAAGAACGCCCAGACCGAACTCGGTATCGAGGAAACGCTGTGCTTTACCAGCCTCGAAGAGGCCGTGCAGGGCAGGGCGGCACAGCTGGCAATCTGCACGCTGAGGACCGAGGCGCATTATCCTGTCGTCAAGGCCTGCCTGGAGCTGGGGCTCAGCGTCATCGTTGAAAAGCCATTTGCCTCGACCATCGCCCAGGCCAAGGAATTGGTGGCCATGGCCCAGGAGCGGGGCAGGGTGCTGATGGTCAGCCAGAACTATCGCTTCCAGCCAGCGCCGATCCTGGCGGCAGAGTTGATCGGGGCCCAGCGTTTCGGGCCGGTCAACCTCGTCTCCATCGATTTCCGGCGTCACGCCCCGACCCAGGGCTATCGCTATTGGGACATGCCGGACCCGCTGCTGGCGGACATGTCGATCCATCATTTCGACCTGATGCGCATGGTGCTGGGGGACGAACCCAAGCGCGTGTCCTGCCGGACCTGGAACTCGCCGGCCAGCCCCTTCGGGCACAATCCGATCGGCGTGGCGACGTTGGAGTTCGAAAAGGGCACGATCGTGTCCTATCGCGGTAGTTGGATGAGCTCCGGCCCCGTGACGCCCTGGTCGGGCGAATGGGTGATGGATTGTTCGGAAGGCGAGATAATCTGGAGCTCCCGCGATCACTTCATGGGAAAATCCAATCCGGACAAATTGTGGCTCCGAGCGCTCGACGGCACACCGGAAGCGCAGGACATGCCGGCAATCGATCACACCGACCGCGTCGGCACGCTCGCCGCCGTCGCCAAGGTGGTGGACACCGGCACAGTTCCGGCCCGCTTCAGCTCGGGCGAGGACAATCTTCATTCCCTGGCACTGGTTCAGGCGACCATCCTTTCTGCCGCGCGCGACGGGGAATGGGTCGAAATCGCAGAGGTCATGGCATGAGCATCGGCACGCAGGAACTGCTTATCTTTCTGGCGATTGGCCTCGTAGCAGGCTGGATTGCCGGGTTGCTGCTTGGAGGGGGCGGGCTAATCCGCAACCTCATCGTCGGGGTGATCGGGTCATTCGTAGGGGGATGGCTACTGAGCGCAGTGGGCGTGAGTTTGCCCATCGACAATGTCATGATCAGCCAGATCATCACCGCCACGATCGGCGCCATCGTGGTCATTGCGCTGGCGAGGATCATTGCGCGATAGGTGCATGGCTGATGACCACTACTGACGGCTGGCTTGAACCGGCCGCCCAAGGGAGCGATATAACGGGCGAACGCCCAGTCAGGACCGAAATTGGTTACGCTCATCGATAATTCCATTGCCCGCCCGCGGCATCCCGAAAAAGCCAACCGGCCCGACAGCATCGTGCTGCGCAAGCCGGACTGGATCCGCGTCAAGGCGCCGGGCTCCCCGGTTTACAAGGAAACCCAGCAGATCGTTCGCGAGAACAATCTGGTGACCGTTTGCGAGGAAGCCGGCTGCCCCAATATCGGCGAGTGCTGGAGCAAGAAGCACGCGACCATGATGATCATGGGCGAGATCTGCACCCGGGCCTGCGCCTTCTGCAATGTGCGGACCGGCATGCCAGGGCCGCTCGACCCGTTCGAGCCGGAGAACGTCGCCAAGGCGGTCGAAAAGCTTGGGTTGGAACACGTGGTCATCACCTCGGTTGACCGCGACGATCTGGCCGACGGCGGCGCGCAGCATTTTGCCGACGTGATCCGCGCGATCCGCGCGCGCAATCCCCGTACCACCATCGAAATCCTGACGCCGGACTTCCTGCGCAAGGATGGTGCGCTCGAGATCGTCGTGGCGGCCAAGCCGGACGTGTTCAACCACAATCTTGAAACCGTGCCGTCGAAATATCTCAAGGTCCGTCCCGGCGCGCGTTACTTCCACTCCATCCGCCTGCTGCAGCGAGTGAAGGAACTCGACCCCACCATCTTCACCAAGTCGGGCATCATGGTCGGCCTCGGCGAAGAGCGGAACGAAGTTCTCCAGCTGATGGACGATCTGCGCTCGGCCGAAGTCGACTTCCTCACCATCGGGCAATATCTGCAGCCGACCAAGAAGCACTATCCGCTCCAGCGCTTCGTGACGCCCGAGGAGTTCAAGTCCTTTGCGACTGTCGCTACCGCCAAGGGCTTCCTGCTGGTTTCCTCGAGCCCTCTGACACGCTCCTCGCACCACGCTGGCGAAGATTTCGCACAGCTCAAGGCGGCGCGCATGGCCAAGCTGGGGCACTGATGAAGCGGTTTTTCGAGCGGCACGTGCCGCATTTGCCCCAGCGCATGTATGACATCGTGGCCGATCTCGAGGATTATCCGCGGTTCATTCCAAATTGTCGCGCCATGGAACTGCGGCCCGATCCGGCCGCAGCCGGCAAGGACGTGCAACTGGCGCGGATGACACTTTATTTCGGGCCTGTGACACAGGCCTATACGAGCCGGGTCACCCGGGACCGGGAAGCCCTAACCATTCGTGCCAAGGCGGTCGATGGGCCATTCGCCTATCTCGACAGCGTGTGGAGCTTTGAGCCCGAGGGTATGGGAACGCGGGTGCGCTTCGAGATCGACTTCAAGATTTCAAATCCCTTTATCGCGGCGGTCGCCGAACCCGCCTTCGCAGCCAAGCAGGAAGAGATCATGCGGGCTTTCTCCGACGAAGCCGACCGGCGCTTCGGGAACTGACGGCATGGTCAGCCTCTCGGGCACTCTGATCTGCGCGTCAGAAGAGCAATTGCGAGCCGTGCTCGACCATCTGCCCGAGCATATGATGCTGACCCGGCGCGAGCCGGGTTGCCTCTATTTCGAGGTCGTACAGCGCAGTCACGAGCCGATGGTCTGGGACGTCGAAGAGCGTTTCGTTGATCAAGCCGCCTTCGAGGCCCACCAGGAGCGCACAAGGGCCTCCGTGTGGGCAGAGGAGACGCGTGACATAGTCCGGGACTACAGCGTGGTCACTGACCCTTCATAGGCACGCCCGCCAGGTAATTCAGCTCATCGGGCAAATCGCTGGTGATGACCTGGAGGACCAGTTCAAGCGCAGCATCGACGGTCGCCTTGCGGATGGCGTCACGACCTATATCCCCAAAGCGATGTTCGATCACGACCGTTGCAAGCTCTGACGACACCGCGACATAGACCAGTCCAACCGGCTTTCTATCGCTGCCGCCATCTGGCCCGGCAATGCCCGTCGCGGAGACCGCGATGTCGGCACGGGCGGTATTGCGGGCGCCGTCTGCCATGGCGCGGGCCACCTGGTTGCTGACCGCACCATAATCCTCGATGACCCGGGGCGGGACGTGGATCATCTTGTCCTTGGCGATGTTGGAATAGGTGACGAAGCCGCCATAGAGAGCCGCCGAGGCCCCCGGAATGTCCGTCAGCGCCGCGGCGATCATCCCGCCGGTGCAGCTTTCAGCGGTCACAATGGTCCGCTTGGTTTCGGCGAGGATGTCGATGATCTGTTTGCCCACCGGTGGGGCGGCTTTTGCTACCATCTAGTCGACCCTCGGCAGTTCCACACTTGCGCTTGCAATAGACACGATGCCTTCCTCCCGCCCGAGAAAACCGAGCTTTTCATTGGTCGTCGCCTTCACCGCCACGCGGTCTGCCGAAATCCCCAGAGTCTCGGCAATCACCGCACACATCGCTGGCGCGTGGACCGCAATCCTCGGCGCTTCCGCGACAATTGTCACGTCAAGATTGACGATCCGACCACCCCGTTTGGCGATCAGGTTTCCGGCATGGCGGAGGAATATGGTCGACGCCGCCCCTTTCCATTGCGGATCGCTTGGCGGGAAATGGACACCAATGTCCCCTTCGCCGATCGAGCCAAGCAGGGCGTCGGTCAGGGCGTGAAGGGCCACGTCAGAATCGGAGTGCCCGTTAAGTCCCGAATGGTGCGGGATTTTCACGCCACCGAGCCAGACATGGTCGCCGGGCACAAAGGAATGAACGTCGTATCCGGTGCCGATGCGGGTCTCGGTTTTCATGCTGTCTCCAAGGATTCGCTCGGCGCGCGCAAAGTCGTCCGGATGAGTGATTTTGATATTGTCTCGGTCACCGGGAACTAGGGCTACTCGCAGGCCGGCCCATTCGGCGATCTCGGCATCATCGGTGAATTCGCGGCGGACGGTGCCGGCCCGCATATGGGCGGAGAATATCTGGCCGAACCGAAATCCCTGGGGCGTCTGCGCGGCCGCAAGAAGTCTCCGGTCCTCCGTCGCGACCACCTCGCGGCCGTCGAGGCTGCGCTTGATCGTGTCCGTAAGCGGAAGAGCAGGCAGCGCGCCGTCGAATTGGGCGAGGGCAGCGGTGACCGCATCGATCAGTGCCTGGCTGACAAAGGGCCGCGCCGCATCATGGATGAGGACAAGATCTGGCCGCATTGGCGCCAGGACCTTGAGCCCTTCGAGCACGGAAGCCTGACGCGTCGCGCCGCCCATCACTGGTGCAAGCAATCGATCGTCACTCAGGCCGAGCGCCGCATAGCGTTCGCCATGCTCGCCATGAATGACTGTCACGATATGGCTGATCGCCTCATGGTTCAGAAAGGCGTCAATGGTGCGCGAGAGCACAGGTCGCCCGGCAATGGCCTGGTACTGCTTGGGCTCCAGATAATTGCCCCCGCGGGCGCGTTCGCCTTTTCCGGCAGCAACGACGATGACAGCTATGGATTTTGGACGCATGTCTCTATAGGCACTTTCCAACCAGACGGGACTGGTCTAGCCGCCGTGCTCCCATGCGGCAAGTGCAGTGCAGACCATCGGTGCGTAGACAGAGTTTGGGTGTTGCGCGGCACCCCAAATTGATTATTGTGCAGGCACCGCTCTAGAGCTGGTCATTTATGGAGCACATGTTGACCGATACTGCCTGCCCCTTGAGCATCGGGGGCCATGCTGTACGCAATCGCGCCTTCCTCGCGCCCATGGCCGGCATCACCGACCGCCCCTTCCGTGAGATCGCGGAACGTTTTGGCGCGGGTATGGTGGTCTCGGAAATGATTGCCAGCGCTGCGCTCGGCACGGGTCATCAGGGAATGGCACGCAAGCTTGGACGTGCCGGCTCGCTCCCGCATATGGTGCAATTGGCCGGATGCGAAGCACACTGGATGGCAGAAGGCGCGCGGATGGCCGAGGATGCCGGCGCTGATATCATCGATATCAATTTCGGCTGCCCGGCCAAGCGCGTCACCAATGGGTACGCGGGTTCCGCACTCATGCGGGTACCCGACCAGGCGCTCGCCATCGTCGAGGCGGTCGCCGGCGCCACTCGTTTGCCGGTGACGGTCAAGATGCGCCTCGGTTGGGACGATGACAGCCTCAACGCCCCCGAGATCGCCAAACTTGCGGTCGGGGCAGGGGCGAAGATGATTACGGTCCACGGCCGTACCCGCCAGCAATTCTACAAGGGGCAGGCCCGCTGGTCGCTGGTGCGCTCCGTCGTCGAGGCTGTTTCGGTGCCTGTTATCGTCAATGGCGATATCGTCGACACGGAGGCGGCTCGGACCGCACTGGCGGAGTCAGGCGCTGCCGGTGTCATGCTCGGCCGCGGGGCTCAGGGCCAGCCCTGGCGCGTGGCCCAGATCGGCGCAGAACTTGCGGGAGAAGAGCCCGTAACGGCTCCCAAGGGGCAGGCCCTTATCGAGCTCATCCAGACCCATTACCAGGAAATGCTCAGCGAATATGGCATCGAAGTGGGATTGCGCGCCGCGCGCAAGCACCTGGACTGGTACACGGAAGCCGCGGGACTCAATCTCGACAAGCCAACACGCCGAACCCTTTTGGACAATGACCAACCGTCACAGGTCCTGTCATTGATCGCCACGATCTTTTCGGATGAATGGAGTGCCGCTGCATGAGCGCTGCATCGGTAACAGCCGCGGATCTGGTTCCGGCGAAGGCAATGTTGCAGGCCCTGCCGCAGCCCATCGTTATGCTGGACGAGGATCGGCAGATTCTGTTCGTCAATTATGCAGCCGAGGCGTTTTTTGGCGCGTCGATGAGCGTACTGACGCGGCAGCGGCTCGATGACCTGATCGCCTTCGGCTCTCCCATTATCTCGCTGATCGAAACCGTCGTGTCCCGAAGGGCGCCAATGACGGAATATCGCGTCAGCATTGGCTCGTCGCGGTTTGGCGACGAACGCATCGCCGACGTGTTTGCCAGCCCTATTTCGGACGTCGACGGGCGGATAGCGGTCCTCATCCAGGAACGCACCATGGCCGACAAGATCGACCGGCAGATGGTTTCCCGTGGCGCAGCGCGCTCCGTCACCGGCCTTGCGTCCATGCTGGCGCACGAGATCAAGAACCCTCTTTCCGGCATACGCGGCGCGGCGCAATTGCTCGAGCAAAGCGTGTCTGCCGAGGAAATCCCGCTGGCGCGCCTGATCCGTGAGGAAACGGACCGGATCGTCGGGCTGATCGACCGGGTTGAAGTTTTTGGCGATGAGCGCCCCCTTGAGCGCGAGCCGATCAATATTCACGTCGTGCTGGACAGGGTGAAACTGGTTGCCCGCAATGGGGTGGGCCGCGGCGTGGTCTTCTCCGAAGAATACGACCCGTCGCTTCCGCCCGTGTTCGGCAACCGCGACCAATTGATCCAGATCTTCTTGAATTTGGTAAAAAATGCGTCGGAAGCCCTTGAAAGAACACAGAAACCAGAGATCAAGCTTTCCACGGCCTTCCGTCCCGGCATCCGCATTAGCGTCGCCGGCGTTGCGGAGCGCATTTCGTTGCCGCTGGAAATCGTGATCGAGGACAATGGGCCGGGCGTGCCGCCAGATATTCTGCCCTTCCTCTTTGATCCCTTTGTCACGACGAAACCAAATGGGTCCGGACTGGGCCTGGCCCTGGTGGCCAAGATCGTCGGCGACCATGGCGGCGTGATCGACTGCGACAGCCGTCCCGGCCGAACCCGTTTTCGCATCTTGCTGCCGGTCGCCAGCGGCGCCTTCCAACTGCCTGCCGATGAGGTCCCCTACAAATGAGCCATGTCGTTTTGCTCGCCGATGATGACGCAGCCATCCGCATGGTGCTCAACCAGGCGCTGACACGCGCTGGGTACGAGGTCCGACCCACTGGCAATATTTCCACCATGTGGAACTGGGTGAGCCGCGGTGAAGGAGACGTGCTGATCACGGACGTAGCCATGCCCGATGGCAACGCCTTCGAGGTGATGCCAAAGATCAAGAAGCTGCGCCCCGATCTGCCGATGATCGTCATGAGCGCGCAGAACACCTTCATGACGGCCATTCGTGCTTCGGAAGTCGGAGCCTACGAATACCTGCCGAAGCCGTTCGACATCACCGAAGTGCTCTCTGTCGTGTCGCGCGCCCTGGCCGACGCGAAAAAGCCCAACGCCGAAGATCGCAAGAACGAGGACGATGCGGGCGACACCATGCCGTTGGTCGGCCGTTCTGCGGCGATGCAGGACATCTATCGGGCGCTGGCCCGACTGATGCAGACCGATCTGACTGTGATGATCACCGGCGAGAGTGGCACCGGTAAGGAATTGGTGGCGCGGGCGCTGCATGATTTCGGCAAGCGCCGCAACGGCCCCTTCGTTGCCATCAACATGGCCGCCATCCCCCGCGATCTCATCGAGGCGGAACTGTTCGGCCACGAGAAGGGGGCCTTCACCGGGGCCAATACGCGCTCGTCCGGCCGGTTCGAGCAGGCGGAAGGCGGCACTCTGTTCCTCGACGAAATCGGCGATATGCCGATGGATGCGCAAACCCGGCTGCTGCGCGTGCTGCAGGAGGGCGAATACACGATGGTCGGGGGCCGCAGTGCCATCAAGACCAATGTACGCATCGTCGCCGCAACGCACCGCGATCTCAGCCAGATGATCCGTCAGGGTCTCTTCCGCGAAGATCTATATTACCGGCTCAATGTCGTGCCGATTCGACTTCCGCCCCTGCGTGAACGGGTCGACGATATCTCCGACCTGACGCAGCATTTCCTGCGGACGGCGCAGCGGGACGGCGAGCCGGTCAAGACGCTCACGCCCGAAGCAATACGCCTGATGCAGAACTATAGCTGGCCGGGCAATGTCCGCGAGCTCGAGAACCTTGTGCGCCGGTTGTCGGCTCTTTATGCCGATGAGAGCATTTCGGCAGAGATCGTTCAGAACGAGCTGAACATCGTCGATCGGCCAGCTGTCAGCGGGAATTCCGGCCCGGTGGATGTTTCGACGGCTGTCGAGAGCCATGTCGGCCAATTGCTGCGCGAGCACGAGCCGAATTTGCCACCCGCGGGTCTCTACCAGCGGGTCATCGATCGGGTGGAAGCGCCTCTCATCGCCATGGCGCTCAATGCCTGTGGCGGCAACCAGATCAAGGCGGCCGATCTTCTCGGGCTCAATCGCAACACGTTGCGCAAGAAGATCCGCACCCACAGCATCGAAATCATCAAGCATAGCCGCCGCAACTAGCGGCGGCTGTCAGCGACGCAACAGCCCGCGCCGGCTGCGATGTTCGGTCCAGGCCAGCATGAAGCCGGCCATGATGACGAGTGCGGCTCCAATATAGACCGACTGTCCTGGGCTTTCGCCCCAGAACAGATAGCCAAAGACGAAGGCCCAGATAAGGGCTCCATATTCGACCGTGCCGAGAACACTTGCGGGCACGATCTTGGCTGTCTCGACCAACAGGAACTGGCCCATCCCACCGACAATGCCCGCTCCGACGCAGAAGCCGATCTCGACGGGCCCCATGGTCTGCCACACGGGCAGGCTGACTAGCCCCATGGCTATGGCGTGGATGAGATTTTGCGCAAAGACCTGAACGATGGCGCGGTCTTTTCGCGAGATCGTGCGCATCAGGATCATCGCGACGGCCCAGCTCAGTGCCGCCAAGAGAACGAGGACGACGGGCAGGCTGAAGGTGAAGCCGCTGGGATTGGCAGCCACGATGACGCCAAAGAACCCGATGGATGCTGCGCCGACGCGCGCAAGCGTGATCTGCTCCTTAAGGAAGATGATTGCGAGGACGGTCGTCAATACCGGGGCGAAATAGTAGAGCGTTGTCATCTCCGCCAATTGCAGGTCGCGTCCGGCGGTGTAGTACATGACCCAGGCCGCAAGGGTCAGAAGGCCACGCCCGAGGATGAGGACGCGGCTGTCCGAGCGCCAGAGATCCCTGACGAGATGGCGGCGGTCGAAGGCAAAGCAGAGCGCGATGATGACAATGCTGCGCATGAAGAGAATCTGCGCCGCGGGCAGGACGTAAATGATCGCCTTTACGAAGGCGTCATGTACGGAGAACAGGGTATAGGCAGCAACGCCCATGGCCATGCCGCGCAGGCTGGCTGCTTCTTTGATATTCGGGAGGGAAGTGGACACGATCAACGCGCTTTAAGGAGGTCGGCCGTGTGTGCTCCAAGCCCGATCGATTGTCCATATATGTCAGCGCATGCCCGATCCGCCGTGTGAGAGCGACCGGATCGCCTGCCCACACGACACAGTGTCACATTTTAGCAACATTTATCTTGAAGGGTCCGCCAAATTGGGTCAGGCTCACGCGCGTGGCCGCTCATTGCTGGCAAGACGGATATTTTCGAGGCCAGTTCGGCACAGCGAAGAGGATGCAAGACCATCTATGACCGACGCGGTCAGCGAAAACTCGGCGCGACACGAACCAGTTGTTGCGCCAGCTCAACGCCGTTCGCTTTTCTCCAACCAGGGGAATCGCCCTCTACGGCTGCTCGGCTTCGTGGTGGTGTTCGCCTCGGTCTTGATGTCGCTCATTTCGTTCCTGATCCTCTCCGGAACGACCAATATCGAGCCGTCACCCACAATCTGGACCGCAATCTGGATCGTGACCGGCATATTGGTACTGCTGGTGCTGGCGCTGGTGGTCACCGAAGCGGTGTTGCTTGTGCAGGCGCGCCTGGCGCGCCAACCGGGCGCGGCGTTGCAGATCCGCATGGTCGGCATGTTCGCTTTCGTGGCGGCAATTCCCGCGGCACTTGTGGCGGTTGTCGCGACCATTGCGCTGAACCAGGGGCTCGACCAGTGGTTTTCGGAGCGCACGCGCGCCATGGTGGAGAGCTCACGCCTCGTGGCGCGATCCTACATGCTCGAGCATGCGCAGGTGCTGCGCGATGACATCATCTGGGTTGCTGCAGAGCTTGAGCAGGCCCACAACACCTATCTCAACGAGCCGCAACGCTTTGAGCGCATCCTGACGGCCCTGGCGGTGACTCGGTCGCTTCCCTTCACCTCGCTCATCGACACCGATGGGCAGACGTTGATGCGCGCGCAGATCAACGCCGCCGGAGGCTTCCCAAAGCTTCCCCAAGGGATCACCCAGGGCGTGGTCGAGGGCATTCCAACCGCGATCGCCCCCGGCAGCACCAATCTCGTCGGCTCGGTGGTGAAGCTGCGCGGATATGACGACACCTATCTGTTCGTCGCGCGTCCGGTGGATGCCGAAGTGCTTGAATATATGCGCCTAACCGACGAGAATATAACGGAATATCGGGAATATGCGTCGAACCGGCTCGTGTTCCAGATTACGTTTACGATCATGTATGTCGGCATGGCCGTGGTGCTGCTGCTGGCCGCACTCTGGATCGGCATCGCGTTGGCGAACCGCTTCGTTGATCCGATCCGTAATCTCATGGTGGCCTCGCGCCGGGTTAGTGGCGGGGACCTAGATGTACAGGTTCCGGTCCAGGAAGGGCGGGGCGATCTGCGCGATCTCTCGAACGGCTTCAACCGCATGACGCAGCAATTGCGCCAGCAACGCCTGGCCCTGCTCGCCGCAAATGAGGTCAACGAGAAACGCCGCCAGTTCACCGAAGCGGTGGTGGAGGGCGTGTCGGCCGGGATAGTTGGGCTCGACGCCTATGGAGCGGTAACGCTGGTCAATGCGCGGGCCTGCCAGATGCTGGGCCGCAGCGAATTCGAGCTGATGGGCGAGCGGATGGAAGATGTCCTGCCCGAGATCGCTCCAACCATGGAGAAGGCCCGCTCGGCCCGGCGTGGGCAGGTCCGCGACCAGATCCAGCTCGGCAATGAAACGAACCGCCGCATCTATCAGATCCAGCTTACCCGCGAGGGTACGATCACAGAATCCAAGGGTTATGTCGTGACTTTCGACGATATTACCGAGCTTGAATCTGCCCAGCGCACCAGCGCCTGGGCCGACGTCGCCCGTCGCATCGCGCACGAAATCAAGAACCCGCTGACCCCGATCCAGTTGTCGGCCGAGCGCCTTCGCCGGCGCTATGGCAGCAAGCTGGAGGACGATCGGGAGATCTTCGACAAGTGCATCAATACCATCGTGCGTCAGGTCGGCGATATCGGCCGCATGGTCGACGAATTCTCGGCCTTTGCACGCATGCCGGAGGCTGCACCGGAACTGGCAGATCTCAGCGACACGATCCGACAGGCGGTCTTTCTCGAGAGCGTTCGTCTTCCCGAGGTGGATATCGTCACCCAATTGCCGGACGAAATCATCCTGGCATGGTTCGATACCAGGCTCGTGGCACAGACACTCACCAACCTCATCAAGAACGCCGTGGAGGCGTTCGAGGGGCTGCAACTCGGCCCCGACATGCAACCAATCATTAAGGTGGAAGCCCATATCGAAGGTAACAACGCCCGTATTTCAGTCTCGGACAATGGCAAGGGCTGGCCCAAGGAAAACAGGCAGCGCCTGCTGGAGCCTTATATGACCACCCGGGACAAGGGTACCGGACTGGGCCTGGCAATCGTAGCCAGGATCATCGAGCAGCACGGGGGCATAGTTGAATTGATTGATGCCGAACCGGACGGGCAGGGCAGAACAGGCGCGTGCGTAACCTTTACGCTGCCGCTCAAGGCACCCGCCAAGAACAACGACAAGGATGTGGTGGCACCGGCCGCCGCGCTAGCATCCGAACAGGAGGAGCCGCCGCTATCGGCGGTTGTTCATAAATAATGGCACTGGACATTCTGATCATCGACGACGAGGACGATATCCGCGATCTGATCGCTGGCATCCTTGAAGATGAGGGGTTCGAGACCCGACAGGCGCACGACGCTGATAGCGGACTCAACGAGATCGCGCGACGGCGACCAAGTCTGGTTTTCCTCGACATCTGGATGCAGGGTTCGCGCCTCGACGGACTACAATTGCTCGACGTTTTCCAGAGCCAGCACCCGGACATGCCGGTCGTGATGATTTCTGGCCATGGCAATGTCGAAACGGCAGTCTCGGCGATCCGCCGCGGCGCCTACGACTATATCGAGAAACCGTTCAAGATCGACCGGCTGCTGCACGTCACGCAACGCGCCATGGAGGCGACGCGGCTTCGCACCGAAGTTGCCGAGCTCAAGGAGCGTTCTGCTGCAAAGAATGCCGATATGGTGGGCACGTCGCCGGCCCTGCAGCAGATCAGGGGGCTGATCGAGAAATCCGCCCCGACCAATTCCCGTATCTTCATTTCGGGCCCGTCAGGGGCGGGCAAGGGTCTGGTAGCGCGCCTCATCCACCAGCGCAGCCCGCGTTCGGACTCCCCCTTTGTGGAGATCAACGCATCGCTCTATGCCCCCGAAGAGGTCCCGGTCGTTCTGTTTGGTCGCGAAGCTCGCGAAAAGAATGGCCTCTTGAAAATCGAGGTCGGGGCGCTGGAGCGGGCACACGGGGGCACGCTCTACCTTTCCGAGGTGACGACGCTGCCACAACAGGTGCAGACGGCGCTCCTGCGGACGCTCGTCGAAAACCGGTTCCAGCGCGTTGGCGGCAGCCAGGCGGTTCCGATCGATGTCCGCATCATTTCGTCGAGTTCGCAGAACGTGGCGTCACAGACGGAATTGGGTGAGTTCCGTTCTGACCTATTCCATCGCCTGGCGATCGTTCCGGTGCAACTGACGCCGCTCAAAGAACGGCGGGAGGATGTGCCGCCCCTGGTCAATGTCTTCATCGAGCAGGTCTGCCGCATGCACAATCTTCAGCGTGTGACCATCGGCGATGACGCCATTGCCGTTCTGCAGGCACAGGACTGGCCCGGCAATGCGCGACAGTTGCGCAATTCGATCGAGCGTCTCCTGATCCTGATGAAGGACCAGCAACCGGAGAACGGCATCATCACCGCAAACATGTTGCCCTCGGACATCGGGGAGGTACTGCCCACCGTTGGCGATGCCGACACCTCTGCGCATTTGATGAGCCTGCCTCTGCGCGATGCCCGCGAAGTCTTCGAGCGTCAATATCTCCTCGCTCAGATCGAGCGATTCGGCGGGAACATTTCCAAGACTGCCGAGTTCGTGGGAATGGAGCGCAGTGCGCTGCACAGGAAAATAAAGTCACTGGGCCTCTAAAAGGCCCTTGGCGCAAGCCGGACATCAAGCGCGGGTAGGCAGCGTCGCGCATGTATGCCATATTGTGCATGGTACGATAATTCCGGGGTTTTGAAGGGCTGGGCGGCAGTTCTTCATCGGCCCGGGCGCAAGAAATTGCGACGACAACAGCGACAATCAATGCCGCGGCAAAAGAGGCCAAAAATGGCTAGTGAAAAGCAGCAAAACCTGCAGGATTCCTTTCTCAATCACGTTCGCAAGCAGAAGGTGCCGGTCACGATTTTTCTCGTGAATGGTGTAAAGCTGCAGGGTGTAATCACCTGGTTCGACAATTTCTGTCTGCTTCTGCGTCGTGACGCTCAGTCGCAACTGGTTTATAAGCACGCCATCTCGACAATTATGCCGGGCGCGCCGATCCAATTGTTCGACCCCGAGCAAAACACCGACCACGACTGACGGAACTATATGGATCATTTTGACGAGGACGAAGACGGCCCGGGCGGCCCTCGGGCCTTTATCGACCGAATTGAGCATCCAACACGCGCTGGATTGATTTGTCCCGAAGTGCGCGGTGTCGGAATGCATCGCAGCATAGAGGCGCGCCAGGCCGAATTTGAGGGGCTGGCAGGCGCCATTCGCCTCGACATCATTTTTTCCGAAGCCATCAAGGTTCGCGAGATCAAGCCCGCGACCTTCATGGGCGGCGGGCATGTCGAAGAACTGGCGCGGCGCGTCAAGGAAGAGGAGATCGATCTCATCCTCGTCGACGCCGCCCTCAGCCCTATCCAGCAGCGCAATCTCGAAAAAGAAACCGGCACCAAGGTTCTTGATCGAACAGCGCTCATTCTGGAGATTTTCGGCGAACGTGCGGCCACCCGCGAGGGTGTCCTGCAAGTCGAACTTGCCCATCTCAACTACCAGAAAAGCCGGCTGGTACGGTCCTGGACCCACCTTGAACGTCAGCGCGGCAGCGGTGGCATGGGCTTCATGGGTGGTCCTGGCGAAACACAGATCGAAAGCGACCGACGCCAGATCACCGAGCGCATCGTGCTGCTCGAGGAGAGGCTGGAAAAGGTCAAGCGCACGCGCGCCCAGCAAAGGCGCCAACGTGATCGCGCGCCATTTCCGATCGTCGCTCTTGTGGGCTACACCAACGCCGGAAAATCGAGCCTCTTCAATACCATGACGGGTGCTGGCGTTTTTGCCGAGAACCTGCTGTTCGCCACCCTGGATACGACTATTCGGCGGTTGGAACTGCCGCATGGGCGTGAAGTCATGCTCAGCGACACGGTGGGCTTCGTGGCCGACCTGCCGACGGATCTGGTGGCGGCGTTCCGCGCGACGCTTGAAGAGGTGGTGGACGCTGACGTCGTCCTGCACGTTCGCGATATAGCCAATCCCGACCACCCAGCGCAGGCCACCGATGTGTTGAAGGTCCTAACCGACCTTGGTGTTTCGGCCGAGACGACGCCGATCATCGAGATCTGGAACAAGGTCGACATGCTCGATCCGACCAGCGACCTTATGACGGCGGCGACGCCTGCAGGAAAGGTTGCTGCCACTGTTCCGGTTTCGGCGAAGACGGGGCAGGGCCTGGATCAACTCGGACTGGCCATCGAGGCGGCCCTGTCGGAGCGCAGCCGTACATACCACGTGCATGTGCCCCACAGTGCCGGCAGCGACATCGGTTGGCTGCACAGCCATGCAGAGGTCATAGAGCGCGGCGAGCCGGACGAGAACGGCCAGGATTTCGTTGTCCGCGTCGACCCGCGGCACAAGACGACCTTCCTCGAACGCTTCAATGGACGGATCGCCATTTCCGATCTCTAGGAGAAGTCTGGACCGCGGGCATCCCCTGCGGTCCGGCTTCTCGGCGGGTCCAGTTGACAGCTAGGACTGAGCCTTATCGGCCGCCCTTATCTCGTTCCAATATGCGTCCAGTCGATCGAGGCCTGCTTCTGCAGGCTCAATCTGGTCTTGCCGGCAACGGGCTTCCACATAGTGGAAGCGGCGGGTGAACTTGGAATTGGCGTCACGGAGCGCGGCCTCGGGATCGACGCCCGCCTGACGCGCCAGATTGGCCACGGCGAACAGCAGATCGCCGATCTCTTCGTTCAACGCCTTTGCATCGCCTGAGAGCTGCGCCTCGGAAACCTCGGCCAGTTCTTCTTCGACCTTTGCGCGGACCGACGCAAAATCCGGCCAATCGAAACCGACCTTCGCTGCACGCTTGGTGAGCTTCTCGGCCCGGGCCAGCGCCGGGAGCACTTGCGGAACGTCGTCCAATAGGGAAGGGGCGGTGTCGCCCTTGATGGCGGCCTTGGCAGCGCGTTCTTCTACCTTGATGGCTTCCCAACGCCCCTGTGCCGCGGCTGCCCCGACTTCGGTTATGTCGCCAAAGACATGAGGATGCCGGCGAATGAGCTTCTCGGTGATGCCGTATATGACGTCGCCAATGTCAAAGTGGCCGCCCTCCTTGGCCATCTGCGCATGGTAGATGGGCTGCAGGAGCAGGTCGCCCAGTTCCTCGCGAAGATCGGAGAAATCCTGGCGATCGATTGCATCGGCAACCTCGTACGCCTCTTCGATCGTGTAGTTCTTGATGGTGGAAAAGTCCTGATCGAGATCCCAGGGGCACCCCGAATCCGGATCGCGGAGCGCCGCCATGATTTCGATAAGCCGGGAGATGTCGCGTGACGGCTGCATTTTCTCACCCTGGTGCTGGGAATCGTTTTTCTGCACCATAGCAAATGCGACGCCCGTCGCACGACGGCGCGCGGAGTTTCAGTGCCGTGCAGAGAAGGCTGGACCGGGCGAACAAAAGGGGAATACTCTGACGCTTCCATCTCCAGCGACCTAGGGTATGATTCGTGTCCGCTCCTGCCGCCTATCTCGACGCGCTCAATATCAACCAGCGCCGGGCAGTCGAGCACGGGATCGGAACGCCGGACGCTGGACCGCTCCTTGTCATAGCGGGAGCCGGCTCCGGAAAGACAAATACGCTGGCGCACCGTGTCGCCCATCTCGTCGTCAATGGCGCAGACCCGCGCCGTATGTTGCTTCTGACGTTCTCCCGACGGGCTGCCAGCGAGATGAGCCGACGGGTCGAGCGGATTGCCGGGCAGATCCTCGGCGTTGGGGCAGGGGCCGTGACTGGGGCGCTCGAATGGTCTGGCACGTTCCACGGCATTGGCGCGCGCCTGCTGCGCCAGCATGCTCAGCAGATCGGACTCGATCCGGCCTTCACCATCCACGACCGGGAAGACTCGGCCGATCTGATGAATCTCGTCCGCCACGAGCTTGAATTCAGCCAGACGGAAAGCCGCTTTCCGACCAAGGGAACGTGCCTGGCCATTTATTCCCGCGTGGTGAATTCGCAAGCAGACTTGGACGAGGTGCTGAAATCTGCGTTTCCGTGGTGCGCCATCTGGTCGGACGAACTCCGCCGCCTGTTTGGCGCATATGTAGCGGCCAAACAGGAACAGAATGTGCTCGATTACGACGATTTGCTGCTCTACTGGGCCGGCATGATGTCCGAACCTGCCATCGCCCGCGAGGTTTCGGAGCGCTTCGATCACATCCTTGTCGACGAATATCAGGACACTAATCGGCTCCAGAGCGCCGTCTTGCTGTCCATGCGGCCGGATGGGAAAGGCCTGACCGTGGTCGGAGATGACGCGCAGTCCATCTATTCGTTTCGGGCGGCGACTGTGCGCAATATCCTCGACTTCCCAACTGCGTTTACGCCGCCCGCTGCAGTCGTGACGCTGGACCGCAATTATCGGTCCACCCAGCCTATTCTGGAGGCGTCGAACGCGGTCATCGACCAATCGGCCGAGCGCTTTACAAAGAATTTGTGGACTGAACGCACATCTGCCACCAAGCCGCGCCTCGTAACCGTCCAGGACGAAGCCGACCAGGTGGGCTATGTGGCAAAGTCTGTCCTCGAAGCACGTGAGGCCGGCGTCCCGCTTAAGCAGCAGGCTGTGTTGTTCCGGACGTCCAGCCATTCAGGTCCGCTGGAAATCGAGCTCACCCGACGCAAAATTCCGTTCGTGAAATTCGGCGGCCTGAAATTCCTGGACTCCGCCCACATCAAGGACCTCCTCTCGATCCTGCGCTGGGTCGAGAACCCGCGTGATCGGGTTGCCGGCTTTCGCGTCCTGCAGCTGCTGCCAGGGATTGGCCCGGGCATTGCCGGCCGCGTTCTCAACGTTCTGGTCGCCGCCAATGATCCGGTCTGGGCCCTGTCGGAAGTGCCGCCTCCAGCGCGGGCAGGGGAGGCATGGACGGATATGGTCGCCCTGTTCTCTCGCCTTTCAGGGCGCGACACGGCGTGGCCGCTTGAGCTCGCCTATGCACGTCACTGGTATGAGCCGCTTCTCGAAGCCAGCTATGAGGATGCACAAACGCGAAGTGCCGACATTGTGCAGTTAGAGCAGATCGCCGCCGGCTATCGGAGCCGGGAGCACTTCCTCACCGAATTGACCCTCGATCCGCCTGATGCGACCAGCGATCAGGCCGGAGTGCCGTTGCGGGATGAGGACTATCTCATCTTGTCGACGATCCATTCCGCCAAGGGCCAGGAGTGGAAATCTGTGCATGTGCTCAACGTCGTTGATGGCTGCATACCCTCGGATTTGGGCACCGGCACAGCTCACGAACTGGAGGAGGAGCGGCGGCTGCTCTATGTGGCCATGACGCGAGCAAAGGACGAGCTTCATTTGCTCGTCCCGCAACGATTTTATGTCACCCAACAAAGTCGCAATGGCGATCGCCACCTCTACGCGCAACGGACACGCTTCATCCCGAGGGCGATGACGACGTTGTTCGAGGACATATTGTGGCCAGCTGTCTCGCCCATCCGGCCGGAACTCGTCGCCTCACAGCCAGCAGTGATCGACATCGCCGCAAAAATGCGGGGCATGTGGTAGGGCCAGCTCTCTGGCCAAGGAACGGAGAGCGACCCAACTCGTTGAGCTGTCTCGGAGGGATGTCATGGCAGCACGAGCCGTTTGGTCAGGTGTAATCAAGATCGCTGAACTTGTGTGTCCGGTGAAAATGTACACGGCGGCCACAACGGCCGAACGTATCGCGCTGAATATGGTCAATCGCGAGACTGGAAATCGGCTCAGGCGGGTCTATGTCGACGAGAAGACAGGAAAGCCAGTTGAGAGTGAAGACCAGGTCAAGGGCTATGAGACGAATGACGGCTCCTACATCATATTGGAGCCCGAAGAGATCGCGGAAGCCATACCGAACAGCGACAAAAGCCTGACGGTCCAGGCCTTCATTGCCTGCAACCGCATAGAGCCTACCTATTTTGACCGGCCCTACTATCTGCTTCCTGCCTCAGACGCGACCGAGGAAAGCTTCGTTCTCGTCCGGGAAGCAATGCGCCGACAAAAAGTGGCTGCGATCGCCCATGCGGTCCTTTTTCGTCGGTTGAGGCCTGTCCTTATCCGTGCACACCGGAAGGGCCTGATCGCAACGACACTCAACTTCGACTATGAAGTTCGCTCGTCAAAGCAGATATTCAAGTCGATTGGCGAGCATAAAATCGAGCCTGAGATGCTCGAGCTTGCACAGCACATCATCAAGTCCAAGTCTGGCGCGTTCGAACCGGACAAGTTCGATGACCGATACGAAACGGCCATGGCCGAAATGGTGCGGGCCAAGATAGAAGGCCGCAAGATAATTCCGTTGCGGCGCCCCGAGCCCACAAAATCGAATGATCTGCTCGAAGCCCTGCGCATGAGCGCGGGCGGGGGCGACCAGCCTTCTGCAAAGAAGAAGACTTCCAAGCGAGCAGCAACCAGGGATGTGGGGGCGCGCAAAACCGAACGGCGACGCGCCAGCTGATTTTCAGCGACCTTTTGTTTTCTTGGCAGCCGGCTTTGCCTCGAGGCTCTTTTTCAACGCAGACATCAGATCGATGACATTGTTGGGGGCGTCGCCTTCATCATCTGCCTCTACCGGGGCCTTGGCTTTGCTCGCCCGTTTGGGCTTCTGCTTGGACTTGATGATTTCGAGAAGCCGGTCCTGAACGGGGTCCCGCATCAGATCATCAGACCAGGTCGTGGTGCGCCCCGATATGATCTTTTCGACCATTCCCAACATCTTCGCATCGGGCTTGTGGTCGTCGATGGGGTCGAAATATTCGTCCTCGTCACGAACTTCATCGCCAAAGCGGAGAGTCCATAGAATGATCCCGCGATCCCACGGCTGGAGCATGACGGCACGCTCCCTGTTGCCGAGGACAAGCCTGGCGATACCAACCACGCCGCTGGCTGCCATTGCCTCGCGGATGACGACAAAGGCTTCCTCACCGACCTCGTCGTCAGGGACGACGAAATAGGGGCTGTCGTAATAGACCCACTCGATGGTGTCCTCGGGAACGAATTCGGCGATGTCGATCGTGCGTGTGCTTTCGAGCTGAACGGCATCGAGATCCTCGTCCTCGAGGATCAGGTAGTCGTCTTCCCCCTTCGCGTAACCTTTTGCCACGTCATCATCGTCGACGAGTTTGCCCGAGACGGAGTCGGCATAGCGCGTGCGGATGCGTTCGCCGGATTTTCGGTTGATGGTGTGGAAGCGGACCTTGTCGCCTTCGGTGGTGGCCGGCGTGAGCGTCACGGCGCAGGTCACGAGCAGGAGCTTGAGATATCCCTTCCAGTAAGCCCGACTAGCCATCTTGTCTCCTCTAGGTGACCAAGCAACGCAGGATCTGGCAGGGCTGTTCCCTCTCGCCGCTATCGAAGCGAGGCATATCCCCCGTTGAGCCCCGATTTGGTGTAGACAATCTGCCAGAGCTGCGCGTATCGCGCCCGGAAGGTGGCCGCAAAACTTAGCAGATAGTAGCGCCACATTCGCCTGAAGCGTTCGTCGTATGACTTGGATAATTCCGGCCACGCAGCATCGAAATTTGCGCACCAGGCCATCAGCGTCGTGTCATAATCGGCCCCGAAATTGTGCCAGTCCTCCATGACGAAAATGCCCTCGCTTGCCGTCGCAACCTGGCGTTGGCTGGGCAGCATGCCATTGGGAAAGATATATTTCTCGCTCCAGGGATCGCCATTGGACTGCGTGATGTTGCCGCCGATCGTATGCAGGAGAAAGATCCCGTCTTCGCAAAGGAGCGAGCTGACTTTGCGCATGTAGGCAGAATAGTTCTTGGCACCCACATGCTCGAACATCCCCACCGAGACGATGCGATCGAATTTGCCGTCAAGGCTCATATAGTCCTGGAGGCGGGTCTCGATCGGCAGACCATCACGATGGGCGTTCGCATAGGCTGCCTGCTCTTGCGAAACGGTTATGCCAAGACCGGTCACGCCGTAGCGCTCGGCGGCAAATTTCAGCAGACCACCCCAGCCCGAGCCGATATCGAGGACACGCATCCCCGGCTCGAGACCGATCTTGCGGCAGATGAGATCGAGTTTTGCTTCCTGTGCGGCCTCGAGGGAAGTGGCACTTCGCCAATAGCCGCAGGAATAGACCAGCCGGCTATCCAGCATTGCCTCGTAAATATCGTTGCCAATATCGTAGTGCTTGAGCCCCACTTCGAAAGCCCGCAGCCTCTGCAGATTCAGTAATTTGCCCCGCAGGGCGGACCAGGCCAAAGCCAGATCTACCGGCATCCGCGACTTGATGTCGTTTACCAGAAGTTTGTAGATGGTCTGGTCGAGTGCAGACGCATCCCAGAAGCCATCCATGTAGGTTTCGCCAAGGCCCAGCGTGCCCGCGGTCAGGACCCTGTCGAATACTTTCTCATTGTGGATCGTGATATCGAAAGGGCGTGTGCCGTCCAATCTTATGTCGCAGGCTTCGAGGAGCCGTGAAATATAAGACCGCTGAAGAGAACCCATCGCCAAGGCCCGCATGTCGAATTGCAGCCGGCATCACTCAGGCTGACACTCTTCGGCATCAAAATACGCAGAGCTCCAGGTGTCAATAATCCAGATGATCGTGCCCCGGCCCCGTCACCTCTCAGCTACCGCCCAGTTCACGCTGCTTCTTGAGATAGGTGATGGCGCTGGTAAAGCGGTCGTGGAAGTTGGACAAGCGCGAAAGGCTCGCATCTGGAATGCCCAGAGCGGCAAACTCCTCGTGCAATTCCTTCAGCGACTGTTCCATCCGGTCCGCTTCAGCGAACAGCTCCTCGATTTGGTCCTGCGTCAATCTTACAAGTGTGGCCATCGATCTTCCTCCTCGATCAATAACTAGATTGGAACGCCTAAGTTGCGGTGCCGGCCCGAGCCTACCCGGTCTTGGCCATCTGAGGGCAGGGCGCCTGTATGTCGGGGCGGAACTCAACGTGGGAGTATCTCGAATTTGAGCAACCGTTAGAGGGCGAAACGTGCTAACGCCAGCCTGCACAAGGGCGTAGGAGCCATGCCTTGAGTTTGCTCAACGATCTAACGTTGCAGGCGATTTTCTCGCGGATTCTAGGGACCCTAATTTTTGTCGGGATCAGTGGCGGCGTCTTCACCATGGCCGCACAATGGCTAAGACGCCCGGACACCGAATATGATGTCTCGTTTTCGGCAAACCCTTTTACGCACCTATCCATGCCAGCTCTCGCCATGGGAATTCTGTTCCGGACGACCTGGATGCGTCTTTGGGCCGTGTCGCCCGATAGTTTGCGGGGCGGCCGGCTATCCCTTGTGATCTTAGCGGTCGTCACCGCGGTCGCCGGAATCCTGATTGTGCCGGTTCTCGACTTCTTGCGGCCAGTTGTTGCGGATGTTCTGCCGCGAACGCTTGGCTATGCCGCGCTGCAGCTTATCCAGGCAACGCAGCAAATCGCCCTCCTATCTGTGCCGCTCAGCGTTCTGCCGCTACCAGGGCTGCCTGGCGGTCTCTTATTGATCGCGCTATTTCCCGACAGAGCCAGGCAGTTTCGCAGGGCTGTAGCACCAGTCTACGCAGTCCTCATCATTATCCTAGTCCTAGGCTGGTGGCCGGACTTTGTTGGCATGTTGACGCCCTGGCTTACGCGCGGCTGATCAGGGCACGCTCTCGCCCAGAACGCCGAGATCCGACATGATCGCATCGATCGTACCGTCGGCAGACAATTCCGAGATCGCCTGGTCCAGCTGTGTGCGCAGGAATGTGTTGCGGGTCGCTACGAGTGCACCGACGGGCACACTGGGCGTTTGGACGGGATCCAGCGAAATTATCCGAAGGTCGGCTACGCTGGGATCGCTCTCCGCCAATTCCAGCAACGACGGCTGCCAAAGCAGCATTGCCGCCAGCTTACCCTCGAGCATGCGCTTGGTCATCAACGCGAAGTCAGCATAGGGCAGCCGCTTCCAGCGCTGGTCCTGAGGCCGTTGCATGACCGTCGTGGCGAACACGCGATCGCCCAGGCTCCCCAGAGCCGTACCGATGGTGCTGCCATAAGGGATGTCGGCAAGCGCATCATATTCAGGCTTGTCCGTGACCAGTACAAATGGAACGGCGGCGTATGGGCGCGTCATACTTCCCCAGTCAGGGAAGGGGATGTTGGGCTGCACGACGAGACCCATGAAGACATCGCAGTCATTGTTGAGCTGGATCTGCAGTTCTGCAAGATACCCGTCGCCATCCAGGGGAAACCCGCGAAGCGCTTCCACGTACTCCACATCGAGAAACAGGGCATCCGCGATCGCCTGGATTATCGCACGGTCCAGCTTCCCCCCGGCGCTATAATCATCGACACAGGCCCGTATCGTATTGCCCTGCAGTGGGCGTTCGGGGCTCAATAATTGCTGCGGCAGAAGCTGCGCCTGAGCTGTGCTCGTAAGGACCGCGACAATCGCCAGGGCACCGAGCTTGTTCATCAGAGTCATCAAAGAACCTCGCCAAAATGCAGAAGGGGGCCGCAAGGCCCCCTTCCAGACTATCAGGATCACTTACTGCTTGGGCAGCTTGTAAACGAAGATCGAGTTGCCGGTACCCGACGGGATCGGGATTTCCGGGAAGGCCGAAGCGATCGAACCTGCGGCAGCCGAGAAGCCGGTCGGAACGACCAGGTACTGTTCGCCATCGAGTTCGTAGGTCATCGGCGAACCGCCGATGGGGGCGTTCAGGCGCTGCTGCCAGACGACTTCACCAGTGGTGTCGTCCCAGGCCTTGACGTAGCGACCTGCGTCACCGCCGATGACCAGACCACCGGCGGTTGCTAACAGCGAGGAGGTCATCGATGCGCGAGAACGGGCCTTCCAGCCTTCGCCTTCCGACTTGGTGGCGCCAACCTTGATGGCGTCAACGAGGCCAGCCTCGGTGATGCCTTCGGGCAGGACGCGCGGGCCGAACTTGACGGCACCGGTGGCGTTACCGGCGGTAAATTCGGACTGCGTTGCTTCCACCGTGTTGCAGGCTTCGGTCAGCGGCACGTAGAACTGCTGGGTCTTCGGGCTGTAAGCGCCCGCCTGCCAGAGCTTGCCACCCGAAACCGACGTGCAGACCATCGGCGCTTCGCCGAGGGCGGTCATGATCAGCTCTTCGTTGAGGTGAACCGTGCCGTCTTCGTCAATATTGGTGACGACGTTCTGGACAACGGTTTCCTGCGACCAGAGATATTCACCGGTGTTACGGTCGAGAGCGAAGAAGATGCCATTCTTGCCCGGAACCGAGACGATCAGGTTCTTGGTTTCGCCGCCTTCTTCCACGTCAACGAGGACGCGTTCGAACGGGCTATCAAGGTCCCAGTTATCGCGCGGCAGGTGCTGGTAGTACCACTTCAGCTCACCCGTGTCGGCATCGAGTGCCAGAGTCGAGTTGGTGTAGAGCACGTTGCCGTCTTCCGAACCACGGATGAGTTCGGCGTAAGGCGCAGGCATACCGACACCCCAGAAGGTGGTGTTGGTTTCCGGATCATAGGAACCGGTTGCCCACGGCGTGCCGCCCCAGCGGTTTTCCGGCGGGACGTCGCCCCAGCTGGCCTGCTGTTCCGGGTTGTTGGGATCGTCGATGGTGTTGAAGCGCCACTTTTCTTCGAGCGTATTGAAGTCGTGAGCGACGATGTAGCAGCCACCGGCGGTGCCGGCGATCGAGCAACCGGAGATGGCCGAGATAATCGTGTCGTTCACGACGATCGGGCCGACCGTGTAGCTGTAGCCCTTATTGACGTCAAAAGGCTGCACTTCACGCAGAACCTTGCCGTCCTTGGCGCTGAGCACGATGATCCGTGCGTCCACAGTGGTCAGAACCACGGTGTCTTCATAGAGCGCGATCGAGTTCTTCTGGCGGCGGGACTGGTAGAGCTGGTAGCCCCACTCGGCGGGCACCTTTGCGAGGGCCGGGCGATATTCCCAGATCAGGTCGCCGGTCTTGGCATCCATCGCCTGGACGATGTTGTTGTTGGTCTGCAGGAACAGCACGCCGTCATGCATGAGCGGGGCTGTTTCCTGAATGCCGACATCGGCCATTGGCCATGCCCAGGCGAGCTCGAGATCGCCGATCGTGTCACTGTTGATCTGATCGAGCGGGCTGAATGCCTGATTGTCGATGGTACGGCGCCAGCTCAGCCATTCTTCGGCGGGCGGGTTTAGCACCATGTCATTGGTGACCGGTGCATAGTTCTCGCGCACGCCCTGTGCCTGAGCAACGCTCACCAGGGTAGTAACACTGACGGCCAGCGCCAACGCGGCTTTCAGATAGGTCTTTTTCATGTAAACCTCCACTTCGGCTGCTCGTCGCCAGATGGCTCAGACAAGCATCCCAAAGCAATTCCCAACTTATTTGATCGACGGCAGTGTCTTGCCCCAGGTGTAAGCCTGAGGAACACTGGACGCTGGCACTTCTGCCTGCTCTGCGGGGGCATCCGTCGCGGGCGCGGCGGCCGACGTGATGGCCCCCAGGTCAATCGCGGCGAGCTTCACAGGGTCAGCGTCGAGCGGCGTGTCGCCTGGCTGCGCACCATTGGCCTCGAGAATATAGGCCAGGATGTTCACATAGACCTCTTCGTCGAGCAGGCCGGGTGCCTGGGGCGGCATGGCCACGGAGAAGTAGTCGAACAGGCCGGCGGCGGTGCTGAAGTTATGCATAACTTCCTTGCCGACGAGCGCTGGTGCATTGGGGCCGAGCAGTTCGGCACCGTGGCACATGGCGCACTGCCCGTCATAATCCTTCTGGCCAGCTTCGGCCTGAGCCTGGGTGAAGACCTGTGCCTGGCCCGGCAAAACCTGCATCAGCAGGCCGGTGACGGCCACTGCCATCCCGAGTACGAAGCGTGGAGATTGGTATCTCACAATTTCCTCCTAAACGTTGAAAACACTATTCCGTCGTTCTCATCTTGCAGCTCTTGACGAGCTTGCGTGATCAAGCTGCAGTGAGCGTCCAGAAATAGCAATAATACCTAGGGGAGGCCCCTACGTGGCAAATCTGTTCCACCTCGGGGGCATCTAGGGGCTGATCATTGCGTTCACGGTGACATTATACCGCGTCGCTATCGCACCAGCTACACCCTGCTGCACCAGATTGTGTGTACTTGTTCTAACCGCCCTGAAAAGCGTGGAGTCGCCTTTCCACAGCCCAAAGGAGAGGTCAAAGACCCCCAATTCTTGCTCCGACACCCATTCGATTTGCACCTCGGGCAAGTTGAGTGCTGAAAGGGTCTGTCTATCGCTGACGATGATGTCGGATGTACCATCAATCAGGTTCCGCTCCAGCTCGGAGACTGACGAAACGGACAATATCCGAAAATTTTTCGAACGCAGGAAGCGGCTTAGTGCAAGTCTATCGAGTGCAGTCGGGCCGGGAAACACGGACACGACGCCGCCTCCCTGCGACATTCTGTCCACAGCTCCGGCCATGGCCCAACCGGTCTGCAGGCCTGTGGGCAGCAATTCCAGGAAGCCCCGCGTCGAATCGTTGCGCACGACGCCTCCCGCTATGATCTGGCACTGGGCTCGGGTCAGTCGCCAATTCCGCGGGTTAAAGTCAGCCCCGATTGCCGAGTTGCGATTGATCGCCAGACGTACGCCCAGATCCCGGGCGACCAATTCGAGTAACTCGATATCGTATCCGGGGTGTCCCGGATCGGCGACGGACGCCGCCGGCAGGGTATCCGGCACGCAAACCCGCAACACACCGCTCTTCTGGACCTCGGCCAAGGAATTGTCCGGCGGCAGATAGGTCAGCGCAAACAGAATGGCCGCTGCGCCCAACAGGTTGAGACCGACTGTCTTCCATCGCGACATGGGCACGGTCCGCGCGCCTTTGGTCTTCCCCGCACTCATTGACGCTTGAAATCCACCAGGGCGATGGTGAAGAACAGCACCGCGCCGCAGGCGATGATGCCCGGGCCCAGCCATGGATCGAACTGATTATAGCCGATCAGGGCGCCCCGGAGCGCATCAACCGCGTAGGTAATCGGGTTGATCTGGACGAGGACGACAAGCCATTCGGGATAGGTCGCCGCCATCTGTGTTCGCGTCAACGAAGGATCAAGAGGGAAGACCGAGGACGAACAGAAATAGAGCGGCAGGATGATGGTGTTGGAAAATACTCCAAATCCTTCAAAGCTGCGGACACGCGCAGCGAGAATGACGCCGAAGGACGTCAGTCCGAAGGCAAGGAGGAACATCAGGCAGAGCGCAACGCCAACCTGGTTCCAGCTCAGCGTGACATCTGCAAACCGCGCCAGGATCAGCACCAGGAACCCGTGCATGGTCGCAACGCTGCTGCCCCCCAAAATCTTGCCGAACAGGACTGCCCAGCGGGGTAGGGGGGACACCAGCACTTCCCGCAAGAAGCCGAATTCTCGATCCCAGATCATCGACACAGCGAAAAGGATCGAGGTGTACATGATGTTCAGGACGATCACGGCCGGGAACAGGAACTGCAGATAGGTGAAGGGAATGACGAACCGCACTTCGCCATAGGCCTCGCCGCGAAAATAGGGGTTCAGTCCGATGCCGAGGATGAGCAGCCAAATGATGGGGCGCGACACCCCGCCGATGAGCTGCCCACGGTCGCGAAATGATCGCATGATCTCGCGCAGCCAGATGGCGTAGATACCCCGGCGCAAAATGGAGAGCTTGGTCATATCCGCTTGTTCCGTTTTGCCCGACCCTTGGGGTTTATTTCTTCGCGTTCACGCATCTCCTTGCCGGTGATGGCCAGGAAAACAGTCTCAAGGCTCGGCTCGTCGATCTGTATTTCCTTGAGAGCCGCACCAAATTCGATGAGAAGATCGTCGAGCATTGCCTTGCTCTCGATGGTAATTCCCAAGCGATCGTCGGCCAGCTGTTGCGCGGCCGGCCATTTCGCCAGCAGGCGACGCCGCGTCTCTGAATCACGGGGCAGGCAGCGAACAATACCCTTGCCGAACCGGCTCTTCAGGGCAGAAGGCGAGTCGGTGGCCTGAATGATGCCCTTGTCTATGACGCAGATCAGGTCGCAGCTTTCGGCCTCTTCGATATAGTGCGTAGTGACGAACACAGTCAGCGCATGGTCGCGCCTCTGCTGGTTGAGATAGGACCAGATTTTGGCCCTGGTCTGCGCATCAAGTCCGACAGTGGGCTCGTCCAGGATGAGAATTTTCGGTTCGTGCATGAGCGCGCGGGCAATCTCAAGCCGCCGCTTCATTCCACCCGAAAAGCTGCGCACCGGATTTTCCGCCCATTCGGTCAACTCGACGAGTTCGAGGACCTCATCTATCCGCCGCGCACGGCTTTTCCTGTCCATCCCATAGACCAGGCCGTGGAACTCGAGGTTTTCCCAAGCGCTCAAGCGATCATCAAGGCTGTCGTCCTGGAATACGACGCCCATTTGGCGTCGGGCAATGTCGGAATGCCTGCTGATGTCGACGCCTGCGAGGTAGGCATTTCCCTTGTCCGGTTTGACCAGACCGCAGAGGATATTCAAAAGTGTGGATTTTCCCGCACCATTCGGCCCGAGCAGAGCCATGCTTTGGCCCAAGGGGAGCGCCAGACTGACGTTGTCGAGCGCCTTGCGGCCGGAATAAGCATGGCTGATGCCGGCGAGCAGGATCCCGGATCGCTCAATATTGTCCATTGATCTACATCTCAATCGGCAAACACATGGCTGCGGGCACGCGCGCCCACACTCATCAACATATGGCTGCTATCAGCGGAGCGAAGGGTTTTCCAGTGCGCTATGGCAGGGGGAAGGTCAGCCCGCGTGTGGCGGGGCCAAGATATGACTGCCCCCCAATAACGCTACAACCCCGCCGCCGCAAACGCCCCGAATTCGATCCGCATTTATCGCACAAGATTACAACCGCCTATCCTTCTCTCTACAACGAGGCGAGGCGGGGATCACAGAAGCGTACAACCCCAAGGCGGTTTGGGCTCGCGGTTATGATGTTATAACTTTCACTCGATACTGATGGTCTCATGAAGCGCGTCAAGAAAACCTTCGAGCCCGCGTACGATCAGCTGATGCTTGAGTACGGGAAGCACTATGTCGTTAATCGATCGATCTCCCTCACGACGTGGAAAACGGATCAGCAGTTTTTGAACAGTTTCTTCTACCGTGTCCAAAAGGGAAGGCTGCCTCTTTTGGCGGCTACCGTTCTTGAGACGGATCCAAAGCTAATAGAGGCGTCCTTCGCGGAATACGCTGACACAGTCTCTAGAGGCGCGGCCTCCAGTCTGGCCGGACTTGTTGAGCGCTTCTATGCCTACCTTCTTGAGCGGGGTCTGGTATTAAGGGTGCCATCGTTAGCCGTCTACAGAACCGGCGCCCACACACCGCCGAAGGCCTTGACCGATGAGGAGGTCGTGCGGGTATTTGAGGTCTTGCCGCGTCACCCGGTCGAATGGATCGAGGCTCGCAATCGCGCGATCCTACACTTGTACTACGACGCGGAGCTCTTCCCGGTGCAGGTGTTTTCTCTCACAAGAGGAGACTACGATGGCTGCCGCGTTAGGATTACCGATGCGCGGACACGTTCAAAAAAGGAACGTGCCATGCCAGAAGCGGTCATCGGTGCACTCGAGCGCTACCTCGCTCTTTTGCCGGTAACACTTGATCGAGAAGATCGACTGTTCCGCCATAACGATCCCAAGCTGGCGCTACGCAAAGCTGCCTTCAGCGAGGAAATGCGAGCTCGGTCGTTAGCTGCCGGAGTTCAATTTGGTGCGGTGCTGCTGAGGATGGCAGGAGCAAGAAATCATGTCATGAGTCACCGGCGGCGTAGTGCGAACAAGACGCCAGCAGCTTGGCAAACGGCATGGAAAGACCCCTTCGACTTTGCCGAGCTTGCAAGAGCCTTCGAGGAAACTCATCCAAGGTGGGGCCGTTGAGCAGCAGCGACATAAAACTGGAACAGGAGTGGGCGGCTCAGACAGCGCAAAACCATGCTGCACGCACGATGTCCATATACAGGCGAGTGGCGAAGCATTTCATCACATGGCTCGCCGATCAGGATTTGACATTGCTTGATGTCGACCGCGAAACCTTGCTCACGTACCTGGCAGAGACCCGACCCCGCCACACGGATACGTTACGCGGAATAGGCAAACTTTTTGACTTCCTGGTCTCGCGCGGCGTTGTCTCCACCAATCCGGCGAAAGGTGTCAGCTGGAAAATCCCGCCAATTCAGCGAAAGCCTCTGGATGAACATCTGGTCCATTCGTTTCTAGATCGTCTTGCACCACCTCGTAACGGTGAGGCCTACTCCGAGGTCAGGGTCATGACCTGGGCGATTGTCGAACTGGTTTATTCGTCGGGAGTCTCGTCCAACGAGCTCATCGACCTCAAAACGTCGGATCTGGATTTCACGGCGCTGACCTTGAAGGTCGGCACCCGGCAGGTTCCCATCACTCCCAAGGCGGGTGATGCGCTGGCGTATTGGATACGCGTCAGGAACGAGAAGTATGCGGTGCCGGCCAAGTTTCTTTTTCATAGCCATACCGACCCGGGAGGCCCGTTAAGGCAATTGCCAGGGAAATTCCTTCTTCAACGCTTCAGAGGTTCAGGTCCCCTGTTCACGTTGTCGGAGCTGAGGGCAGCCTACATCTGTCACAGCGCTTCGCGCGGACTCTCGGTCATCAATTTGGCACGCATGGTGGGGATGGGTGCAAGACAGGTCGAAAATCTCTTGGAGATGCACCGCATCCAAACATAAATCCTTCGGACAACGCACCAGTCCTAGCCCCTAAGTGGAGTGGACCCCGTTTCACCGGACAGTCGGCGGTTGGGTTTAGGCACTGAGGCGCAGGAACTCGCGTGGTGAGCCGAACTTGAGCCCGGAGTGCGGGTGGACCTCACAGTAATCGTCGATCCATTCTGGCAGCAAGGCCAGGATGGTTTCGGCGTCTGGGAGGATAACGGTTGAGGCGTAGTCCCTTTTCAGGGTTTTGACGAAGGCCTCGGACATGCCGTTGCTCTGTGGGCTTCTGACCGGGGTAAAGAGCAGGTCGATGCCCAGTGCGGCGGCCACTTGCGCAGTTTGCCTGGCGATATAGGCGCTGCCATTGTCCGAGAGCCACTCCAGTCGATGCGGGACCTTGAGGGTCCGGAAGCGGCGTTCGACAGCCGCGATCATCAGATCACAGACCATCTCGCCGGAGATGCCAGCGTTGGCTACGGCCGACCATGCGATGATCTCCCGGTCACAGGCGTCGATGACGAAGACGATGCGCACTACCTCGCCATTGCGGGCATGGATCTCCAGATGATCGGAGCACCAGCGGATGTTGGAGCGCAGGGCAACGACGACGCCGTCGTGGGTGCGGGTGGGCCGCAGAGCCGTATGCTTTTGAAGGGTGAGCCCGTTCTGCTGCATGACCCTGAGGACCCGCTTGGTGTTGACGATGGGCTTGCCCCCCTTGCGCCGCTGCCGGTTGAGCAGAGCCGCCAAGCGGCGATAACCATAGGTGGGTCGCTGGTCGATGATCGTGCGCAGTTGGGCAAGGAGAGCCACATCATCGGCCTTCCGATAAGGTCCGCGCGGCTTGGATGGCTTGCTGGCGCGCTTGATCAGGTTGGACCTGGATATGCCAAGTGTGCGGGCAATAACGCTCATTGGGTATCGTCCTCGGGATTGCTCCACGACAGCAAGGGCGAGGTCCGTTTTTTTGGGCGCGCGAGATCCAGGGCTTCTCTGAGGATCTCGGCTTCCATGGTCTTCTTGCCGAGCATGCGCTCGAGATCGCGCACGCGCTTCTCCAGCTCGCGTACCTGGGAAGCGCCAACAACATCTTCGTCCGCCTGGACGGCAGCATGGCCGCCTTCGAGCATGCGGCGCTTCCAGGCAAAGAGCTGGGAGGGGGAAATGCCGGCGCGACGTGCCACGTAGGAAACGCTCATGCCCGGCTGCATGGCTTCCTCCACCAACCGAACCTTCTCGGCCACTGACCAGCGCCGGCGGCGCTGCACGGAGGTGATGACTTCGACCCGTCGGAACGGCTCATCGGGACTCTTGGACATAGTCGTACTCATAGGCGCATGCCTATGCCTTATCGGCTATGCCGACTGTCCGGTCAAAATGGGGTGCGCTCCACTAAGCGATGTGATCATTCCGCAGACGAAGCGTTCCTGCTTCGTGTCACACCATGCCAAAGCCTGGAGGCTGATATCCTCCATCCGAGTCCGAATACCTCGGGGCAATATCGGTGTCGCGTCGGGTTCGGATCGCAAGGTAGCTGCGGGGCGAGACAAATGTGGCGACACCCATGATGCCGCCGGTGTCTCAGAACTGACTTAGCGCAATTGGGCTACTCTGGCGCTGCCTCGAACTGGATAAGTCCCGTGTCGATCAATATGTGGTGGGCGATCGCGAGCAGTTTGACTTCATCGTCATGAAGCTCATCGCCCGACAGGGCATGGTGGATATCATTGGCGAGCTGGGTCATCATGATGATGTAGCTGACATGGAGTGCATAGAGGTTGCGCGTCAGTTCTGCATGATAGATCGGCAGGAGTGATGGCCCACGCTTCTCTCCGATCTCCATGATGACGATATTCTGGAGCAAGTCCCTTTGGGAAACGTGAGCTGCGCCGCTCAGGTCTCCGTAGACCCGGCCCATGTTTCGCAAGACGCCTATCGTGGCATGTGGGGTTTTCGCGTCGCGGCGCCGACCTGCGGTAAATTCCTCAACCGCCGCGACAATTTCATGCTCCTGCCGCAACAATGTAGCTGCCTGCGGGTAGAGACCCTCGACCACAGCCGTCTCGACCAGTTGGATGCCCTGAACGAAATGCGCGACGAGGGTGATTTGACCTTGCACGTCCTCCCGATCTTCAGGGATCGGCTTGCCGGCAATACGAGACAGGAAATTGATCAATGCGCTTACGGCTGAAGCATGAGCCTGGCTCAGAGCCTCCCAATCCTTTTCGGATTTGAATTTGTCGCGATTGGCCTGGGAGCGCTCCACATGTTTTCCACCGTAGATGGCAACTGGGCCGAGGGTTTTCTCCGCGATGTTCCCCATTTTGGCCATCCAATCGTTGCCGATGTCCCAGTCGCCCATCGCGTTCTCACTCATTCGCCGCAAAATTCGTTATCTGTTGCCGGTGTCAGCCGCCGGCCGCTCGTGCTGCGTCCTCGACCCACGAACTGATGTTGTAGTAGCCGCTATCACGCACCCAATCATAGACGGATACGTACGCTCAAGACCGAAGAACTCCAGAGGATTGCGGCCTTGGTAGTCTGTGCCGCTCACAGGATCCTTGATGCTGTGGATGTCGATCGCGATGATCCCCATCTTTCGTTTTACGCTTTGCGCGATCTCGTACCTGACCCATTCCCGATCGTACGTCTCATAGCCATAGAGAATTGCGGTGACCGAACAGCCGGTGATCTGATCATCGATCCAGGCCTGGATGCCGCCTGCGCGACGCTTGGCTTCCTCAAAATCGGCAGCATCGTAGAATGGCGGGGCAGCTCCCTTTTCCCTGACTACCCATGAGTTGCGAACCTGCTGGATGCGCTTGACGTCGCGCTGATAGTGGAAACTGAAGAATACTCGCCTGACGGTCATCATCGCTCCTCGAAAACTCGAGTTTGAAACGTCACATCAGGGCCGAACTGCGCCACGAAGCAGATGCCCGTCCTTGTGGTTGAAAAAGTGGCCGATGCCGCCGCTGCTGGTCTCGTCGACATGGCGATAGAGTTCGAGATACTCGTTACCGTAGGTCACACCACCGGCAGACGTCTGCACGATCATGATCGAGCGGTTGGCTTTCTTCCCGTCGGCATAGCCCAGTTCCCACGGACACCAGCGGCTGGTCATGGAGTTCTGGGTAGCGAGGAACAGGAACAGGTCCAACTGTACGATCTTACGCCGGATCTTGTCCGCCGTTACCGCGTTCGGACGATCCGGCATCGAGGTATCTTCCCAATCGATATACACGTCCCACCCAAGCCGATTGAGGCGGGCCTGAAGACCTTTGGCGAGCTGGGCGTCCTTGTGGCTATGGGATAGAAATGCGGTAGGCGCGCCCCGGACGGACACCTTCTCGATCGACTTACGTGCGACCGTTCTTGTGGCTTCTGAAAGCAAGCTCAGTTGATCGAATGCCATAGGTAGGTCTCTACAGTTTTTCTATTCGGCAGCCAGAGCTTTGACGGCATCGATCGTCGGTTGCAGCAGCTGATTGAGGTCATCGACAGGTTGGTTGAGTGCGGTGACGGCACCAAGGAGTGCCGGCGACATGGAGCTTGGGTCCTGGAGCATCTCGGCGGCGAGATCATGGGAGATTGATCCGGTCGCGCCCACAGGCACTGTCGCGACACCCTGCGCCCTGGCAAT
This sequence comes from Devosia sp. FJ2-5-3, assembly GCF_029201545.1. Lineage (NCBI taxonomy): Bacteria > Pseudomonadati > Pseudomonadota > Alphaproteobacteria > Hyphomicrobiales > Devosiaceae > Devosia > Devosia sp. FJ2-5-3. The sequence goes on along the minus strand of NZ_CP104007.1, from coordinate 2,283,428 downwards.
GTCGAATTCTTTGCGCACGCCATCGGCCGGCACTATCGCACCGTCGACTTCCTTGTTTCCCAGGAAGAAGAGTGCGATGCCCGGCAGGGAAAGCAACTCCTGCCGATACCGGTGCCAAATCGCGGCGCGCTCGTTGGCGTCGGCGATGTCCCTGGGGAACGGACGAACCTGAAGAAAATTGTCGAGGCGCGTGTTTTTCTTGGCGTATGCCTTCTCGATCGCGCCACTTATCAACGAGTTCCCCACGCCCAGCCCAAAACCGCTGACGATCTGAAAGTCATTGTCGGCCAGAATGGAACCAAGATCGCGGAAGAAGGAATTGACCGCCACTTCGCCCCATGGTGCGAAATCGGACGCGCTGCCGGAAACGAACACCAGCCGTCGCCGGTAAAAGCTCTCGATCGTCATGAGAGCCTCGGTGATCTGAGCGTACTCGTCGATCTCGAGGGCCGTGACATTGTAGCGTTTCAGGTCCGTGACCATGTGGCGATGTCTGGCTTGAGCGTAGGCGAAGTCGGCATCGCTTTCGAAGTTGTCCCGATGCGGGATACGAACGAAGCAATAGTGTTCGCGCTGGCCGGTCTGGTACCGCAATCGCAACTGCGAAAGGACATGGTCGAGGTTAGGATCGGAGAAACTGAAACCGATGAAGAGAAAGGTCTTGCCTGTCAGATCGCCGACCAACGCATTGACGAATCCAAGGTGCTTTTGGCCGTAGGACTCGTAGTCATCGCGGGTGAGTACGGCCTCCTGGGGATGGTCGACATCTCCGTGCATCTTATAAACCACAGCGTCGCGCTTGGGCTTTGTCACTGGCAGTTGGCTGTCGATGTGCTTCACATCCGGCGTCTTCCGCGCATCGATGAGGGCGCTTTCTATCAGCCGATCGTAGTTTGTGGTCCAGTATGTGCGGATCGGCAGCCGCGCCAGTATCTCGTGATTTTTCGATGGCGCAGCAAGGCCCGGAAATGCGGTGATCAAAGCTTCGTTGAGGTGGGCTCGATTGCCCAGTTTATGATTGAGTGAGAACTGGGCGAAGCGCACGAGGTTGTCGCTCTCCCGATCAATGCTGAGCCCCAACTCTTGGGCAAATGGTGCCAGAAGGGTTTTCCAGTCGACGAACCCCGCATCGGCCGACATTCCCGCACCGGCGAAGATCGCGACGGTTCCCTCCGCCATGTCGCGGGCAAATTTTCGGCAGAATGAAACCACTTCAGGTGGAAGAGACATTGTCGAAAACCAAAGAATCGGTGGAAGGATTGTTTGGGTAAATCGTGAATACCATCAAGGATTTCGTCAACGAGCCGGCAAGCTCCTACCGGTTTTATTTGCTTAGCCAATTTTGACTTTGAGGATTGCATGGCGCGTCACACATTCTTTTCGTATCACTATAATCCGGACGTGTGGCGTGCATGGAACGTGAGGAATTCCTGGGTGGGGAACCCGGGCACGAGTCAATCGGTCGGCTTTTTCGATTCAAGTGTTTTCGAAGCCTCGCGAAGGGAAAGTCCCGATGCGTTGAAGCGCTTCCTCCGCGAGGGGCTGGAAGGAACTTCGGTAACCTGTGTGCTCGCGGGTGCGGGGACCTATGCGCGACGCTGGGTTCGTTACGAGATCGCCAGGAGCATCGTCAAAGGCAGTGGCCTTTTGACCGTTTTCATCCATGGCGTGAAGAACCGCAACGGAGAGACCTCATCGAAAGGCCCGGACCCTCTCGATTTCATGGGCGTCTACAAATCAGACGGACAGATCTACCTATGTGAAAAGGTGGACGGCTCTTGGCAGAAGTATGCTGACTATCAGCTCGCCATTCCACCAAACGTGCTTTGGTTCTCACCGCCGACCTCCAACACCGTTGTCGTATTGTCCAGCCATTGCTTGGCTTATGACTTCGTCCAACAGAACGGGCGTCAGAATATTGGCGGCTGGATCGAAACCGCGGCAGGGCTGGCAGGGCGTTGAAACACTCTGTCCTTTAATGCAGGCATGCACCTCTGTCTCCTGTAGGTTGGCGTCATCGATTCCGCGCGAGACAGCCTATGCCCCAAGACCATTCGACCGCCATCATCCGATGGCGTGAACAGCTCGACGTAGTCGGTCCGGGCCTGGATGCGTTCGATCAAACCGCCACAGTCTCCACCATGCTCTTTGCCTGCAGGTCTTGGTTGCGCAATCACGCGCCGGCGGCCGACCCGCAAATGCAGGACAAGATCCAGTACATAGACAATGAATTGACCTCCTGGATGACTGATCGAGGCCTGGCCTTCACCGGGTAGCGATATGCCTGCTAACGGGTAGGGCGGCTACATCAAGTCACTCGGGTGTAGGTTTCGCCGTCGATAACTCGCTGCACCTGTTCCTTGTTTAGGGCGCCAATCCGCTCGGCGATGACATCGGCGCCATGATCCTCGGCCAGGTGACGAATACTCCGCACCTGATCCACCGAGAGACGACCGTCGCGACCGCAAATCTGCGCTACGGCCCATTCGTCGTCCTTCCATTTCTCAGATACCCACGGAGCAGGAAGGCCGCGTCGGGGATTGTCGCGGAGCCATTTTTCAAGCAGGCCGTCGCGCTCGTCGGGTGTTGGTATGATGCGGGGCGCCAGCAACCCATGCTCACGTAGGTACTTCAGACCTGATTTGCCGCCAGGGATCATGTTGAGCCGACGCTGGTCGTGCCAATGCGCCTGAACGAGGTACTCCTCGGTATTGTACAAGACTTCGACATCGTCGGTGATGCCCATGACCTTATGGTGGACGTAGGTGATGCGCCCGGCTTCTTGCTCCTCGCGGAACTTACGGTGGAACAGCAATGGGCTGCCTGTCTCGATATGTCGTCTGTGCTCGGTCCATCGTTTCTGCCAGCTTCGAGTTGTCACGCCGACATAAAAATATCCGTCGATGGGGTAGGACGAGCCGTTCCCGAAAATGTGCTCATAGAGGACGTAGGACTTCTTCACCCAGGTCTGGGGTGCCAGCAACATCCTTGCGGGCGCGGAGAAGAGCAGGGAGGGGGTCTTGAGTCCCGCGACGTTCGGCGACGGGTCAAATCGCCGTGTAGCTGCGAGTTGCGCAGGATCGGTAACGACGTCGACCTGTATGGTCGGCTCAATAGCTATTTCGTTCTCTTCCAACATCTTCCCGGATCCGAACTGATCCGGTCCGACAGCGCGATGGCCGATGCGCGCCTTTTGTTGCGGTACGATGTACATGGGCTGGTCGCCCAAAGAGATGATTTGCACCACGGGGATATCTTGGCCAGGTTTCACCCTGATCACGCCATGCTCTCGCATTGCACTGCCGAGCCAATGGGTACCATATGGAGTTCTGCACCACTCCTGCAGCAGTGCTTCGACCTCGCGCAGACGACGATGCATCGGCTTTGGCGCCAGGTGCTCCCACCAGTCGGCATTGATCTTGACCATCGTCGCTCCTTCGCCTTTGCATGGAGTGTCGTCCGGGTCGTATCGAACATCAAGTCTTGGCAATGCCGACGGCTTGGTCGCCGCCAGCTTGATCCGCATCGACGTTATCCACGGGCGTGTAATCGATCCTGTGCCTGCCGTTACCGGATGGCGCCTACGCCAGTTTCACCGTCCATGCCCACGGTCCACCGATCGCGAGACAGCGGACTAGCTGCTGCAGACGCTGTATTAGCGGGCTGAACTTGCTCGTGCGCGCCCAGAGCCAAGGGAGTGCAAGCATAGTAGGTCGACTTCGGGGTTGACACTTGTTCTTTGTTTGTTCTTTTATGACGCAGCTCACGTAGGCAGTGCGTGACCTTTGATCAAATGCCCCAATTCCGGGGCATCTTCCGAGGACACGCCATGAACGACCTTGCGCCCATCGCTGGGCAAGATGCGGACCTGTTGGCCCGCGCATACATCGATCAGCTGGCAAAAGCTGAACAAGTCAAAACCAGATCCATGCTCAAATCCGTTGTTCCGGTCGATCCGTTGTCGGAGTTGCTGGGCGGCATCGATCAGGTTGACGACGACGGCCCGCACCTGCGTGTGGATCTGGTGATGGCGGCCGTGCTTTTGGCCAAGGCCGTCGCATCGGAACCGGGCTTGGCGGCTCGGCTCCGTCGTGAGGCTCCCATTCTCACGATTGAAACGCATACCGCCGAAATGGTCCCGCTGGTGGCTACGGTCTTTGAGGACTGCGCCACCAGCGGCAACCGCGGCTCACATGTGGTCTCCAGAGACGGCTCTGAGCGCGGCCATACCCCTGAACGGGGCAACGCGGATGTCATCGCATCGCTCAATCGGCGCAAGCTTACGGCAGGCGTGGCCCCTGACGTGAAGCGCCAGCTGCCGATTAGCCTACAGCGTACGGCGGAGTACAAGCTCTCGATACCTGCTATCGACGGATGGTCAATCGGTCTGGTCATCGAGGCGTGTGCTGGCGCTCCGATAGCTGGACCAATCGATCCGCAGGTGATCCGAAACGCCGATCTCGGCGACCTATCGCTTGCAATTCGCGTGGGTCTTAACCCGGAAGAATGCCTTCGCCGCTTGAGCAAGATTATCGATGAGAAGGCCAGTTTTGCTGCCGACGGTCCTGAGCTTAAGGATCTTCATGGGTACGGTGACGCCATGGCCTGGGCCCTCGATCTCGTCTCCGATCTGGGAGACTACAAGCGCGGCGAAATCGAATGGGATGACGTCGACAATACCGGGTTGCTGTTGGCGGGTGCGCCAGGCCTGGGCAAAACCAGTTTTGCCGTGGCAATCGCCAAGACGGCCGGTGTGCCTTTGATCGCAACGTCGGTGGCAGAATGGAACGCGGCCAGTTACCTGAGCGGAACCCTCCAGGCGATACGCGACGTGTTCGGCCAAGCCCGCCGCAGTGCGCCCTGCATCATGCTTATCGACGAATGCGACGGCATTAGTGATCGGTCCACCGTCTCCGGCGAGTATACCGAGTATTGGCTGCAGATCGTGAACTGCCTCCTGGAATGCATGAGCGGCGTCGCAAACAACAAGGGCGTAGTGATCATCGCGACCAGCAACCACCCAGAGAAGATCGACGCGGCAGTTCGTCGGGCAGGGCGCCTGGACCGCACGATTACCCTTGAAAAGCCGAGTGCCAAAGACCTGGCGATGATTTTTCGCCACCACATCGGCCGCGACGCGCTGCAAGATGTTGACTTGATGCCGGCAGCGCTGGCTGCCACGGGCCAGACCGGCGCCGATGTTGAAAGCTACGTCAAAAGAGCAAAAGCCGTTGCACGTCGTGCACGCCGTCCATTGGGAGTTAGCGATATCCTTCACCAAATTCGGGTCGGTCGCCGGCAGATGAGTGTCGAAGCGCGCCACCGGGTTGCAATCCACGAGGCCGGTCACACCATCGTCGGAAGGGTACTGGAGACCAGCCGCTTTCTTGGAGTCTCGATTGACGATAGCGGCGGCGTGACGGAATTCGCCGACACGCTGGATCTCTCCATTTCCCTCGACAAAGTCTCCGACCTCATCTGCTTGATGCTGGCGGGCAGGGCCGCCGAGACTCTGGTTCTTGGAGACGTAGCCGTCGGTTCTGGCGTTGGGGAAGGGTCGGATCTGTTCCACGCCACCAATTTGGCGCGGATGGTTGAGGCTTCCGGCAATGGCAAGTTGCGAAACTTGTATCTACCCCCGGACCTGTCTCACAACGTCCTGCAGCTCCCGGGTCTGATGGTGGCGGTCAAAGAGCGTCTCGATGATGCCGAGGCTCGCGCCATCGAAATTCTTCGGACCCGCGCCACTTTGCTCGAAGCCATTGCGTCCCGGCTTGAAGAGGCGGGATGTCTGTCAGAAGCAGATATCGACCTGATAATGTCGGAGTGCGATGTGACGGAGGCTGCACAATGATGGAGCCCCTTCATCATCAACTGGCTGCTGGCGAAATCAAAGAATCGACGCTCGACCTGATGGATGCCGCCCACGGACTCGAGAGAGACCTCGGACTGGATCCGGGCGCGGTGATCCGTGAGTTGACCTCAATGGTACAGCGCCGGCGTCAGTTCGAGGTTCTAAAGCGCGACCACGATGTTCGTCATCGCGGGTATTCCACATGGTAATCTTGAGCAGAGAGACCATCCTTGCCGGACTTGAGGCGGCGCGGCGCATTCAGGCAGGTGCATCGCCGACGGCTGCCGACATGGCGACAGCGCCGCTGCTTGACGCTTGGATGGTCGAACAATCCATCGGCGGCATCTGTCGACTTGTGGGGATGGTCACGGGCCACCCCTCTCTTCCTGACGGCTTTTGCCGAACGAGCGTCCTCTTGGTTATTGACGATGACTGCAAATGGGCCCGAACCGTGAGTAGACTTTATGCTTTGGGACGCCCGTTGCAGGAGGCGGCAGAAGGCCAGACGTTCGTAGAGCCGCCTTAGCGGCTCCATCTAGTCGCAAAACAACCGGTTGGGCCGGGGTGACCAGCTTCACGGCGCTGCGTAACCATTCTGGAGGTCAGCAAATGACCGCGGATCTTGGTTTCTTCCCGCCTGCCGTATGGCGTCATCGACCACAGTCAGCAGTTTCTCGACATTGAGCGGCTTGCTGTAAAATGACACCCCTGCAGGTAAGTCATCCGGCTTCGGACGCTTGGCTCCTGAAATGACCACGACGCCGATTTCCGGCCACCCATAGCGAACTTGCCGGGCGAGAGTGATACCGTCTCGGGTCCCCGGCATTTCCACGTCGGTCACTATCGCGGCAATCCTGTCTCAATAGTCGCGGATTTCTTTCATGGCGGCCAGCGTTGACGGCGCCAAAATGGTCTTCCAGCCCAGGGTCTCGAGCTGTTCGCTGAGGAACAGCTGAAGTAAGGGATCGTCTTCGACAATGAGCACATTCTTTCGCATGATCACCCGCCAGGTTGCAGACTCCGACAAGGCTCATTTGCATGTTTCAGTTGCAGTTCGTCCGATCACATTGACGGGGTGATCGATCACCAGGGGGATGCGTAACTCGGTGTCCAGACGCCGTATCGGATGGAGAATTCGTCTTCGCGTCGGCCGCACCTGTCATCCCCGTCGTCGCGAGAAAAAATCCATGGCGAACATCCCATCGTCTGACCGCCTGATAGGCGAGCGGCCTAACGTTTAGGTAACCTAAGCATTAGGCAGTCAAAGCATCATCGCGCTTTATCGGGTTACTGGCGGCGTCGCCCCATTCATACCGGCCCATTGGTAAAATTGATGTCTAAGCCCTTGAAGTATGTCAGCACATACACTCCGCGTGGCGCCTTCGCTGAGACGATGCTGGTAACGGCGCGTCTCTACCGACTCGAACTGGAGAAGGTTTTCAAACCGTCGGGTCTGACATTGGCGATGCTCGAACCCCTTTTCCGGCTTGAGCGCAGCAAGACGGTGATGCAACAGACTTTGGTCCGCTCGCTGAGAGTGTCGGCCGCATCGGTTGTGCCTCAGCTCGATCGGCTTGTGGCATTGGGTTTCGTGGAACGTTCCCAAGACACGCACGATCGACGTGAAAACGTGCTTGCCATAACTGAGCTGGGCGCCTCCGTCGCCCACCGGTGTCGGGAAATGATCGCAGAGGTTTCGGAAAAGTATTTCGCCGATATCGAAGAGCGCGCCTTTAGTGACGGCAATTATATCCTGGCAGCGCTACTAAAGAACTTGGAACGCGAAAAGGTTCAGGCATACGAGGAGGATGTGAAAACGCGTTGCCGCCGCCGGTCCACGAGGCGACAACTTCCACGACTGTCCTAGCTGCCTAGCGGAACCTGCCGGTGACAACAGATCCGATCTGTGTGACTTTTGACCAGAATGCCGTCACCACGAAGTCCCGCATTCCCGGATTGTGTCAAGGCCAGCGACAATGACCGGTCGCTAGGTCACAGTTGGTTTGTGGTCAGCGGCCTGCCGCCCATGAGCATGACCGTTTCACACGTCGTGTTGGGCCGAGCATTCCCCGAAGAGCATCAGAGCGTCTTCGCGAAGTTCCAGTAAAAACCTTCGCAGGTCGGGCTCATATACCGCACCGGCAGCTCTTTTGGGTCGGAACCAAGCCCGTTTCCGCTGGCCCTTCTCATCCCATTTTGACAGTTCTTCAGTGACGCGCAGCGGGTAAACCAAAGCTTGGGCGGCCTGGAAGTGCCGTCGCCAAAAATTTTGATGAAGTGGTAGGATCCCATCGCTCTGCCCGACGCCAATAGGCTACTTGGCGGTTACCTCTTACTCCGAGGCAGTTGCCGAGGTGACCAATGGAAAGCTCAAATCCGGAAAGACCACATCGTCGAACTTGGGCGTAAACAAGAGAGCTGCCAAAAGCATTGATGCTCCCCATTTAACGGTCGCATTTCTGCGACGTCGTTGTCTCGCTGTGAGCAGCATTTGATCCCCCAAGTCCTTGCACTTAATGCAAAGACCGGTAGATCCGATCCGTTGGAAATCGCAATTCAACCGGAAATAGTTATCGCTTTTCGGTAGCGGATTTGATTTGGCGTCGGTGGGCGATTCAGGCACCTATCGGCTATGCCGACCACAAAGCGCCGCCCTCGCAAACCCAAAATCGACTTCCTCAAATCGAGCCAGAACCGCGACCAGTTTCGTGCCTTGGATTTTGATGCCAGCGGCACGCCGACTCTCGGTCAGAAGCTCCCGACTTCGAACTGAACTCCAACGTCCTGTGCTCCAACTGATGCCAGGTTATGCCCAGCGCTTGGTTGCCTCAGTGCCCCTTAGTCTTCGCGAGTGTAACCACTACAGAACGGCGCGATGGAGTGTGGCGTGTTGGAAGCAGTCGGGTTAAGTAGGGCCAAGGCAGAAGGAGCAGCACGATGTGCAATCTCTATTCCATGACTACAACCACAGACGCCATCCAGCGCTTGGTGGATGAGTGGGACGAGGTGATGCGCAACATCCCGCCGCTGTACGCGATCTACCCCGACTATGGTGCGCCCATCATAAAAGAGCGCGCCGGTCGACGACTTCTTGGCGTGGCCAGATGGGGCATCCCATCCTTGAAAAACTCGGTCACCGATAAACCAGATCGTGGCAATACCAACATTCGCCATCCTTGGTTCGATGACTGGAAAGGGTATCTCGGCGTCGAAAACCGATGCCTCGTGCCAGTCACGCGTTTCGCCGAGCCGACCAAGCTGGATGACGGCAGCAGCGGCAATGGGTGGTTCGCCGTGGATGACACTGAGCCGCTGTTCTTTTTCGCAGGCGTTCATACGCAGTGGACAGGCGTACGGCGCAAGGACGAGGGTGCGCTGTCCCATCAACTGTTCGCATTCTTCACCACCAAGCCCAATGACATCGTCGTCGCCGTTCACGAAAAGGCGATGCCCGTCATCCTTCAAAGCGAGGAGGAGCGGGACGTTTGGCTCGGGGCGCCATGGAGCGAAGCCAAGGCGCTCCAGAAGCCATTGCCGGATGGAGTGCTCGAGGTCATTGCGAGGCTGCCGTTGAAGTACGTTCCAGGGCTAAACGAAATTCCCGAACCCGGCGATCCGCTGCGGCTGCCGGTGTAGCGATGGCGCGTAAGTTGCCGCCATTGCTTGTGGTCGACGGCGACTCGTTCGCCCACCGTGCCTATCATGGGCTGCCCAAGACCATCCGGCGCCAAGGTGACCGGCCTGCTGGGGCCATCGTCGGGTTCGCGAATTACCTCTTGAAGCTATATGCAGATGAGAGGCCCAGAGCTGTGGTGGTGGGATGGGACACGCTCGAAAAGCCGAACTGGCGGGCGAAGGAATTCCCAGACTATCAAGGTGGCAGAGAATTCGACGGCGACATTATCGAGCAGCTCAAGGTTTTGCCGGAATTCGTGGAGTCTTTCGGTTTTGTCTGCGGAAAGGCCGCCGGTTTCGAGGCAGATGATTTCTTGGCCACAGCGGTCGCAATGGAAGAAAAGGCGGGCGGCACCGCCTTGGTCGCGACAGGCGATCGGGATGCATTCCAACTTGCCTCCAGGAGGACCACAATCCTCAACCCTGCCAAGGCCGGAGAAATCGTCAGGATCGGGCCGACCGAGGTGCGTGAGCGTTATGGCGTTGAGCCGTCGCAGGTGCCGGACTTCATCGCCCTGCGCGGCGACCCCTCAGACAAGATCCCTGGCGCGAAGGGGATTGGCGAAAAGACGGCCGCCAAATTGCTCGGGGAGTTTCCCGACCTTGAAGCCATGCTCGCAGATGGCCGGTTCGGCGAACAGGTGGATGATCTCAAACTGTACAAGCGGATTGCGACCATGGTGACGGACGCGCCGCTGAAAACCATTGCCGACCAAGTTCCTGATTGGAATAACGCCGCCGCCCTGACTAAGAGTTGGGAGCTCAAAGCCTTGACGGAGCGGCTGGAACAACTGGCGGAACAGGTCAAGGATGACCGCTAGGATGGACGTTTTTTCCGACGAGCCCACGATAGTTTTCGACACGGACTGCATGCTCTGCTCGGGGATCGTGCACTTCATTCTCCGGCATGAGAGCGACCAATCAATCCGTTTCGTATCGGCTTGGTCGGAGGCTGGCATCGCACTTGCCGCCAGCCATGATTTGACCAAAGGCGATCTGGACCGAACCTTCCTGTTCGTCGAGCATGGGGTAGGCCTAACCCGGTCGGACGCGGCTCTGGCGATATCAGATCATCTGCGTTGGCCTTGGCGAGCTATATCCATGTTCCGAGTGATCCCAGGCGCACTGCGAGACCTCGTCTACAACCTTGTAGCTCGGCACAGATATCGATGGTTCGGTCGGCAGGATGGGTGTTTCGTCGTACCGTCCCAACAGCGGCATCGTTTCATTGATGCCACCGGTTAGGCCGTCAGCGTAGGGGACGATTGCCTCCCATTCGTCGGTATCCGTCATCGACAGGTTCTTAACCGCATGTGTCATGTGATCGGTCACCCGATTGACTCCGTCCGTCCTTAAATGAGAACAAATAAGGAACATATGTCGGCGGAGAGTCAATCGTGGATTTGGGGATGCGAACCGTTGGAGAGGCCCAGCCGGCCTATGCCGAGTTGCTCGCCGCCACCAATTTCAGCTTCCTGCGCGGAGCGAGTCACCCTTTCGAAATGGTCGGCCAAGCTGCTGGCCTCGGTCTCACCGGCATCGGAATCTGCGACCGAAACTCCATGAGCGGCGTTGTCCGCGCCTTTTCCGCAGCGCGCGAATTGGCCAAGGACAACCCGGACTTCAAGCTGGTCGTCGGAACGAGGTTGGTCTTTTTCGACGGTACACCCGACATAGCGGTTTATCCCACGGATCGAGCAGCCTATGGACGCTTGAGCGCACTCCTAACTCTCGGCAACAGGCGGGCACCCAAAGGGTCGTGTGAACTGGCGCTGCAGGATCTGATCGATCACGTCGAGGGGCAACTCATGATCGTGGTCCCTCGAGACCAGAACATCGAGCGTGATGTTGGCATAGCCAGGTTGTTGAACGATCTCGCGCCTGAACAGGTCTGGGTTGCGGCTTGCCCAAAATACGACGGCATCGACCGCGCCCGGCTCAACCGGATAGCGCAAGCCGCCGGTCAACAAGGGCTGCCGATGATTGCCAGCATGGATGCGCTCTACCACGAGCCTTCAAGGGTCATTATCCAGGACGTCCTCACCTGTATCCGCGAACTGACCACTCTCAACAATGCCGGCTTTCTCCTGGCGGCCAATGCCGAGCGACACATCAAGCCGGCAGGGGAGATGGCCAGCCTGTTCCGTGAGCACCCTCAGGCTCTGACCGAAACCAATCGCGTTTTGGCGCGCATCGGTTTCAAGCTCGACCAGCTCAAATACATCTATCCCGACGAGGTGGTCGGCAACGGCGAAACCGCTCAACAAACGTTGGAGCGCTTTGCTCACGCCGGTGCCGCAACCCGCTACCCTCATGGGGTTCCAGAGAAGGTCCAGAAGGGGTTGATCCACGAACTCGCCTTGATCGGCGAGATGGGCTACGCGCCATATTTCCTGACGGTCCAAGATATCGTCCGGTTTGCCCGGCAGGAGCGCGGAATTCTGTGTCAGGGCAGGGGGTCTGCGGCAAATTCGGCGGTGTGTTTCTGCCTGGGCATCACCGAGGTCGATCCCATGTTGGTCGACCTCCTCTTCGAACGTTTTGTCTCGACCGAACGCGACGAGCCACCCGATATCGACGTCGACTTCGAGCATGAGCGGCGCGAAGAGGTGATGCAGTACATCTATCAAAAGTACGGTCGGCACCGGGCGGGTCTGACCGCCAATGTCATCACCTACAGGACCAAGGGCGCTATCCGCGACGTCGGTAAAGTCTTCGGGCTGTCCGACGACACCATCAAACTGATCGGCGGCCTGAATTGGGGCTGGGGTGCGATGGACATACCGCCTGAACGCTTGAAGCAGGCCGGCATCGAACCAAACGATCCCACCATCATGATGGTGATGCAGATCGCCAATGACCTTTATGGGTTTCCGCGTCATCTTGGACAGCACGTTGGCGGCTTCGTCATCACACGGGACCGTCTCGACGAGCTGGTACCCATCAGCAATGCTGCGATGGAGGATCGCACCGTCATCGAATGGAACAAGGACGATCTTGACGAGCTGGGGATCCTCAAAGTCGACGTGCTGGCCTTGGGCATGCTGTCCTGCATACGCCGCTCGTTCGACTTAATCCGGCAGCACTACGGACAGCCGCTTACTCTGGCGACAGTGCCCCAAGAGGATCCGCGGGTCTACAAGATGACCCACCGGGCGGACACGATCGGCGTGTTTCAGATCGAGAGCCGGGCCCAGATGTCCATGCTACCCCGGCTCAAGCCATCCGAATTCTACGATCTGGTCATTGAGGTCGCCATCGTTCGCCCCGGTCCGATCCAGGGCGACATGGTGCATCCATACCTGAAGCGTCGACAAGGGTTGGAGGCCACGTCCTATCCTTCACCTGAGCTCGAACACGTTCTCAAGAAGACCTACGGCGTTCCGCTGTTCCAGGAGCAGGCGATGAAGATCGCCATCGTCGGTGCCGGCTTTTCGCCCGGCGAGGCCGACAAGCTGCGGCGCGCCATGGCCACGTTCAAGCGGACCGGCGGCGTCGGTCCTTTCCGGGACAAATTCATCGCCGGCATGCTGGGCAATGGCTATACCAAGGATTTTGCGGAGGCCTGTTTCCGTCAGATCGAAGGGTTCGGGTCATATGGCTTTCCGGAGTCGCATGCCGCGTCCTTCGCGCTATTGGTTTATGTCTCGTGCTGGCTGAAGTGCCATTACCCCGATGTGTTTGGCGCCGCGCTGCTGAACTCTCAGCCCCTTGGCTTCTACGCGCCAGCGCAGATCATCTCCGACGCCCAAGCCCATGGCGTGGACGTGCGACCGGTCGACATCAACCTGAGCGATCTGGAAGTGGTCATGGAGAGGACCAACCAAGCTGGTTTGACCCTGGCGCCTAGGCACGCCGAGATGCTCGAAGACATCTGGGGCAACATGGGAATTCGGCTTGGCTTCAATCTGGTCGACAAGCTTCGGACGGACGATGCCAATCTCATCATCGCACGTCGCCGCGGCGGCTATGACAGTATCCGCGATTTGTGGCTCCGCACCGGTCTGCAGCCTGCAGTGCTGTCGAGGTTGGCTGACGCCGATGCATTCCAGTCGCTTGGCCTGTCTCGACGCGATGCTGCCTGGGCGATTACCGGCCTGATTGGCGAACACGGTGCGGAGACCTTGCCGCTGTTCCAGGCCAGTGAGGCTCCAGGTCGGGCGGACAGCTATGAGAGCGGCTTGCCACCCATGCCCCCGGGCGAGGAAGTCATCCACGACTACCGGGCGCTGTCGATATCGCTGAAGGCCCATCCTATGAGCTTCCTGCGCGAGAACCTGTTCAGTCGTGGTGTCGCCGTGTCGGATTCGCTGCGGACCACGCAGCCAGGGCGTTACGTTAACGTGGCCGGGCTGGTGCTTGTCCGCCAGCGGCCGGGTACGGCCAGCGGCGTCATCTTCGCCACCCTGGAGGACGAGACCGGCGTAGTTAACGTCATCATCTGGCCAAAGGTTTTCGAGGCGAACCGCCGCGTGGTCTTGGGCGCCCGAGTCCTCGGCGTGCGCGGTAAGCTCCAGCGCGAAGGTATTGTCATCCATGTGATCGCGGAGAAATTCGTCGATCTAAGTCGCGACATGGCGGCTATCGCTGGCGGTACCGAGATCGGCGAGCGAACCATTGCCCGTGCCGACGAGGTCAAGAGTGGCGGTCCCAAGGGGCGCAATCGCGAGCAGGAGCAGTACGACGCCAGCGTCTCGAGGCGCTTGCTCGATGCCTTACCCGCTGGCCGGAACTTCCACTGATGACCCGACCAATCCGCACCCTCGAGGACTTCCGCGACACAGATCGCGCGATCCACGCCTATTGCAGCCATTATTGGGTCTGCAGCCATGACGCCCAGCTTCGCCTTGAAATCCTCGCCGTTCATCTCGGCTGGGCGTTCGACTTTTATTCTGGGCGAGACTATCTGGCCGGCAGACTACGCTGCTCGACATGCGGCTGGTATCACCCGACGTTTGCGCTTGGGCACGCAGGCAAACGCCCGGAATTTTCCGGCAGCCATGGAGCAGGGGTGGTCGTTCTGGCGACCGAAGAGCTGGTTGCAATGCAACGCGCGCGCGAAGTCAACATCGCGGGTGAGATGCCGTGGGTGGGCGTCCGCAAGGGCGGTAGGAAATTTGGGCGATGACTGCTGACATCCCATGGCACGCAGCTCTCTTAGAAGCTGAGACACAATGACAGTCCGCAAGATCATACACGTCGACATGGACGCGTTTTATGCATCGGTTGAACAGCGCGACAATCCGGCCCTCCGCGGCAAGCCAGTTACCGTTGGCTATGGTGCTGCTCGAGGCGTGGTCGCAGCGGCCAGCTATGAGGCCCGCGAATTCGGCGTCCGATCCGCCATGCCGTCTGTTACGGCAATGCGGAAATGTACCAGCCTGATCTTCGTGCCGCCCCGGTTCGAGGTCTACAAATCGGTCTCATCCCAAATCCGCGAGATATTTGCAGAGCACACCGATCTCATCGAGCCTCTATCCTTGGACGAAGCTTATCTCGACGTAACCGAGAACAAGCAGAACATTCCCTTGGCCACGGACGTTGCCAATGCCATTCGGGCGCGGATCAAAGAGGTCACGGGCCTCAATTCATCGGCCGGCATCAGCTACAACAAGTTCCTGGCCAAGATGGCCAGCGGCCATCGCAAGCCAAACAATTACTATGTCATCCCGCCCGGGAGGGGCGCCGCTTTCGTGGCTTCGCTGCCGATAGAGAAGTTCCACGGAGTTGGGCCGGCGACCGCCGCCCGTATGCACGCTATGGGCATCGCCACCGGCGCCGACCTGGCGGAGCTCACCATGGACGACATGTCCGCGCGCTTCGGTCGTTCAGCGCAATACTGGTTCGACCTTTCGCGCGGCATTGATGAGCGCGAGGTGAAGCCGAACCGCGAACGGAAGTCGATTGGCGCGGAGGACACATTCCGCGACGACATCACCACGATCGATGAGGCAAGGGCCTTGGCTGCGCCATTGGCCGATAAGGTTTGGAGTGTTTGCGATAGTCGTCACCTCTTCGGGCGTACGGTGACCCTCAAGGTGAAGTTCGCTGATTTCGAGCAGATCACCCGCGCCCGTAGCTTGCCGTCATTCGTTCGCGATCGCGAAACGCTGGGTAATGTCGTCGAGACCCTGCTCGCCGCCACCTTTCCGCCCCGCATGCCAGTGCGCCTGCTGGGCGTAACGATATCCAATTTCGACCGAAGCGAGACGCCGCAAGCTGACCAAATGGCATTGCCCATCGAGTAGCTCCGGATGCGACCTACAATGGGTCGGACGCGTTGGAGACAAGGTGCTGCATCTGGAGCGAGTATGACCGTTCGCAGAATTCGCGTGATTGATCTGGAAACAGCCGGAGACGCGGCTACTGACGTCTGCGAGATCGGTTGGCAGGACGTAGTGTCGATCGATTTCGGCGAATGGCATTTGAATGAGGAGCGCGGTAACCGCTTCGTCAATCCTGGCCGGCCTATCAGCCCCGAGACGATGTCCATTCACCACATCTTGGACGAATGGGTCTCAGACGCGCCGTTTTGGAAAGTAATGGCCAGCGAAGTTCTGCAGCCCGAAGGCGGTGTGCTTGCACTTGCCGCTCATCGTGCCGCTTTCGAGCAACGATACTGCACGCCTAGGCTCGCCGGCGGAGTGTCATGGATCTGCACTTGGAAGTCGGCGCTTCGGGTCTGGCCTGAATTGCATGGCTTCTCCAACCAGATGCTGCGCTATCAGCGAAAGCCAATGGGTCTCGTCCATGAGATCGGCTTGCCGGCGCATCGGGCTATGCCGGACGCATATGTCACCGCGTTTCATCTTCGAGATCAACTTAACGCAGTGGGCTCCGACCAATTAATCGAATGGAGCCGGCAACCGGGTTTGTTACCGCGTGTTCGCTCCGGTCCAGAGCGTGGCAGGGCATGGGCTGACATCAGTTCAGCATCCCTCAACGAATTGGCGCATGACAGAGATATCGACACTCGTTTCAGCGCCGAGATTGAGCTTCGTCGGCGCGAGGGTGGAGTGTCGCCGACGCCGGCCTTAAAGACGCAATTCGACTTATTCTGAAGTGGCGGGAGATCCGGCACTGAACCGACACGTATCCGTCCCAACGCTCCGGCTCAGGGACGGTAACCGAACTCGCTGCGATCGGGGCGAAAAAACGTCTGACTATAAAGCAGACAGTACGTAGCCCACCCCGACGCCGCCTGTCTGCCTCCGACCCAATCTCAGTCGTTCCGACATCACCAACGGCTTTCCGAAGCGGTCGTGACCAGCACGCTCGACTATCAGCCTCGGCGGGGCCGGTAGCGGTCTGTCCGGTTTTGGCGACATCTGTTACTAAGCGGCCATATTAACTGCGTTGCTGCCATTGGCCGATATGGGGCCGGCTGCGGACCGTCGGCTTTCGGCAGCCGGACGAGGAAAAGCGGACATTCCGATTTGCGTGTTGCCGGTTCCTATTGGGCCTGAAACCGACTGGCTCTTCTGCCCCTAAAGATCGGCCGAACCGGGACTGGGTGTTTGCGCGATGGAGCGGCTCTGCCACAGCTTGCCTGCGCCATCCTTCTATTTGCTGAAGTCGCCTTGCAGGCACCTTTTTTCTCAGCTGCGACGCCATAGACGTATCGGGTCTTGTTCTTATTGCGCCTCCACGTCCTGCTGGCGCAGCTCCGCCACATGTGGCCAGATGTTCATCGCCGACAAAGACCTGGACTGCAAGTCTGGCCAGCCCGGGAGGCGCGCAGCGCCGGGCAGCACCAAAAGCCGTTCCAAGGCGCAAGAAATACACCGATAAACGAAGGTCTAGCGTTCGGCAAGACCGGCACCAACGCCGCTTTCTGGATGCGGGGAAGGCATGTCAGGAACCGGCAAAGGATGCTCAAACCCGCAACGGCGATATCGAAGGAAATGTCCGTCTCCCACGACGGGCGACACATGGAGCAGGCGGCGGCCATCTGGTGCACTGACCCCAATGCGGCGCCGGGCTAAACTGCCCCGGTAGCCTGTCAGTGATCGAAGTCGGTCGCGATAAGCTCTACGGGCTGACCATGTGAGGTGCGCTGGAAGGCGGCGGCCCAGGCAGATCGATAGTGCTCGAAATCCGAGGCGTTGACCACCTGCTGTCGATCAGCAGGCGTTTGAGAATGCGCTGTCAGACGAGATAATATCCATGGTCCCCGCAGTCCGGTCCGGCCTCTACCCGTCGCAGTTCCTCGCCCAGGGCACTGGCCCAGCTTGACCAAGAGAAATGGCCGGCCTCCGACAGGTGAAGTGCTATCGCATGCGCCCGTGCCTGCCCCACTTGTCGAAGACGGGCCGAGGCCTTGTCCAGTGCATCCTTCATCGTACGGCCTCCGCTTCAAGATAGGGAGGCGTCGATCACGACCTCGAATGGCGGCTGGTCCAATGCGCGCCTTGACTGGAATTGAACGCGACAGCGTAGACCCAGGTGGATGGCGTTCAGATAGTCTGTGACTTTGGGTTAGCACTCGCAACGGTGTCCGTGGCCCCGCCAAACATAAAGCTACGCTCAGAATCGTAGGAACACCGACTACGCAGTGTTGACAGTCTGCAGTTAACTCTTCAGCATGGTGCCGGAGGGTTCGCATGATCAGTTATATCTTGAGACGCATGGGGTGGGCTGCGGTGACCTTGCTGGTCATCCTCACCTTTGTCTTTTTCCTTGCCCGCCTGACTGGCGATCCGGTGCGCCTTATGCTGCCGGACCAAGCGACGCAAGCCGACGTCGATGCCATGCGGGAAACGCTTGGCCTGAACCGACCAGTCCTTGAACAATATGCGGATTTTATGCTCGGTGCCGTTCAGGGTGATCTGGGCAACTCGATCCGCCAGCAGCGCCCGGCGCTTGAACTCGTGCTTGATCGGCTCCCCGCGACCCTCGAACTGGCGATCTCCTCCTTCGCCATCGGGCTGTCGCTGGCCGTTCTGCTCGCTGTGATCGGTGAAGTTGTTAACAGTAAACGCCTCAAGAGCGCATTACTCTGGGTGGCGACAACGCGACAGGCGATCCCGCCCTATCTGTTCGGCATCCTGCTTATCCTGTTGCTGTCCGTGAATCTCGGCGTGCTCCCGGCAATTGGTCGCAATTCGCTGTCGAGCTATGTCATTCCCGTTGCAACCATGGCCACGTTCGAGGTGGCCCTCTATCTGCGCCTGTTCAACACGTTCTTCGACGAGATGCGCAACTCGGACTGGGTCCGCACGGCGCGCTCGCGCGGGATTAGCCGCACCCGCCTGGTTCTGAGACATATGCTGCCCAATGCCATTCTGCCTGTCATTACCGTCGCGGGCATCAATCTGGGCGTGCTGGTCGGCGGCACTGTCGTGCTCGAGATGGTCTTCAACTGGCCGGGCCTCGGACGGTTGATCGTCCAGGGCGTCGCCCAGAGAGACTACCCTATCGTTCAGGCCGGGGTTCTGGCTGTGGCCTGCATCTTCGTTCTCATCAATCTGGTCGTGGACATGCTCTACATGCTGCTTGACCCTCGCGTGAGGCTCTCCTGATGGCGCAGTCGATTACAGCAATGCGCCCGCGCATTTCCGTCAGTCTGTCGATGGCCCTGGCGCTGTTGATGCTGACCATTGTTGCCATTCTGGTGTTGGTGGTCCCGTTCTGGCCGGGCTTTGATCCGGTCAAGCAGAACCTGCTCTTTGCCCAGGAGCTGCCGTTCAAGTCCGGCACACATCCGCTGGGAACGGACGCTCTTGGCCGCGATATGCTCAGCCGGCTGTCCATGGCCACGAGAGTGTCCCTGCTGGTCGCAGGCGGAGCCGTCGCCATCAGCGCCATGATCGGCCTGACATTCGGCCTTCTCGCCGGTTGGCTGCGCGGTCCGGTTGACGCCGTGCTCATGGCACTGGGTAATATTCAGCTGTCCATCCCGGTTGTGCTGCTCCTCATCGTTCTGGTCGCTGTTTTCGGCTCCCATCCGCTGCTGTTGGTCGTGCTTCTCGGCGTGACCAATTGGGTCGGCTATGGCCGCATTGTCCGCTCGCAAGTGGTGTCTCTGCGCGAGCGCGAATTCATCACTGCCGTGTCCACCGCCGGTGGGTCTGGCTGGTGGACGATGCGCAAGCATCTGCTGCCAAACGTCATTCCGTCGGTGCTTGTGCTTGCCGCTTTCGATGTAGGCGTAATCATCACCATTGAATCGTCGCTCAGCTTCATCGGCCTGGGTATCCAGCCGCCAACGCCGAGCCTGGGCCTGATGATCAGCGAAGGTCAGCGCTATCTGCAGACCAACGGCACGCTGACCGTGTTCCCAGCATTGGCCATTTTTCTCCTGATCGGCGGAATTCAGTTCGCCTCTCAGGCACTCACTTCCCGTCCATCACGAGCATAATGAAATAAGAAGGGGTATTTTACTTGTTTAGCTCGCTTATCTCGACGACCCGTCGCACGCTTCTCGTCGCCGGCGCGGTGCTACTGGCCAGCACGGCTGTTCCGCAGGCTGCTTTCGCACAGGACTTCTCCGTGGTCCGTGCAGCCCAGGTCACCGACCCGACCAGCCTGAACCCGATTTATGACACCGACCTGCAGTCGCTGAACATTTTCTACAGCGTCTTTGACCAGCTCGTGGGCATCGACAATGAAGGCAATCCCGTGCCGCGTCTGGCCACGGAATGGGTCGCCTCTGACGATCTCAAGACCTGGACCTTTACCCTGCGTGACGGCGTGACCTTCCACGATGGTTCTGCGCTGACCGCTGAAGACGTCCTCTTCACGATCAACACCGCCAAGGAAGACCCCGCGTCGCGCCTCGGTGGCTACCTGACCATGGTCGAGAGCGTCTCGGCTGAAGGCAACAAGATCACCTTCAACCTCAGCCAGGGCTATGCCCCGTTTGACCGTCAGCTCACGCTCGTTCCCATCGTGTCCAAGGCTGCCTATGAAGCCATGGGCGCCGATGCCTATGGCCGCAAGCCAATTGGCTCGGGTCCGTACAGCGTCGATAACTGGATCAAGGACGTTTCGGTCACGCTGACCCGTAACGATGCGTATTGGGGCAATCAGGGCCAGTATCCCACGATCGTTTTCCAGACCATTCCAGACGAAACTGCACGCGCCAATGCCGTCCAGTCGGGCGACGTTGACATCGCCCTGATCGGGCCTTCGAGCGTTCCGGTCATCCAGAGCTCCTCGAATGTCGATCTGGTCAACCAGCAGTCCAACCTGGTCGTGTATATGGGCTTCAACACCGGCAATGACTGGCTGAAGGTTCCGAACATCCGTAAGGCTGTCGATATGGCTCTCGACCGTCAGACGCTGAACGAGCGCCTGCTCAACGGCCTGATGACCCCGGCTTCCCAGCTGCTGGCCCCGGTGACGTTCGGTTACGACGAGTCCATCCCTGTGACGGAATTCAATCTCGAAGAGGCAAAGCGTCTCGTCGCAGAATCCGGCTATGATGGTACGCCGATCCCGTTGACCTACCCGAACACCGGTCTGCCGCAGATCGACCAGATGGCTCAGGTTCTGGCCTTCTTCCTCAACGAAGCCGGTCTGCAGGTCTCGCTCGAGCCGCAGGAGGCATCGACCTTCATCAACAACTGGTTCATCCGCGACCTGCCGGGCCTTTACGTGTTCCGCTTCTCGCCGTCCGCTCTCGATGGCGACCTGCCGTTCTCGATGCTGATCCGTTCGGGCAACCAGGGCTTTGCCGAAAGCGCAGAAATCGACGCGCTGCTCGACAAGGAACTCGCTGAAGGCGACCAGGCGACCCGCGCCGCTCTGCTGGCTGATGTCAGCCGCGCCATCCAGGCAGGCACCTACTACGCCCCGCTCTTCATCGACACCAACACCTATGGTGTGGCCAAGGGTCTGGAATGGACCGCACGCCCCGACGGCATGATCGTCTTTAACTGAAAGGCACATATCACTATGGCTGAACTTCACCCCATCCGCGCCTATAGCGGCCCGATCCCAAAGCAGGACACCGCCCTGCTCGTGGTCGACATGCAGCGTGCTTTCTTCGACGAGAATGACTCGCTGGGGCGTATTGGCATCGACGTGTCGCCTCTGCGTGAAGCGATCCCGGGTACGACGCGCCTTGTGAACCTGGCGCGTGAGAATGGCGTCCCCGTCATTTTCACCCGCTATGTCTATTCCGTTGGTGGCGTGGATTTCGGGCTCGAATACGGCGCAATGGCCAAGGAACGCCTTGAGGCTGCATCGCTTGCCCATGGCAGCGATGAAATCGAACTCATCCCCGAAATGGGCCATCAGCCCAACGAAGTGGTGATCGACAAGTCGCGTCCGAGCTCGTTCTACGGCACGCGCCTTGAGCCAGTGCTCACCGGCATGCGCATCCGCAACCTGATCGTGTGCGGTGTCACCGCCAACATCTGTGTTGAATCGACTGTCCGCGACGCCGGCCAGCGCGACTACAACACCTTCGTTGTGTCCGATGCCGTTGCCGAGTTCCTGCCCGAGCGCAAGCACTACGCGCTTTATGGCATGGCATGGTCCTTCGCCCATGTCGTGAACGTTGACGGCATCAGCAAGGCCTGGGCGGCGACTGCCTAATCGTCGACATCCAAAGCAAGTGACCGGCCGTTTTTCGGCCGGTCACCTTCCGGGACAAATTTCATGCACGCAACGCCGCTTCTCCAGATCCGTAACGTCGACATCGAGTTCAGCACCTCCAGAGGTCCTGTCTCTGCGGTCCGGAATTTTTCGCTCACGCTTGAGGCAGGGCGAAAGGTGGCGGTTGTCGGGGAGTCCGGGTCGGGCAAGTCCACCATTGCAGCAGCAATCAACGGACTGCTGGCGGACAATGGCCGCGTCTCCAAAGGCGAAATCCTGTTTCAGGGTCGCGATGTCACGCGCATGAGCGAAGCCGAGTTGCGCGATCTGCGCGGCCAGAATGTCGGGCTGGTTCCGCAGGATCCGATGACCAATCTCAATCCGCTGCAGCGGGTCGGCGACACCATCGCCGAAGTGCTCAGTGTGCATGGCAAGGCGTCTGGAAAGGCAGCGCTTGAGCGCGCGATCCAGCTGCTGGACATGGTCGGCATTCCGGACCCGGCGCGGCGGGCACGGCAATACCCGCACGAATTGTCCGGTGGCATGCGCCAGCGTGTCCTCATTGCCGCGGGCCTGGCGTGTGAGCCCGCCTTGCTTCTCGCTGACGAGCCGACAAGTGCGCTCGACGTTACAGTGCAGGCGATCATCCTGCGCGAGCTTGAGAAGCTGACGAGCAAGCTCGGAACGGCAATGATCCTGATCACTCATGACCTGGGACTTGCTGCCGACTATGCGGACGACGTTGTGGTGATGTTTCGCGGCGATGTGGTGGAAACCGGCGCCGCACGTGACGTCCTGCGCAACCCGCAACATGATTACACGCGCCGCCTGATCGCGGCAGCGCCGACCCTTGAGAGCCAGCCTCTGGTGGCCGCTCGCCCAGCAAGCGGCACTGACCAGGAGCGGCCCCTCGTTGAACTCCGCAATCTTCGCAAGATCTATGGTGATACCAAGTCGCTGTTCGGCAAGGACAAAAGCTTTGTCGCCGTAGCGGACTCCAGCCTGACCATCGGGCGAGGCGAGACAGTTTCCATTGTTGGCGAGTCAGGATCGGGCAAGTCCTCAACCGCCCGCATGCTCCTCAAGATCGAGAAGCCCACATCGGGCGAAATCATCTTTGACGGCGCACCGATCACTCATCTTGAGGGCCGCGACCTCTTCAGCGTGCGCCGTCGCATGCAGCCCGTCTTCCAGAACCCTTTCGGATCGCTGGATGCTCGGTATACAATCCGCGAGTCCATCGAAGAACCGATGATCCTACACAAGATCGGTGACGCGGTGTTCCGGGCAGCTCGGGTCAAGGAACTGCTCGAGCAGGTCGCCCTGTCGCAAGACATTGCCAACAGGCGTCCGGCCGAGATTTCAGGTGGGCAAAGCCAGCGAGTGGCCATCGCCCGAGCCTTAGCTCTGAAGCCGGAGCTCATCGTCCTCGACGAGGCCGTGTCCGCGCTCGACGTCATTGTTCAGGCGCAGGTGCTCGAATTGCTGGTCGAACTGCAGCGCGAGCTTGGTCTGTCGTACCTCTTCATCAGCCACAATCTGGCCGTCGTCCGTCTAATCTCACATATCGTGCACGTTATGAAGCGTGGCGAGATCGTTGAATCCGGCGACCCCGAACGCATTTTCAACGCCCCTCAGCACCCCTACACTCAACAGTTAGTCGCGGCCGTTCCAGGCCAATCCACCTTTGAGGAAGTCGGCCCGTATCTCGCATGATTTAGCTGATTGGGATCTAAGTAGACGCAGTGTGCCCACTGCGTATCTCAAGCGCGGTGCGAATAATGTATCGGGGCGTCCTCAACTGCCGCGGCAGATGGTACTGTTGTGCATTCGTCGCTTGTCGCGGATAAGCAGTGAAAGAAAATCGCGGAAGAGGTCGAGCGCCGGAGAGCTGCGGCGTTCAGCGTCATACAATTTGCCTTGGGAGCAAAACGAGGATCGTAGGCAATGCGGTTTGGATATTGGCCGTACGATGAGCAAGACGGCCGCCGCTTCAGACTTGCAATCTGCCTAGACGCCCATTTTGCATTCGAAGGTGACTGCTTCAACGCGTGCTTTCCGACGCGTTGTTGTCCGGCTGGCAAAGACAGATGAGATCCAATTCGAGCACTCCTTCGAGTTGCGGCTCCAGTTTGCCTCCGAAGGCATCGCGGATGTACAAAGCTCTCAATATTGAGTCTACATATCTGCCCTGCCGCTACCCCCAAACTGGTTCGCTCTGGCCATAATCATGGCAACTTTTGGGAGAACGTGGGGATATCTTGGACGGCGGAAAAGGGGCGCGTTGCCGCACGGCTGCTTCCGCCCCATATCGGACGTTGAACCTCGCAGATCGCTTGACCAAATATGGAAGCGAGCTGCGATCAAAGTTGAGAGAAAACGCGGAATCCGGACCTAACTTCTTTAGGCCCGATCATGCGGATGTCTGGTGGTTAAATGTAGTCAGGCCCGCTGGACTACCGACTGCTGGTGCTGGGCAAGCCGCCAACTTCCGTCAAACTTGATGTAAGTCGACATGCAGAATGCCTCGTACGTCTCTGCGTCCGGCCTCCTGGCCAAAACCCGGTACGCAACGACTGAAACATTTTCAGCAGGCGTAGTTTGCGTGGTGTCGGATATCTCAACTTCCGACCATCTGGCGGCGTCGCTCATGCTCTGAATTATTTCCGGCCTACGCATGATCCCCACTGGCCCGAACACCATTACACATTCTGGTGCCATGATTTCTTCGTAAGCGCTAACGCCTTCCTGCCACAGACGGCGTTCTGTGTTCCAAAGATTGTTCACGTCGTACTCCTTCTAAAGCTTGCTTCGGTAATGTGGGGGCATTCGCATGGTTCAGACGGCGGTGGCGCTATGTTCTGCCAGTCAATCAGCCTGCCAATAGCGAATGTCCGCGCCCCCAATGCAGTCGAACATCGCGCAGTCTAGAAATATCTGCTTTAGGGTTGACGCTACGACTTATCCAACGGCAAGAATGGGGCGCGTTGTCGCCAGGCCCGTTAGCGACCACAAACTTTCGTCTACACTCTGCTGCTCCCGCAGTTTGGTAATATCTAGGGACCACAGTGTAGACTTGTCGGCGGCAGCCTTACGGCTGCACTGCCTAGCACCGAATATCCGACGTGTTTGCCTTCCTCTTCGGGTTTGCATTGTGAGGTGCTTTAACCTGTCCACCCGCCGTCAATGATGTGGACTTGACCGGTCGTGTATGTGGCGCCCGCCAAATAAATCGCGAGGTGGGCGATCTCTTCTGGTTGCGCGATCCGGCCAATGGGCTGGCGGGCGATGAACGATTGTCGAGCAGCCTCAAAATCGCCGGTGTCTCGCCACCGCTGGTGGAGGCTGGGGCTGTCGACTGTGCCCGGACAGATGGCATTCACACGGATGTTGGATGAGACATAGTCTGCAGCGACCGATTTGGTCAGCCCGATCACGGCAGCCTTCGACATGGAGTAGGCTGCCCTGTTGGGGACGCCCTTCACCGAACTCGCGACTGTCGCCATGTTGATGATCGCCCCGTCCCGGCGTTGCAGCATCTGGGGGAGCACGGCCTGGATGGTTCGGACCTGAGCTTTCAGGTTCAGGTCAAATGCCCGGTCCAGATCCTCATCAGTCATCTCGAGAATGGTGCCGCTATGCACCATGCCTGCGCAGTTAAAAAGGATATCTATGCGTCCAATCTCGTCGACCGCAGCCTCGATTTCAAGCTTCGACAGGACGTTCAGCCTGCGGGTCGAAATGCCCTGCTCTGACGCAAGCGTGCTGAGTTCCACCTCGTTGATGTCGGTCGCCACAACCTCTGCACCTGCACGCGCAAAGGCCTGTGCGGACGCTCTGCCAATGCCTTGAGCGGCCGCAGTAATCAGCACTTTCTTTCCATCAAGATCGGCCAACTTAGTCTCCAAAATTTTTCCCGCACGTCCCTTGACGTCGACTAACGTGCTAGTATGGTAGTCGAACTAAGGCGCAAATTCAACGTGCCAAGTACGGGAGGGAACGACGTGGGCAAAATCCAGAAAATCTTGATCTGCAATCATTCGCACACCGATATCGGCTACACCGATTATCAGGATAATTGCATCCGTCAGCACGGCGAGTTTGTCGAGCAGGCGCTTGATCTGATTGAGAAAACGGACGCCTATCCGACCGAAGCGCGCTACCGTTGGACCGTTGAAACCACAGGACCTTTCCTGAAATACCTGCGCTCTGCGTCTGCCGAGCAGATACGGCGGCTTAAATATTGGCACGAGCAGGGCCGGATCGACATCGCCGGCATCAGCTACAACATGACGCCGCTTCTCAACGTCGAACAGATGCACCGCAGTCTCTATCCGCTGCGCGCGATACGCGATGAGTTCGGGTTCAATGTCGAAGCTGCCATGCAGGACGACGTGAACGGCGTGTCCTGGCTCTATGCCGACCTTCTCGCCGACCTTGGAATTTCATTTTACACGCAGGCTGTGAACCCGATCCGCGGCGCGCGCCCCAATCCATTCCCCGGCGCCTTCAACTGGGAGGGGCCAAGTGGCAAGAAAGTCCTCGCCTGGAACGGCTACCACTATCTCTTCGGGCGCTCTCAGGCCGGCATCGGCAACTGGAACCTCGTTGATCGCCTGCTGCCGCGCTGGATCGAGCAGCTCGAAAACGATGATAGCTATCCCTATGACTTCCTTTATTGCGAGGCTACCAATCCGGTGCGGGTGGATAATGGTCCGCCGGATCCGCGCATGCCCGAATTCGTCCGCAACTGGAACGCGGAAGGCCGCTCGCCGCGGATGGAGTTCATCACAGTTACCGACTTCGGCCGCATGCTGAAGCGCGACTGGGCCAGCAACATCGGCACACAGCGTGGCGACTGGACCGACCACTGGGCGGATGGCGTCGCCTCGTCCGCTGGTGAGACCGGCATCAACCGCCGCACGCACGGCATCCTGGAAATGGCGGAGGCAATGGAAAGCTGGCGCCGGATGGATGGCGAGAAAGGCAGCTGGTCTCCTGAGCGCGCCGCCACGACCTATGAGAACATGACGCTCTATGACGAGCACACCTGGGGTGGCTACTCCTCCGTAGAGGAGCCCTATGCCCTGTTTTCACTGTCGCAATGGAACAAGAAAGCGGGCTTTGCCTATTCGGCAGCCATGGACGCTCACGACCAGGTTGCCCGTGCCGCAAACGCCATCGCCGCCAAGGTTGGCGCCAAGGCGGAGGATGGCAATTTCAACCTTGGTGATCTTGAGCCAGAAGTCGCTTTCCCGCCGTCGGGCATCGACGAGGTCCTGGTCTTCAACTCGCTGCCCTGGGATCGCGAGGTCATCGTTGAAGAGCCGGAGCCGCGCGGCGGTGCTGCTCCGATCGGCATGCTCGATACGTTCTTCCATCGCAATACAACCTGGGGTGGGGCGCGTCCGATCCCGGCAATCCGGCGCGTCGCTGGTCGCATCCCGGCATCCGGCTATGCCTTCCTCAAGGTGGCCGATGGCGTGCCGTCGACCGATCTGAAGGCGGAAGGCAATGTCATCGAGAATGCCCACTATCGGCTGGAAATCGACCCGGCCACGGGTGGGATAAAGAGCTTCTTCGACAAGGCCCAGAACCACGACTACGCCGGCACCTATCAAGGCTGGCAGCCGGGCCAGTACATCTACGAAACGGTGGACTCGCCCGAAGATCGGCTGGCGATTGCCAATATCGATTTCGCCCACCCCAACTTCTTCGAAGGGCGCTCCGACACCCCCTGGAAGCGGGAGGTCGCCTCAAAGGTAACGCTTTCTGCAGCCGAGATTTTTGAGGGCCAGGCGAGGATTGACGTAACGATCCAAGCGGCGGGTGTGCGCTCTGCCACCGTTCGCTACGCCCTGGACGCTGGCAAGAAAGAGGTCGCGATCGACTGGATGCTGGACAAGATCGAGCATCTCAATGCCGAAGCTGTCTTTATTGCGTTCCCATTCAACCTGGGCAAACCCGACTTCCTGATCGATCTGAATGGCATCCCCGCCGTTCCCAATGACGACCAACTCGATGGCGCGGCCAAGGACTGGTATCCCATTACGCGCTGGGTCAATGTGTCGGATGGCAACAGGGGGGTCACAATCGCCCCGCTCGATGCGCCACTTGTGCATCTCGGCGGCATCACCACCGGTAAATGGGATCGCACTTTGCATCCCGAAGGGCCGACGGTGATGTCCTGGGCGCTGAACAATCATTGGCTGGTCAACTTCCGGCCAAGCCAGAGTGGCAAGATTCCGCTCCGCTATCGGTTGGCCACACATTCCGGAAGCCCAGATGTCGGCACGATCAGCCGCTTTGCGGCGGAGGCACATGTTCCGCCGGTGCCGGTGCGCGACTACGCTCCGGTGGATACCACACCCCGCAGTTTCCTGGACATTGGCGACCAGCCTCTCCTGGTCACCAGCAAGCCCGCTGAAACGGGCGGCTGGGTGGTGCTGCGTGTGCAGAACCTCCTGAGAGACGCCTTCGATGCAACCGTCAGGTTCGGGAGTCCAATTGCGGCGGCACACGCAGCCGATCCTCTCGAGCATCCACGTGATGCCTTGCCGACCTCAGGGGCGGAACTGACTTTGTCTCTGGCGCCGCTGGAGATCCGGACGGTTCTGGTACGCTTTGGTGCGGAATTCCATTAGGAAAGGCGCCGAACCATGAGCATCATCGTCACTGGAGCCGCCATGGGCATAGGCCGAGCCGTTGCGGCTCGGTTGGCCGAAGACAACCACCCGCTGGTGCTTGTCGACCTGGCTGAGAGAGAGCTTAATGCCGTTGCCGACATCCTCCGGTCTTCCGGTTCGGACGTCTCGACAGTGGTAGGGTCGGTTGCCGATCCGGCCATTGCAGATCGCGCCGTGGCGGCGGGCCTGGCCCAAAGCGGAGCGATCAGGGGCCTGTCTCATAACGCAGGCATCCAGCGATATGGAACCGCGCTGACGACCACACTCGAGGCGTGGGACGAGGTCATGTCGGTCAATTTGCGCGCTGCCTATCTCATGGCTCATGCCAGCCTTGCAGAACTGGTCAAGTCGCGCGGGTCTATCGTCATCATGGCGTCAGTGCAGGGCCTTGCTACTCAGTCTGGCGTCGCGGCCTACACCACGGCCAAGCACGGGCTGATCGGATTGAGCAAGTCAATCGCGGTCGACTTCGCCAGCGCTGGAGTGCGATGCAACGCGGTGGCGCCTGGTTCGGTCGATACGCCCATGCTGCGCAACGCGCTTGCCACGGCACCAGATCCGGAAGCGGTGATGCGTGAAGTCAACGCCATGCATCCGTTGGGTCGCAGCGCCCGGCCAGAGGAAGTCGCAGAGCTCGTCGCCTTCCTCCTCAGCGAAAAGGCTTCTTTCATAACCGGCGAAACAGTGCGGGTGGATGGTGGCCTGCTGTCCATCATTGGCGGCTCGCCGCAAAAGGCAGAATAATCATGAAAATCGCAGACATTCGCGCCACGACGATAGCCGTACCGCTTGAAGCGCCTCTGCGTCACGGCGCTGGCGCGCACTGGGGGCGCTTCATCCGCACCATTGTCGAGGTCATAGACGAAGAGGGCTACTCCGGCTTCGGCGAGCTGGGTGGGGGCGGAGAGTCTGCGCAGCAATCTGTTCTGGCCATGCTGCCCTACCTCAAGGGCCATGACCCAACCCAGTTGGAGCAGTTGCGCTGGAAGATCATGAGCCCGACGGCGTCGCTCTATAATAACCGTCTCCAGATTCATGCTGCGATTGAAATGGCGTGCATGGACCTGGTCGGAAAACGGCTCAATATCCGCGCATGCGATCTGCTGGGTGGTGCCATTCGCGATAAGGTCGAGTTCGCCAGCTACCTCTTCTACCGGTACCAGAATGGTGCAGCAGGAGGTGAAACAACGCCTGAGGAAATGGTCGCCCATGCCAGGGCGCTCAAGCAGGAGCACGGCTTCCGCGTTCACAAGGTCAAGGGCGGCGTATTCCATCCTGACGTGGATATTGAAGTCATGCATGCTCTTGCGGAGGCATTTCCGGGCGATCAGCTCCGTCTTGACCCGAACGCAATATGGTCGGTTGAACAATCCATTCGCGTTGCCAAGGCGATCGAGAACCTCAACAATGACTATTTTGAGGACCCGACCTGGGGGCTCGAAGGCATGCGGCGCGTCCGCGAGGCCACGCGCATCCCCACGGCCACCAATACGGTGGTGGTAAACTTCGAGCAGCTCGCCCAGTGCATCAAGCACACGCTGGTCGACGTGATCTTGCTGGATACGACGTTCTGGGGTGGTCTGCGGCAGGCCTACAAGGCCGGCACTGTGCTCGAAACCTTCCAGTTCTCGGCCGCCGTGCACTCATCGGGCGAGCTTGGCATTCAGCTCGCGTCCATGCTGCATCTGGGCGCCAGCCTGCCCAATCTAAATTTCGCGGCCGACGCGCACTACCATCATCTCACCGACGACATCCTCGTGGGCGGTAAGCTCAAATATGAGAACGGCTGCATCAGGGTGCCAGAAGGCCCGGGCCTCGGCATTGAGGTTGATCGGGAAAAAATCGCTCAATATGCCGAGTATTTTAAGGAAACCGGCGGTTACACCTATGACCGAGATCCGGGCCGCCCCGACTGGTTTCAGATCGTTCCCGAGTTCCGTTACGCCGACCCTGCCCAGAAAACTTACGCCGTTTCGGGAGGGCGCTGATGGCTGAGGTCATTCTCAAGGACATCGTCAAGGTCTATGGTCGGCAGGTCGCGGTTCGCGGCATCGACCTCGAGATCGAGGATGGCTCGCTGGTCGTTTTCGTAGGCCCTTCGGGCTGCGGCAAATCTACGACCTTACGCATGATCGCGGGGCTCGAGACGATTTCGCACGGCGAACTCATCATTGGCGGCAAGCTGGCCAATGACCTCCCATCGCGTGAGCGGGGAGTGGCCATGGTGTTCCAGACCTACGCGCTCTATCCCCACATGACCGTGCGCGACAACCTTGCGTTCTCCCTCAAGCTCGCCAAGCTAACCAAGGCTGAAATCGATGCGCGCATCGCCAAAGCGGTCGCGGTGCTGGAATTAGGGCCGTATCTGGATCGGCGGCCGTCCCAGCTCTCCGGCGGCCAGAGGCAGCGTGTCGCCATGGGCCGGGCTATCGTGCGCGAGCCCCAAGTTTTTCTGTTCGACGAGCCCCTGTCCAATCTAGATGCGAAATTGCGCAATCAGATGCGCGTCGAGATCAAGCGATTGCAGCGTCAGCTGGGTGTGACCACCATCTACGTCACCCACGACCAAGTCGAGGCCATGACGCTTGGTGACAAGATCGTTGTGATGAAGGACGGCGAGATCGCCCAGCAGGGCTCTACGCTGGAAATCTTCGAAAGGCCGCGCAACAAGTTCGTCGCAGGCTTTATCGGTTCGCCCCAGATGTCGTTCTTCGAAGGCAAGTTGATGCGCCGCGACGGAGGATGGCTCTTCGACAGCGGCCCACTGCAATTGCCGGTCATCGCTGAGCATTATGGAGATGCCCTGGTGGAAGGGCGTCATGTTTATGCGGGTCTTCGTGCGGAGGACATAGTCCCCTTGGGGCACGGCATGCAGCCGGTAAATTTTGTTGCCGCAGAAGGCGAGGTCACGCTGACCGAAATGCTGGGCAACGAAAACTTGCTGTTTGGCACCATTGCCGGGCTGAACTTCGTCAGCCGCATGCAGCAGCCTCGCGTCGTCGAACTCAACGAAAGGCTTTCGTTCCACATCAACGTGGCGCGAATGCATCTGTTCGACCGTGAGACGGAACAGAATTTAAAGGTCGCATAGGGCGACCGAGGGAGGAGAAGATGAAACGACTAAAAGGAACTCTGCTTGCCAGCTGCGTGGCCGCCGTACTGGCGGCGACAGGTGTCGCGCAAGCTGAGGATGTTACCTTCGTGCACGACAAAGGCTTCTGGTCCGAGGCCTTCCAGGACGTTGCCAAGGCTGCTGAAGCTGAGGCTGGCGTCAAGATCGTCGAAACCCCATACGCGACCACCGAGCAGTACAAGGCCTTCATCCAGGCTTCGCTCGCCGGCGGTGACTTGCCGGACATGTTCACCTGGTGGACTGGCGTCAGCTTCACCGAGCTGGTGTCGACCGGCAAGATCGCGCCGCTCGACAGCATATGGGAGGAGATGATCGCATCGGGCGAGTTTGATGCCTCCGCTGCCGATCTCTTCCGCGCTGACGGTCACATCTATGCCGTGCCGCTGCTGCTGGCCCGCTGGGTCATGATCTACAACAAGGAGAAGTTCGCCGAAGCTGGCATCACTGAAGAGCCCAAGACCTGGGACGAACTGATGGCGGCCGCCGAAAAGCTGAAGGCTGCTGGCATCACCCCCTTCAATGCCACAGTACATGAAGGGTGGCGCGGCTTCATATGGTTCCAGGAGCTGCTGCTGCGCACGGATCCGGCCGCATACAACGGCATTCACGACGGTTCGGTCGCCTATGACAGCGATGCGGTGCGAAAGGTCTTTGAGATCTGGTCTGATCTTTACGCCAAGGGTTACTTCACCGACCCGCGTTCCAATCAGGAGATCGAGGATTTTGCCGGCGGCAACGCGGGCATGTATCTCAAGGGTGAATGGGTGGTTGGTTCGCTAGCCTCCAATGGCCTCGAAACCGATCAGATCGGCGCCTTTATCGTTCCCAATATCACCGAGGGTCTGCCCTCTGCGGTCGTGCTCGAGGGTGGTCCGGTTGTAGTCTCGGCCGACTCCATCGATCGGCCGGAAGTTCAGGAAGCGGTGAAGTTCTGGGCATCGGTTGCCGGCGCCAATGCGTGGTCATCTGCATCGGGCAATTATGTCGGCAACACCAAGGCGGCTGCGCCCAATGAGATCATTGCTAAGATTTCGGGGGATATGAGCGCTGCTGGTACGGCCGCCTATCTGCGGTGGTGGGAAGCCGTGCCGCCCGATCTGCAGGGTGAACTGGTCGCTGAACTCAACAGGTTCATGCTCGACCCGACAATGACGACGGCCGAAGACGTGATGAGCCGCATGCAGGCTCTCAATGCTGATTACTGGGCCAACCAGTAAGAAAAGAACCAGGGGACGGCGGCCGCGCTGCCGTCCCTGCTTGTCTGAGGGGATAGACAGTGGACGCACAATCGCAACGGGATCAGGACCTGCTCGCCCGAATAGGCGTGGCGGAAATCGAGCGTCGGGACCGGCGCCGTCAGCGTCGGGATTTTCGCATCGCCCTTTTGTTCATGGCGCCGGCGCTGCTGATGGTGTGTGGGCTGCTCTTGGCGCCAGTGGCGTTCAACATCTACCTCAGCCTGACCAACTGGCGGAAATTCACCGGGCTCGACGAATTCATCGGCGTGACGAATTATCAGCGCATGTTCGGCAATCCCTTTTTTGGAGAGGCCCTTTTCAACACCGCCATATGGGTGGTCGCCTCCATTGTTTTCCCTATCGCAGTCGGCCTTGGGCTCGCGATGTTCCTGCGCAATGTGCGCTTCTCCAACACGTTCAAGAACATCATCTTCATCCCCCGTATCCTGGCGCCCACAGCGGTGGGCGTGCTCTGGTTTTATGTTTATGCGCCGCAGGGGCTGCTCAATCGCGGTCTGTCGATGGTCAGCGGACAGAATGTCGATATCGGTTGGCTCTATCAGTCCAACACCGTCACCCCTGCGATTATCGCCACGTTTGTGTGGCAGACCGTGGGCCTGGTAATGGTGCTGATCCTGCTCGGTCTGCAGGCAATTCCCAGGGACCCGATTGAAGCCGCCCAGATCGATGGCGCTAGCCGCTTCCAGACCTTCCGCCATGTCATCCTTCCGCTGCTGACGCCGACCTTGCTGGTCGTGACCATTCTGTCGGTTCTGGCGGGGTTCACCGTATTCGACCTGCTCTGGGTGATGGGCGCCTCCTATCCGGGGCAACGCAGTCTGTCGCTTGCGGTCTACATGTACTTCGAGGCATTTCAGAAGGGCTCGTGGGCCTTCGGTTCGGCCGTCGCTGTCATCATCGGTCTGGTGGTTCTGTGTGTCACCTGGATCCAGGCCCTGCTGCAGCAGCGCGTTGATCGCATGGTACGCTAGGAGACGGACATGGCAGTCAATCTGGAATTGCTCGACTACGATGCCATCGCCAAGCGCGAAGCGGCTTTGCGGTACGGAAAGTGGTGGACGCTGGCGGGCGCGGTTCTTGTCGCGCTCGTGTGGCTCGTACCCTTTTACTATCTGGCGGTCAGCGTCTTCAAAACCCAGGCCGAATACGCCAGCGGCTCGCCGCTCGCATTGCCGCAAGGTTTGGCTCCGTTCATTGGTAATGCCGTAGACGCCTGGACACGCGCCAAGATGAGCACGGGCATGCTCAACTCTGCCTTCTATGGCGTAGTCGGAGCCGGCGTGGCGGTGTTGTTTGCTGCAATGGCCGCCTATGGCCTGACGCGCCTCAACTTCCGCGGCAAGGACATGTGGTTCATGATCATCTTCGCGGGAACAATCTTCCCGTTCCAGATGTACCTGATCCCCTTGTTCTTCGCGTATCAGAACCTGGGCATTCTCAATACGCATATTGGCATGCTGCTGTTCTACACGGCCATCTGCATCCCGTTCCCGACGCTGGTGCTCAAGAACTTCATGAACGGGCTGTCGCGTGAGATGGATGAGGCCGCCCGCATGGATGGCGCCAACGAGTTCACCGTCTTCTGGCGTATAGTTTTGCCAAATGCATGGGGCCCGGTGACAGCGACGTTTCTGCTGCAGTTCACCTGGATCTGGAACGATCTACTGTTCTCTACTGTGCTGGGCAATCGTGATGAAACCCGGTCGGTCATGAATAGCGTGCAGGTTTTCCAGGGCAGCTATTCCTCCGCTGGTCCAAATCTGGTGCTGACTGCAGCGCTGCTCGCCAGCATTCCGTCGATCATTCTCTTTTTCGCACTCCGCAAGCACTTCATGGAAGGCATGAAGGTCTCGGCGCTTTAGGGGCAAGCCTATGAACTACAAGTTCCAAAGGGCGGGTGACACCGTCGATCTGGTGGGCGAAAGCCCGTTCTGGGATGATCGCGGCTTTCTCTATTGGGTCGATATTGTCGGTCGCGCCGTGCGCCGGCTGGATGCGACCACGGGGCAGGTCGAAACGCGTCCCACCGACGATTTCCCGACGGCCATTGCTCTCTATGCCGACCGATCCGCCGCCATTCTGAGCAAGGGGCTGGAGATCGGCCGCTATACTTTCGAGGATGGAGGCTTCGTCCCCCTTGCGGCTGTCGAGGAGGGGCGCGGGCCAATGCGGCTCAACGAGGGCAAGTGCGATCCGGCCGGCCGATTCTGGGTGGCTACGATGGATCAGAATCTTAATCCAGACGCGACACCCCGCTCCATGCAGGGCGCGCGTGGCCACCTGTTCTTCGTCAGTAAGGCGGGCCTTGGCGGCCCTTTCGACAAGGAATTGCACATCCCTAACACCATGGCATGGTCGCCTTCAGGCGACGTCTTTTACTTGGGTGACACCATGAAGAATGTGCTGTGGGCCTATGACTACGATCGCGACGAGGGCGTAGTTACCAACCGCCGCGTTTTTGCAGAAGGCGGGCCCGGCCTCCCGGACGGATCAGGCATCGATGCCGAAGGTTACCTCTGGAATGCCCGTTTCAGCGGATCATGCCTGATCCGCTTCGCGCCGGATGGACGGGTGGATCGCACCATCGCTCTGCCCGTCACTAATCCGACAGCCTGCACGTTCGGCGGACAGGACCTGAGAACCTTGTATGTGACGAGTGGCACATTCGGCCTGGAAAAGCCCGGGCCGCTGGACGGCGTGTTGCTCTCGGCACAAGTCGACGTCCGTGGCGCTCGGGAAAACTACTATGCCGGCTGAAAACGCTGTCCTCAAATGGTCGCACGGGATTTTCTCGATACAAGCTCTGGGCGGCATGATCGGGGCAGGGGCGTTCACCCTGCCCGATGGAAGGCAGGTGTCCCCTCTTTTCATCGCGCCGTGGTGGAACGAGGCTGGCCACGAGCTCGACGGACTTACGACCGGACTACGGGGCGAATGGCCTTGCGTACCCTTTGGCTACCCCATGCCCAAGGGTAGTTTCACATCCCGTTGGCAGGCGGTCATGGATGACGCTGACCGCTACGACGACGTGCACGGCTACAGCTCGAACCATGCCTGGCAGTTTGTTCCGCAAGCCGATTCCGACTTTGTGGAATTGTCGATCGACTATCCCGTGGACCATTCCATATCGCACTTGGTTCGTCGCTTGCGCGGTGTCGCGGGTGAGCCTCGGATCGACCTTGAACTGGAGATACACGCGCGTCAGGCCTGCAGGATGCCGGTCGCCCTGCACGCCTGCTTTGCCTTGCCCTCGCAGCCGGGCGCAGCCCAGCTCATTCCCGGGGCGTTCAAAAGCGGCTCAACTTTCCCCGGTGTCATTGAACCAGGCGCCGAAATTTTTGCTAAGGATGAACAGTTTACAAGACTAATCGCGGTGCCGTCCCTGGATGGAAAAGAGATCGACGCAAGCCATCTTCCTCTATTGGGAAGCGCGGAGGAACTTCTTCAACTCAATGACGTCGACGGCAGAGCGACACTTCGACATCTTGTGGATCGGTACGAAGTAGCGATTTCATGGGACAAAGCGTTACTGCCGAGTATTCTCCTGTGGTATTCGAACAAAGGCCGGCAGGGAGCGCCTTGGCTTGGACGAACCCTTTGTATAGGGATCGAACCTTCATCGTCGGCCTTCGGACTTTCTCCTCGAACCTCGGCCGCTGCCAACCCCATCGCTACGGCTGGCACCAGGACTGCTATCGATCTGGCACCTGATGAGCCGCTGACGATCCGCTATTCCATCGCGGTCAATCATCTGTCTGCATCGTGAATGGTGATCGATAATAACGAAGGCGCCCCGATCGCAATGTTGCCAACGGAACTGAAGCTTGGAAATGGATCTGACGCATTGTCGCGTCAGATCTACCGCGTCTTGAGCGAGAAGATCGTATCCTTTCAGCTCAAGCCGTTCGAAGCGCTCTCGGAGGTCAGTATCGCAGGCGAGCTGGGGGTCAGCCGCACGCCAACGCGCGAGGCTCTTCTGCGATTGTCCGACATTGGCCTCGTCAAAGTTTTGCCGCAACGTGGCACGTTTGTGACCCCTCTTCGGGAGGCCGATCTCGAACGGTCCCAATTCTTGCGCGAGGCGATTGAAACTTCGCTCCTCAAACGCGTGATCGAACTTGGGCGGCACGAGCCACTGGCCCAGCGCCTTGGGATCGAAATAAGCATTCAGGAAACCTGCGCCCGCATCGGAGAGATGGAACGCTTCTATGCGTCAGATGAGGCCTTTCACGCTCTTATCGCCGAGTCCGCCGGCTTTGCGCACATCCAGAGCGAAATCGATCGCGCCAAGATCCATATGGATCGGTTTCGACATCTTATGGTCAATGGCGTCGATGACGTGGCGCTGGTCCTCGACCAACACAAGGCAATAGCTTCGGCGGTATCCTCGGGCGATCTGGCCGGAAGCGTGGAGGCCCTGCAGTTTCACCTTCGCCGCGTCCTGAAGCTCACCGAGGCAGCCAAAGAGACATTTCCGCAGTATTTCGCCAAGGCTCCGAAAAAGCGACTGGTTCGCTAGGGGCATAAGGACGATACCACTCTGAGTTGTGCCGAGGTGGGTGTCTCAAAATCGGTGCTTTTCTGCCCGTCTTTTACTGGATCACCATCGATCGGGAGCGAACGGCAGGTCCCGACACGAGTGTGGCGATCTTGATCTTCACCAAGTCACAGCCTCGAAGCTTGCTGTCGATAGCCACGTCAAAAATCGCTCGGTCTCTCATTCGACTTTCTCGATGTAGAAAGAAGCGGATCGTCCAGATTTGCTTGACCTTCAAGGCGCGCTTGGCGCCAACTTGCTTGCCAGCATTCCAGGCGGGTCTGCCGGCAGCAGCAGGATCATACTGTGAGATACCCATATCAATTCTCCATCGGCCGAAGCGGCCAATGGAGAATTGATTAATGGCACGCGCATAAGCGAGGGGGCCCTCCATAAGCGCAAGGAAGGGGCACGATACCAGACCGGCAGCTCTCGACCCCATTCCAGCCCTCTGCAGTTGTCATTGGCAATCCTGAAAGCTGCCGTCCTCTTTCAAGTGACGGTCGGCGATGCCCTCCGCACATGATCGCCCAGAACGTCCAAGGTGTGCACTACGCATCCAGCGGCGGTTCACCGGAATAAAAGCGCCTGGTGGCTTCGGCTGCCTGCATGGCGGTCCGAGGCTGGTCACCTCCGTGGATGGCGGCCCGTCCCCAAGCGCTGCTTGCTTGATCGACAAATGTCTTGGCTTCGCTAGATGTCTCCCAGCCATTGACGCCTTCGGCGCGCACATCATCCCCAGGACGCTTCAAATGTTCGGCAAGGGCAATTAACCCAAGTTCCCACCCAACGCCGCCAGCCCCGGCTCCATACTGGTCCCAATGCGGATTTGGATGGGGCGCGATATGGTGGATTTCGACGCGAGCCTTTTCGCCCTCTTGGGAGACATTTACTTCGATCCAACTGGTATAGCCGCCGAACTCCCAAGTGGCCGCATATGAGCGGTCTGGTTCGCAGGCTGTAACCGTGCCTGAGGCGTTGCCCTCGATTTGGAAGCGCCCCCCCAGCTTGAATTCGCCGGTCACCGGAGCGAACCAGCGCGTGATGCGAACCGGATTGGTCACGGCCTCCCAGAGGTCTGCTGCGTTGGTGTCATAGACGCGCGCGGCAACGACGTCCTTGGCCGATTGACCGTGATGTTCGACGTTTCGGACGTCGCGCTGTGTCGTGCTCAGATGCGCCGAGATATCGAATGGCATAGCCGCCTCGTTATTTCAGTTCAAACTAATATAGGGATGACTGAAATAGCCCATTGAGCTGCTGGTTCCATGCTCCTGAATGACGAGTTTCGGAGCTCGCTATCCTTTTTTGCGCCATAACTCCTCGTACGGGATCGACCCCGTGGCGGTCATTCGCGATTAAAATAAAGTTACCGAAAAGCAGACACTGTCTGGTTGCTCAACTTCAAGTGCAGTAGCCACTTCAGTGATGAATGCCGCCAATGGCTAGTCTAGTTCTTTTTCAGATGAAGAGGTTGTCCGGCCAACGCGCCACCCCGAAACAATCCGCTCGATGCGAATGTTTTCAGAGGTGAACAGCGGCTCTTCTTCCAACATCTGTACCATGCCGGTCGGCTCGATTGCGAATTCGGCGATGAAGAGGCCACGCGCATAGACGACCAATGTGGACTCGAGGAAACGCCCATTCTCATCAACCGCAATCGCAGCATCGGTCGACCCGTCATTGGCCTTCCGGTGGCCTTTCTGGCGTAACTCGCCGAACTTGCCTTCGAGCAGGGCCATATTTTCGTCGGACAAGGTCGTGCCCGTCAGCAGATGGCCCTTGAGGTCGTCCGGTTCGGTGACGATGTGGAACGGTCCCTCGCCGGACTGCACGTAGGCACAGAAGAAATTCAAGTAGAGTTCGGCAAAGACCCCGCCCGCGAGATCGATCGGCACGGTGGTGTTGAGCCGATGGAGCGGATCTGACTTGCCGTGCAGCCAGATTGCCGCCTCGGGTCCGAAAATCATGTTGAACGATCGCGGCACCCCCCCATCATCGATCAGGATCTCCACCAGATCGTGACCCTTGTAAAAGGGAAGGGAGGTGCGACGGGCTCGAATTGCATCGGCCAGCTTGGCGCGGGTCGATGCCCGGAAATCGGTCATCGTAGATCGAGCGCGCTGGACAATCTCGATCAGTTCCTCCGGGCCCAACTCCTCCCAAATCGCGCGGAACGGCAAGGGCAGGTGCCAGGCTGCCGCCGTTGCGGCGCGATCACGCATTTTGGCGGCCTCCTGCGCGGAAAGCAGACCAGAATCAAGGTCATATTCGACGCTTGGAGATTCAATCCTGGCGTCGTCTTCTTCCCGTATCTTGCCGCGTTCGATCAGTAACTCGTCCCGCTGCGCAGAGCCTTCGGGGAGAATGACGAGTACGGCATCGATCGCCGCCCGCAACAGGCTGTATTCACGTTGTGCAAGTCGCTTGAGAACCTGGAGGTCGGCCAGAGCTTTCGCCGCATTCTGTTGCTGGCGAATGCGCTCCAGCAGTGCCCTTGCCAGGCGCCGGTCAAGTTCTACGACAGACCCAAAGTTCACGCTCCAGTCCTCCGCTGCAAGCCAGCGACCAATGTCTCCGCCGGACTTAATATCGATAGATGACAGCGCCATAGTCGCTTCGACAACGGCATCGTCATGGTCGTTCCAGGCCGTCTGCAAGTCGGTCGACTGTTCGACCTCCCGCAGCCAGTCGATTGTCCTGTGCATCCTGATCTGCTGCAGCCTGGATGCGAAGCGCCCATCCGCATCAGCCGCCATCCCGCCAAAGGATACTGCGAGTGCAAAGCCGCGCAGCGCCAGGGTGCGACCAAGGACCTGTTCGAGCGCGGTACCCTCCGTTCGATTCCAAAGTTCCTCTATGGCGGCATCGACTTTGTCCGCAGCGCCATCGAACAACATCCTGGACCAGAGCATATAGATGCTTCGGCTGGCGTTGGTTCCCTCGAAGGTCGCTGTGGCGTTGCCGATGGCCCCCAGCCATTCGGCCAAGCTCAGCGCTCGTTCCGATGTCATTGAGAAGCAGCCCGCTCTGTTCAGAGTGTCGTGCACTTCCGCCAGAAACACGTCGCCGATACACAGATGCATCGAAGTGGCGAAAGCGAGCGTGTCCTGTTCGTCGGCCGGACTGAAGAGGACGTAGTAGTGGATGAGATAATCAAGGGAGTGTCGGTAGTGGTGACGGAAGTCGTGATCCGATACGCGCCTTGCCTCCAATAGCGGGCGAAGTCGGCGCGGCACTTTGGCAAACCGCATGCCGATGACGTCGCTGGTCTTGTCCTCAAACCCATGGACAAAAGGGAGCGCCAGGAACATCAAGAAATTGCTGTCGATCTTGAGGCGATCGACGATCGGTGCAATGGCCGCCGCGACCATGTGCCATGAAGCCTGTAGCGCCCCGGCATGGGCCCGTTCGTCCATCTTGTGCGCCAGAACCGTGACCCCTGAGAGCAAGGCCGAACCCGCCTGGCCGACATCGTCGTCGGGGACCCCGGGATCGGCCACCAGTTGGGACAGTAGTTCGCCACCCTTCTTCATCACTAGGTGCTGCATGGCGATCGCCAGCGGCGTGTCATCCTCCCCGCCCTGGCCCGTGGTGAGTAGAGAGATCACGATGTTGGGGAAGGCTTTGAGCGTTGGATGGAAGGTATTCCAGTCCTCGAACTGGTCCAGTGCCGCAGGCGAGTAGGCCAGATTGATTGCAGCAAAGACATCCTCGCGGGGCAGGCCATTCATTGAGTAGCCGAGCGCCGCCAGAACCCGAACCGCAATGGAGCGGTGCAAGGGCTTTGCCGTATGGTGCAATTGCGTCAACAGCGCCTGCTTGATTTCGGCGCGCCTTGCAGTGTCGTCCTCATTGAGCGCTGAAGCGTGCCGTCCACCCTTTTCCTTGTTACCGCGATCGACCCAAAACAGGCTGGTTACACATCTGGCGACTGCATCTGTCA
The DNA here is from genome assembly GCF_029201545.1 of Devosia sp. FJ2-5-3. Taxonomy (NCBI): domain Bacteria; kingdom Pseudomonadati; phylum Pseudomonadota; class Alphaproteobacteria; order Hyphomicrobiales; family Devosiaceae; genus Devosia; species Devosia sp. FJ2-5-3. The sequence goes on along the minus strand of NZ_CP104007.1, from coordinate 2,241,795 downwards.
GGGGCTCTGCAAGTTCCGCCGTGGGCACCACGAAGAGACTGTTCCAAGCCATCGAGAAGACTCGGCGCAACAGGCCATCTGCCCTGCCGATCACGTCCGGATGAACCTCCGCGTCCATCTGGCGTCCGCCGCCATTGCGGAGAGCTCTGGAGATTGCACTCCTGCCGAAGCCGGCAGCTATACCGGCAAGCTGACTCGCCTGATTGCCGGTCTCCGACCTAAGGGCAACACCTGGTTGGTCGAAGCTGGCACTCATGGACTGTTCGGCTTTTTCCCGCCCCGCTTCCTCTGGTTCGTTGCCATCCTCGATGTTGATATTGACATTGATGGCATTGCCGGCAACCGACGCAATCTGTTCGAGGATTTTCGCCCGGCTCTCCAGATAGGCCAGATCCTCTACGCCGAGGGTCTCCAATTTCTCGAGAATGCTCAAGACCTTGTCGAGCACATCCATTTCTTCGTTCGTCCGCTGATCCGGATCGGCGCGCCTGCTGAGATCGGCGCAAATATTGCGGAGAAACGCGGACCTGCGAACTGCCTCGAGCGATTTGCTGTCAGTGGACACCGCCATCGTCTCCATCATGTCAGCTCCGGAAGGAGGAAATTTCGCTCAGCCATAAACTGAGGATAGTCCTGTGCCGCCATACGCAGAAAATGCAGCGTTCTGTCTGGATGGTGCTGATAGGCCAGCGAGATCAGGGTTTCGAGATCGAGGGCCCATTCATTGAGCATGCTCAGTTCTTTGCCTTTGAGCACGAAGAATTCCCCGATCAGGTCGGGTTCGAGCGGCGCAAATCGTTCAGGACCCTCTGCTCCGGTCATTTCGATGCCGGTTATGGTCTGGATCAACTGCCATTGCAGGCTGTCTGGCATGCGGCGTTGTCGCCGTTCAGGCAGCATTTCCTGCATTCCTTCGGGCATCGCGTTGCGGATGGTGTCGTAATGTTCGATCTCGAGGCCAGCGGTCGCCGTGGCGAGACGCACGGCATTCTCATGCTGTTCCAGGGCATGCGGGCTGCCCGAGTCGCAAACCCGGTGCCAGCTCGCCTGCCAATATTGATGTCTTTGCCGCTGCAGATATGCCGCGAACAGCGTGAAACGGGCCTTCTCTCGGTCGGCAGAGGTGCCGATCTTGTCCAGTTCTCCGTTTTGCAGGGCCTCCGCGACCATCAAGGCAAAAAGTGGCCGCGTGAAACGGTCGAAGCGCCTCAAGTGCTTCAGCAAGGATTCCGCATCAAGCTGGATTTGTGCCGTCGCTGAATCCGCGGCGAGCCTCTGCATCCGCGCCCGCATCAATTGCACGATCTCGTCGTCAGAAAGATCAGCCAGGGCCAGGCGCCGGCCACCAGGTTTTCTCTCCGCTGCCAGGATTTGCCCGCGATAATCCGAGCGCGAGCGTTCCAGTTGGCCGAAGAAGGGGTCATTGGAATTGCGCAGGATGATAATCAGCCGGATCAGCGGTCCTTCTGTATCCTTCTTGGCATACTTCACCCAGTTGTCCAGAAATCCGGGCAGCTGATCCATGGAATTAGTGGAATAGTCGACGACCATAAGCGTGTTTTCGCGGATCTTGTCGGCAGCAGATTCCAGCCAGTCCTTGTCCTGAATGAAGTCAGTGGACGCGAAACCGGCGCTCATGAATCCGAGGTCCGGCGCCTTGGCAATCAGTTCTTGGCAAAGCCGGCTTTTGCCTGTGCCGCCTTCCCCGCAGACCGCCATCCAGAGGAAGCGCTCGCCGAGGGCATCGTCGCCAAACAGCGAGCGCCGTATTGTATCGAGGTCTTTTTCGCGTCCGACAAACTTGTCGCGCGCGGCACTGAAATGAAAGCGGTCCTCGCCCACGATTCTTCCGGCGGGGTCGCGAAACATGTGTTTGAACGCCCAGGCCTCCCGGCCGGAGGGACCGGAGGACACCGGCGCGCGCTGCACGAGGTCGTCCAGCCGAGTTTCGAGCCGTTTGAGTAGTTCTGTCACCGCGGCATGGTTGGCCTGCTGGGCGGAGGCTATGTCCACCAGCTGCACGGTTTGGAGGAGCCTGCTGAGGGCCGTGTCTTCTTTGATCTCCTGGGCGTAGAAGTGGGAGAAGGCATAGTTCCAGCGGTTGCCCGAAGCACAGCTTTCTTCCAGTCTTTGCCGCGCATGGTCGCCGTCAGCCCAGCGGCCTTCGGCAATGACCTTGTTGATGATGTGCTGACCTAGAAGGTTCACCGCAGAGTCGACTTGCGCCTCGACCTCGGCTCCCGCGATTGAACTAATGGCGAATTTGCGACCAAGAAGGACGGCGTCTTGCTGGCTAGGCATCAGGCTGTCGATGGCTTCCTGGCGAGGTCTTTCATCGGCCTTGTGATGCAACTTGCCCGTGTGGGTTTCCAGCCAGCTGTAAGCCCGTGCTGCGGGTGCTCCCCGCGTAAATATTTCACCGGTCCAGGCGGTCGACATGATCGCGCCGCCCGCAGCCTTGCCCGACATATCTTCGGCCGTGCTTTCGTCCATGCAATACCGAGTGGCCTGAAGCGCGGAACGCAGCGCCGCGCGCTCGAACACTCTGTTCGGGGGCAAATGTCCCTGTTCAGATGCCTTTCGAATGCGTTGATCGACCTGGCCCAAGGTAAAATCGGTGACCTTGCCGCAGACGTAGCCGAAGGCGAACTCCCCGAGTTTGCCGCCTACCCACATCGAAAGTGCCGTCGCTGCAACTTCCTCTAGTCCAGTCATTTGGGCGCCCGGAAATTTTTCGTCTTGCCAATGAATTATGTCCGTTGAATTCAGTCAACATGATTCAACTTGATCAATTGAAGCAGCTTCCATCCAAAGACGTCACTCGATACTCTGCGAGCAGTGAATTTGACATAAATCGCTAGACTTTCATCTTGAATGATGGGGCTATGAAATCCCATCTTATGCGGAAATTCCAAAGCCGATGAAGTTGGCCAGCGACGCAACGAATTTTTCTTTATGAAGATGCAAAGACGGCAGTTTAAGAGAGGCATTCTTTCGACGAACTCTACTCACCACATATACCTTCCATCGGTCGGCGATGTGCGAGTGATCCGCTGGCCTAGCAAGTATATGTCAGCTTACTCATGAAAGTCTGACAGAACCAGACCGTCCGCTCCCCACCCCAATTTGGCCTTGGCGGCGGCCAAAGCGGACTGGCAGGTTTCGGGAAATCAAAAATGCGGTCCGAACGGCGGGAATGGGGCGCTTCGCCGACGGCATTTGATGCGCGCCGGCGAAGGTGGTTACCTCAGATTTCCGTAGCCTCTGCTAAGGAGACAGCGTCGTCGACGTCTAACCCTAGATAGCGAACCGTATTCTCGATCTTGCTGTGACCAAGCAGGATCTGAATGGCTCTAAGATTCCCAGTCGCCTTGTAGATGAGCGAAGCTTTGGTCCGCCTCATCGAATGAGTACCGTATTCTGCCGACGGCAATCCGATTGCTGTCACCCACTCGGTGACGAGCCTCGCGTATTAACGCGTGCTAAGATGGCCATTCCCGGCAATACGACTGGGAAACGCAAAATCCTCGACAGTGCCTCCGCGGCGCCCCAGCCAAGCCAGCAAGCTGGCCCTCGTGTCAGACGTGATCTCGAATTGAACAGGCCGTTCTGTCTTTTGTTGAATCACCATCGATCGTGTACGGATCGCTGGTCCGGCCACGAGTGTGCCAATCTTGATTTTCACTAGATCGCAGCCTCGAAGCTCGCTGTCGAGCGCGAGGTCTAATAACGCCTGGTCCCTCAACCTGCCCTCGCGATCCAGGAAGAACCGGATTGACCACATCTATTTAACTTTCAAAGCGCGCTTGGCGCCAACCTTTATGCCGGCATTCCATGCAGTTCTTCCTGCAGGAGCAGGGTCGTAATGTGCGATACCCATGACATTTCTCCATCGGCCAAAGCGGCCACAGAGAAAACGATTGTGGCAGGCTTAGCAAGGGAAGTTGCCGCCCCCATAGTCGCCATTTGACAGCTCATGCGCCCCGTTGGAAAGCGGACGTGTGAATGGTCGTCGATCTTCGTCGGTCGACAGCATCCCGACAGGTTGGAGCTCTTATCCCATCGTCATCGCCGCATTGAAGCGGCGCAGATGGAGACTGCAAATGATGCTCAAGACTGCACTGGTTCTCGGCCTGGTCGCCCTCACTCCCGCCGTGGCCATGGCCAGCCCATCCTGCACCGCCGAGCCGCAGGAGAAGTGGATAAGCCAAGACGCGATGAAGGCTAAGGTCGGCGAACTGGGCTATACGATCAAGACCTTCCAGGTGACTGGCAACTGCTACGAGATCTACGGCTTCACCAAGGACAACAAGCGCGCCGAAGTCTATTTTAACCCCGTAACCGGCGATGTGGTCGAGGCCGAGATCGATGGCTAAGGTAACACTCCCTGCGGCGGCGGATACATCCGCCGCCACCGTCAAGGTATGGGATCCAGTGGTCCGGTTGTTTCACTGGACAATCGTGACCGGAGTGGTCCTCAACCTCTGGGTCTTTGAACACGGCAAATACGCCCACCGCCTTACCGGCTATGTCGTAGTCGCAGCGCTCGCCACTCGACTGGTCTGGGGGATTGTCGGCACGCGGCATGCCCGCTTTTCTGATTTCTTCCCCACGCCCCGGCGAGTGATCACCCATGTTTACGCTCTGTGGCGCGGCGAGGATGCACGGCAGCTCGGCCACTCTGCCCTAGGCGCATTGATGATGCTGGCGCTGATGGCCGTTCTGACCGGGCTGGGTCTTACGGGTTGGATGATGGGTCTCGATGCCTTTTGGGGCGTAAAATGGGTCGAGGATCTCCATGGCCTTCTGGCCAATTCCGTCATGGCGCTGGCTATTCTGCATGTCGCCGCCGCCGTGATAGAAAGCGTCCGGCACGGGGAAAATCTGCCATGGGCCATGATCACCGGCAGGAAACGGGCTTTGGGCGCACACGATGCGGATATTGCTGATTGAGGACAATGCGCGGTTACGCGATCTGACGGGCCAGACGCTGCGCGATGCCGGCTGGCTCGTCGATGCGTTCGAACTTGGTGAAGACGGATACGAAGCCTTGCGCCAAGTGCCCTACGACATCGCCATCCTCGACCTGGGTCTGCCGGACATAGACGGCCTCGACGTGCTGCGTCGCATCCGTAAGCAGCGCATGCAGGTGCCGGTCCTTGTGCTGACGGCGCGAGGTGCGGTCGACGAGCGCATCGACGGGCTCGATGCCGGCGCCGACGACTACCTGGCAAAGCCCTTCAACAATGGCGAACTTATCGCGCGTATCCGCGCCTTGCTGCGCCGGTCGCCGCAGGCGGTCATGCCCGAGCTGGTGGTCGGCAATGTGGTGCTGCCGCTCTCGGGCGAGCCAGTCCGCTGTGGGGACGAGATATTCGATCTGGCGCCGCGGGAGCGCGGGCTCTTGGAAATGCTAATGCGCCAGGCCGATCAGGTCGTGCCCAAACGCAAGATCGAGCACAGCTTTTCCGAATTCGGCGACGAGCGGAGCGCCAATGCAGTCGAACTCTCCGTATCCCGCCTGCGCAAGCGGCTCGAGGCTGCGCCCACCGGCTTCGCCATCGAGACCATTCGTGGCGTCGGCTATCTGCTGAGGACCATTTCGTGACACGGCCGCTCTGGCAGATCGCTGCCATCCGCATCGTCTTCTTCGGCCTCATCGCAGCTTTGGCCCAGATGGCGTTGGTCGTGGCCGACTACTATTTCAACGACGAGGAGCTTGGCCGTCTGCTCATTGAGCAGCAGGTCGACCAGCTCGGCGAGGGCCAGGTGACGAATGGCTCGGCGACGCGCTATGCTCTGCCCGACGAGATGGCCGACCTCTTTGCGCCCGGACGCGGCTATTTCGCGCGCGTGCGCACGGTCGACGGTACGATCCTGTTTTCGGCATGCGATGCTGCTTGCGAAGACCATTTTCTATCTCGCACCGTCCGGCCGCCGGATTTCTGGGTGCGCTTCATTCAGCCGGGCAAACCGCTGCATGTTGCCGGTGGCGGCACGGTCGAGCGTGACGGGCAGGTGCTTATGGTGGAGTTTGCCACAGTCGGCGACAGCGAGGGGCTGATCTGGGGCGTGTTCTGGCACGAGGTGCTGGACCATCTGGTGGTCCCCATGAGCCTGCTGCTGTTGTTTGCAGTGGGGGGCGCCATTGTCTCGATCATCGCCGCCCTGCGCCCGGTGGAGGCAGCAGCGCAGGCTGCCGACAATCTAGATCCGCTTGAAGTCGGCGAGGGTTTGCCGACCGGCACCATGCCGCGGGAAATCAGCCGGCTGACCGGTGCGGTAAACCGTGCATTTAAGCGATCGGGCGACCTGATCCGCGGCCAGCGCATGCTGACATCGGCCATCGCGCACGAGGTACGCACACCGCTGGCCATCATCAAGCTCGAGCTGTCGGGCATCGACAGCCCAAAGGCACGCAAGGCGGAGGCCGATGTCGACGAACTCTCCGATTTCGTGGCGCAGCTGACAGCGTTGGCCCGGCTTGAGGCCATCAATGAGCGGCAATTCCAGGATACGAACCTGGCGCAACTGTGCGAGGATGTCGTAAGCGCCGTCGCCCCCTGGGTGCTGGCCCGCGGCGATACCATCGCCTTCGAAAAGGACGTTGAGGCCATGGTATTGATCATTCCGAGCCTTATTCGGGATGCCTGCCGCAACCTTATCGAGAACGCTGTCCGCCATTCTCCTCCTGGGACCGAGATCACAGTGCGCGTTACCGGCGGTCCAATCATTTCCATCATCGACCGCAAGCGACAAGCAGACGCTTCAATGCGGCCGTCCGACAGCCTGGGTATAGGCCTGGCCATCGTTGAGCGCGTCCTGACACTGCATGGCGCCCGGCTGGTGCAGCACCGCAATGCGACCGGCATGGTCGCTTCGATCCACTTCAACTCGGAGATTCCGACGTGAGCCGATTAACCCATTCGGAAGTGCACATGGTTCATCGCATCGGTTGGCTTCGCGCAGCGGTGCTGGGGGCCAATGATGGTTTGGTCTCTACCGCCAGCCTTGTCGTCGGTGTGGCCACGGCAGGGTCTGACCATAAGGCGATCCTGATCGCCGGGTTCGCGGGGCTTGTCGCAGGTGCCATGTCCATGGCGGCGGGCGAATATGTCTCGGTAAGCTCGCAATATGACGCGGAACAGGCCGACCTTGCTCGCGAACGCAGCGAGCTAGCTGCCGATCCTGCCGGTGAACTCGATGAACTGACCGCAATCTATGTATCTCGGGGCCTGGATGAAAACTTGGCACGCCAGGTTGCCGGGCAGCTCACCGCTCGAGACGCTCTGGCCGCGCATGCCCGCGACGAACTGGGTATTTCCGAAACAGTGGAGACGAAGCCGGTCACAGCCGCTTTGGTCTCAGCGCTGACCTTTGCTGCGGGCGCCATAGTGCCGATTGCAGTCGCTTATTTCACCCCTGCAGCACAGGCGAACCTGGTCGTGGCCGGCACGACTTTGGTCGGGCTGACAGTCCTGGGCGCGCTGGGCGCCTCAGCCGGTGGCGCAGGTGTCGTTCGTGGAGCTACCCGAGTTGTGTTCTGGGGTGCCATCGCCATGGCTGCTACGGGGGCGATCGGCGCGTTGTTCGGGGTCCGTGCCTAACTCTAGCATGCGCCATACATGTCTGCTCATCAGGGGATACTCGCGAAAAGCGGACTGTCCGTTACCCACCCCGACTCCGCCGGTATCCTGGCGCCTAGAACTCTCGGTCCGAAACCGACCCCATTCCGGTCCTTGGATACCGGCCAGCGATTTCCCGAAACCTGCCATTCGGACAAAGATTCTCGGCATGGGCGCTAGGGCGCCGAGGTTAGCAACAACTCGGTGCTTTGTCCGATGGCGCGCAGCATGCGGCAGCCATTGATTGCTGGGCACGGTGACGCGGCTTGCAAATGGCAGCGCGTGCAGCCAACGTCAGCGTGAGCGGCCCTTCAGTAATGGACAGGTCGGCGACGTCGAACACACGCATGGCCTCGCCCGGGCGACCGATCTCGATGGTCAGCCTGGCGTCGTGGTCTAGGCGGACTTTCTTGTCCACCGCCGCCAGGATCGAGCGGAACTTGCCCGCGGTCATCATGGGTTTGTTGCCATCGGCAGGAATGTCCTCGACCTGCAGCATAGTCTCCTGCCAGGCGTCGGGGTTCCCGCCGCAATCCAAGGTGACGAACGAGCCGGCCTTAACCTCGGTGACATGATAGCCGGCCTGTACGGTTCTACCATCGTATTCGATGGTCAACGGCAATGCGTCATGGCCTTCGAGTCGGGCCAGCACGGCTCCCAAGGTCGATTCGACTTCGACAAACGGGACGGTTGCGTGAGCGTTCATGTTGCGATATCCGTTGTTTCAACGATTCTTGAGACATTGAGATGAACATGGAAGAACCGCAAGCCCTCGATGCATTTGGCGCCCTGTCGCAGGAAACTCGCCTCCGCATGGTGCGCGTATTGGTGCAGGCCGGCCCGGAAGGTTTGTCGGCTGGTGCGGTCGGCGATGCCGTTGGCGCGTCATCCTCAGGCGCCTCGTTCCACCTGTCGCATCTCGAACGCGCGGGCCTCATCAGCTCGCGCCGCGAGTCCCGCTCCATCATCTATACGGCAAGCTACGACACCTTGGCCGGTTTGGTGGAATTCCTGATGCGCGACTGCTGCTCCGGACATCCCGAGATTTGCGCACCCGCCGTGGCCGCATGCACCCCTGCCCAGAAGGAGACCGCCTGTGTCTGCTGAAGATCGCGTCTACAACGTCCTGTTCCTTTGCACCGGGAATTCCGCCCGCTCGATCTTGGGTGAGGCCATTCTCAACCATGTCGGCCAGGGCCGCTTCCGTGCCTTTTCCGCCGGCTCTACCCCCAAGGGCGCAGTCCACCCTATGACGCTGGAAACGCTCGACAAGGTCGGCCTTCCCACTGAAGGCCTGCGCTCAAAGGCCTGGGACGAGTTCGCGGTGCCAAGTGCGCCGAAAATGGATTTCATCTTCACCGTCTGCGACAACGCCGCCGGCGAGACCTGCCCGATCTGGCCCGGCCAGCCCATGAACGCGCACTGGGGGATCGAGGATCCGGCAGCCGTGCATGGCCCCGAGTTCAAGCAACGCGCCGCCTTCGAGGATGCCCTGCGCTACCTTCGCAACCGGATCGGCGCCTTCATCAATCTGCCGCTGGCCAGCATCGATCGCATGGCGCTGAACTCCAAGCTCGAGGGCATCGGCGCCATGGATGGCACCACCACCAGGTCATCTAACGTCGCCTGACGCAGCACACGCAAACAAGGGCCAGGCTTCATGCCGGCCCTTCATTGAACCTGGTTAGAGCCCCATGTCATTCGATCCGGCGCCCGCGCGCCTATCCTTCCTCGACCGCTATCTCACCGTCTGGATTTTTGCCGCCATGGCATTGGGCTTGGCGCTCGGTTCCCTTATCCCCGGACTGCCCAATGCCCTCCACTCGATGTCGGTCGGGTCGACCAATATCCCGATCGCCATTGGGTTGATCCTGATGATGTACCCGCCGCTGGCCAAGGTGAAGTACGAAGCCCTGCACGAGGTGTTTGCCGACAAGCGGGTGCTGCTGCTCTCGCTGGTGCAGAACTGGATCATCGGCCCCGTGCTGATGTTCCTGCTGGCCGTCGTCTTTCTTCGTGGCCATCCCGAATACATGACCGGCCTGATCCTCGTCGGCCTCGCACGCTGCATCGCCATGGTGCTGGTCTGGAATAAGCTCGCCGGCGGCTCCAACCAATATGTGGCGGGGCTCGTCGCTTTCAACTCGATCTTCCAGATTCTGTTCTTCTCGACTTATGCCTGGCTGTTCCTGGCCGTGCTCCCACCCCTGTTCGGGCTCGAGGGCAGCGTCATCGATGTCGGTTTCTGGACCATCACCGAAGCCGTGCTGATCTACCTGGGCGTGCCGTTCCTGGCCGGTTTCCTGACCCGCTTCTTCCTGATCCGGGCCAAGGGCGACGACTGGTACGAACAGGTCTTCCTGCCCAAGATCAGTCCGATAACCCTGTTGGCGCTGCTCTTCACCATCGTGGCCATGTTCAGCCTCAAGGGCGGCGATATTGTCCGCCTGCCGTTCGATGCCCTGCTCATCGCCGTGCCGCTTACAATCTACTTCCTGATCCAGTTCACCGTGAGCTTCTTCATGGGCAAGTGGATCGCCAAGGACTATCCGCGCTCGACGGCGATCGCATTCACGGCAGCCGGCAACAACTTCGAGCTGGCCATTGCCGTCGCCATCGCAGCCTTTGGTCTGGCGTCACCGGTCGCCTTCGCTGCGGTCATCGGGCCCCTGGTGGAGGTGCCGGTTCTCGTCGTCCTCGTCCACTTGGCCCTGTGGCTGGGTCGGCGATACTTCTCGGGCTCCGCCGAAATGGCTACCAGCCGACCCTAACGCTTGCTCCCATGTCCACCGCCGCCGATCGCAAAATCTTGGAATGATCATGACCATCACCATCTTCCACAATCCCGACTGCGGAACGTCCCGCAACACCTTGGCGATGATCCGACAATCGGGTGTCGAACCGACCGTGATCGAGTATCTCAAGACGCCGCCCGACCGGGCGACGGTCATTCGCCTGATCGCGGACGCCGGGCTGACCGTCCGGGAGGCGCTCCGCAAGAAGGACACGCCCTTCGAACAGCTCGGGCTGGGCGACGCCGCCAAGACCGATGAAGAGCTGCTCGACGCCATCGGCCAGCACCCGATTCTTTTGAACAGGCCTTTTGTCGTCACCCCGCTCGGCACCAAGCTGTGCCGGCCGTCCGAGGCTGTGCTGGACATCCTGGAAAACCCGGGCATCGGCCCGTTCACCAAGGAAGATGGCGAAGTCATCATCGACGCCGAAGGAAAGCGTATTGTCTGACCTGCCCAATATCTTGCCCGCCGCATTCGAGGTTCCGGATTTCGACCAGCTTGTCGCCCCGGTCGTGAACCACAAGCCGCGTCTGCTGATGCTATATGGGTCCCTTCGCGAGCGCTCCTACAGCCGCTTCCTGACGTTCGAGGCCCAGCGACTGCTGGAGGCCTTCGGTGCTGAAGTTAGGGTCTTCCACGCCAATGGCCTGCCGCTGCCGAACGATGCGCCTGATGACCATCCCAAGGTGCAGGAACTCCGCGAGGCAATGCTTTGGTCCGAGGGCCAGGTGTGGACAAGCCCGGAACGGCATGGCGCCATGAGTGCTGTGATGAAATCCCAGATCGACTGGATCCCGTTGCCCGGCGGCGCCGTCCGACCCACGCAGGGCCGGACCCTTGCAGTGATGCAGGTTTCGGGCGGATCGCAGTCGTTCAACGCGGTGAACCAGATGCGCATTCTCGGGCGCTGGATGCGGATGGTGACTATCCCCAACCAAAGCTCTGTCGCCAAGGCCTTTCAGGAATTCGACGAGGCGGGACGCATGAAACCGTCATCTTACTATGATCGGGTTGTCGACGTCTGCGAGGAGCTGGTGAAGTTTACGCTGATCAACCGCGGCGTCTCCGGCTACCTCACGTCCCGATATTCCGAGCGCAAGGAAACGGCTGCCAAACTCGAGGAGCGGGTCGGCCTCAAGGCGATCTAGAAAGACATGTCGACCACATACCATTCCAACGCCGGTGCCATCTGTGCCCTAGGTGTCACCCAGATCGTGGGCTACGGCACCCTCTACTATAGCTTCAGCATTCTGGCGCCAGGGATCGCAGGCGAGTTCGAGCTCGGCGTCGAATGGATCTATGGCTTCATGTCACTTGCCCTGCTAGCCGGTGGCGTGATCTCGCCCTATGCCGGCGGCTTGGCCGACACCCACGGTGCCGCCAAGGTGCTGTCCTTCGGTTCTGTGGGTGCCGCCGTCGCCTTGGCCATTTGCGGTCTCGCCAATAACGCCGCCTTCTTCCTGGCCGGCGTCGTGCTCATTGAACTGGCCTCGGCCTTCGTCCTCTATGCCACCGCATTTGCATTGCTGGCACAGGCAACCGGCCAGAGGGCGCAGCGGAGCATCACCTATCTCACCCTGATCGCCGGTTTCGCCTCGACGATCTTCTGGCCGTTAACCACATGGCTCCTCGAGGGCTTGGACTGGCACCAGGTCTATTTCCTATTCGCTGCCCTCAATCTGGTCGTCTGTCTGCCACTCCATCTTTGGTTGACACGGTTCGCCCGGATCGCCGCCACACGCCCAGTCGAAGCTGCCACGGCTGAACCCGTTGCCATCGCAGGCGGTGACTTTGTCTTCCTTCTTGTCGTGGTCGGCTTCTCGCTGGCCGGCTTCGTCTCGGCGGCCATCCTGTTCCATGTCGTTCCGATGCTCGGGATGCTAGGCCTTGGCGCGAGCGGCGTTTTCGTGGCCACATTGTTCGGCCCTGCCCAGGTTGCCAGCCGCCTGATCAACATGACGTTCGGCAAGGAATTGTCAGCGCCCATTCTTGCAGTCGTATCGGCGATGATGATGCCCCTTGCTCTGGTTGTGCTGGCTATTTCAGCGCCATCAATTCCCGGCGCGATGGCCTTTGCGGTCGTGTTCGGCTTGGGCACCGGCCTTTTCAGCATCGTGTCAGGCACTCTACCTTTAGCCCTCTTCGGCAGGTCGGGCTTCGGCAAACGGCTTGGCTGGATCAGTCTGGGCCGGCTGTGTCTCTCTGCAGTAGCACCCGTTGCGTTCTCCGTCGCGCTTGGAGGCCTTGGTCCAAAGCCTTCGCTTTGGTGGCTCGCAATAGCGGGTACCGTTTGTGTTGCGGTCTTCGCAGAAGTATGGCGGCGTGCGAAGCTCGGATCCTCTGCCGGTATTGGTCAGGTGGCGTAAGAACGGTCCACTTGTCAGATTTATTCACCATAAGCGGACTGGCCGATTACCACCCCAATTTGGCCTTGGGGGCGGCCAAAGCGGACTGGCAGGTTTCGGGAAATCAAAAATGCGGTCCGAACGGCGGGAATGGGGCGCGATGCCGACTGGCAGCAACCGACCCCATTTCAGACATTTGAGGTAGCGTTGACGCTCACTTAAAGTTGTTATTGTTCTGGTGCGGTTCGGCATATTGATGCGACCGCCTCCAATGGGATCAAAAGCTCAGTTGCAGGCTGAACTATCAGTTTTGGAAGGTAAGGCCGAGCTGACAAGACTTCTTCAAGCCGGTCAATTGGCGAGGCGGCACTAAGGGCCTCAACCATTCCTTCTCTGCCAATGTCAAGTTCTCCTGCCGCGACTGCATCGGCCAGCTTGAGCGCGAGAGCCAAGGCGGTCTCGGAGATAATGCCGGTTCTATGATCATGGGACCGGATGGCCAACAGAGCCACATCTGGCAAATCGTCCTCTAGCCATTCGGCCGTCAGCAGGCCGTGGCGGCTTCGATCCCCTGCGGTAGCGTCGAAGTCAAGATCATGAACTAACCCTATTACTTCCCAAAGCATAGAATCTTCGCCAAGCATTGGTGCAAGGCGAGCCATGAGAAAGCCTACAAACACAGAATGGCGTGCTCGCAGGCCTTCACCAAGGTGCTCTTGGATCAGAATGTTTGCTTCCCTTATGCTTAGCATTTGCGTATCCGCTGCAGCTTATCGCGATAGCAACACCAAAAGCCGCCTGTCAGCAACCCACCCCGTTCCGGCCGTCAGTTGGGTGATCCGGCTATGTCCGCTTTAGCAAAGCGCGAGGTCGCGTCGGACGGCCGGAATGGGGCGGAGGCTGTGTGAGAACTCGCGGCAGCGTTTGGCGTGAGCTTGAGGCGATAGCATCAGCGGGACCGCTTCATCCCCTTATCGCTTGGAGGATTGGAACGACGCCGGCGACGGCGATGGCGCGCTTGATGTTGTAGGCCAGGATTGCCAGGCTAGCTTCGGTGGCGACGTTCTTGAGCCCCCGCGTTCGGAAGTGAGTGGCACCCATCCAGCCCTTGATGGTGCCGAAGACGTGCTCGACAGTACAGCGGCGGACCGCCATCGCCTCGGGCATCGCTTCGAACCTGCGCTCCATCTCATCGAGCACCGCCTCATGCTTCCATCGCCGGATGCGCTTCTCCTTGCCGGCCGTGCACAGGGGACGCGACGTGCATGCGCTGCAGGCCTTCTGGTTGAAGTAGACGCTGATGAGCTTGCCGCCCTCCACTCGGGCGAAGCGCTTCTGCAATTGCTGGCCGGCGGGGCACCGATAGGTGTCGGTCTCAGGCTCATGCACGAACATGGCCTTGCCCCAAAAGCCACGCGCCTGAGCCGGTGAGGTATTGGGCTTGGGCACCATCGGGATGATGCCAGCTTCGGCACAGGAGCGGATCTGCTCGCCCTCGTAATAGCCGCGATCGGCAAGGGCGATCATCTCGGAGGCGCCCGTCTCGGCCTGTGCAGCCTTGGCCATCTCCAACAGGTGCGAGCGATCGTGGCCGCGGTTCGTCACCGCGTTGGCGACCACGATATGATGCTTGGTATCGACGGCCGCCTGCACATTGTAGCCGACGACCCCGCGATGATCGCTGCCGGTCGCCATGGCTCGAGCATCCGGATCGGTGAGCGAGATTTGCTCATCGGGAGCGCCTTGCAGTTGCCGGCCAATCTCCTCGAGCTCGCCAAGCCGACCCCGCAGCGATGCCAGTCGCTCCGTCAGGTGCACGATGCGCGGCGTAGCCGGTCCCGTCTCCGCTCGGTCGGCTTTCTCAAGCTCGGCCAGATAGCGCGCGATGCTCTCCTCGACATGGGCCTTGCGCCGCGCCAGCTTGCCCTTGGTGTAGTTCTTCTCGTGCGTGTTCACCGCCCGCAAGCGTGATCCATCGATTGCGACCATACCGCCGCCGACCAGACCAAGAGCACGGCAGATGGCAACAAAGCGCTGACATGCGATCTGGATCGCGCCGGCATTGTGGCGGCGGAAGTCGGCAATGGTCTTGAAGTCCGGCACCAGCTTTCCGGTCAGCCACATCAGCTCGATATTGCGGCCAGCCTCGCGCTCGAGTTTCCGGCTCGAGGTCAACTGATGCAGATAGCCATAGACATAGAGCTTGAGCATTGTGCCGGGGGCGTAGCCGGGTCTGCCAGTCGCTGCCGGCTGCACGCGGGCAAAGCCCAGTTCGGCCAGCTCAAGTTCATCCACAAAGGTGTCAATGATGGGGACCGGGTTGTCCGCATCAACATAGTCTTCAAGACACGCCGGCAAAAAGCTCGCTTGGTGGCGGTCAGCAGCTTCAACGAAACAACCCATATGGCACCCCCGAAGCAGTGCCAGATCATAGCATCATTACGGGTTTTCACACAGCCTCGGGCGCATTGCCGTCGTAATACGACAGGACTTCCAATAGCAGCTTTCTCTGGTCTGTGTGCCAAGAGCGGTCGGGCAGCCTAGCCATCCACCCCAAATCGGAAAGGTAGGGTAGGGCGCCGGTGGCAGACCGTCAGCACGCGACCCCTTGGGGTCCAAGCTTGCCACTGAAGCAGCGTTTGGCCGCATGGTCTTCGCGAGTGTGACTGTGGCGGTAATGCCTGAGCGGGCCACGCCTGCTGGGAATACGCCCTAAGGTTTAGGCAACCTAAGCATTAGGTAGTCGAAGCATTATCGCGATCAATTGGGTTACCCGGAACCCACGCCACCCATTATCCAGACGGTGGAGGCGATCATGATCGCGTTGATGGCCTGATCGCTTTATTGGCCCGAGTTATCGCTGGCAGAGCAATGCGGCAACAACGTGCCTTCCCAATGGCTCGAGCTAACCGCAACAATCACGGAGGGCACTATGAGGGGACTGGGAGTCGAATCTTCCCGATACCCAACTGCCGATGCCGTCTTGGATTTGGATCAGAGAGGTCAGTCACTTAGCGATCTGCTGCAACTGCCAGTGAACGTCGACAGGGACAAAAAGCCGGTCAGCCCAAGGATAGCAAAGGCCCGACCATCCATTTGCACGTATCTCCTTGATGACATCTCTCACGGGCATTCGGACTTCAGCCGCACACTGATCAATGTCAATGTATTCGGACCTCCATAGGTCGTGGACGGGATACCCCAGCGCCAAACCAAGTCGGTCACAAAGAAAAGCCAAAAGCTCCTTCCGCCCCCGGCTGAAGAGCGCTGGGGCGTCCTTGATGAAGCCCAGCGCCGCAATGGGCTCCTTAGGGCAAATGATCCCTGTGGCTACTCTGTAGCCCGAAACGATATCTGTGAAATCGCAGGAACCCGCCCCGCCAACCAACTTTGAATATCCAAGCTCTCGAAGAGTCGCTTTTTCTTGCAGAGAGGTGGTGCCTGGCATTGTTGGGAGTGCTCCGTGCTCGAAAAGCAATCCGAGCGCTTCGACAAAACCAGCGATTGTCTCCACCGGAATTTCATCCAATAGCGGGCAGGGGGCTTCGTCACGTTTTCCGAACCTTCCCAACATGTATCGTTGAAAAGGCAGGTCCATCGCATTGGCGGGCGGCATTGGAGGGTCCTCCCAGATGGGAGCAGGGCACCTGTTGCAAACCCACATGTGGCGATCGCTCCAAGTCAGCGGTGCGCCACAACTGCATGTGTCTGACAGTGCCCCATGCTCGGGACACTCGGTGATCAGGTTCAATTCCCATTCGAAAGTCGACGGGCGTCCGGCGGCCAAGCAGCCATGACATATACGGCGCCTACGCAAATCGACCTTTGTCTGCAGAAAGCGATGCCCATCAAATGAAACGGTCTCCACCGCCCACCGATCGGAAATGTTCTCGAATTCTTCTGGAGAGGCGCCAAAAGCACGAGCCAAATTGTCCACATTGCCCTGAATCTTGAGGTCACTGGGTTTCAGTCCAACGCGGTTCAGGAAATCATCGTACTTGGACCAACCGTTCGCGGCAGTTGCCCTGATGAAAAACGCGCGTCCGGTCTCGGACCGAACTGGACGCAGTGCCACCGGTGGAGACCATTGGGCCTGACCCTCTCCCATCATTCATCACCAGGCAGAAAGAAGGGATTGTCACGGCCGAATTTTTTCTGCTTCAACTCCAGGTGCTTGCGAAGTGCCGTTCGATCAATGCAGTCCCAACCCTGACGAGTGGCGGTGTCGGTGGCACTTTGCATCAACGACTTTATCTCGCCGATAACCCCGCCGCAGTAGCTCCACAGCATCAGTGCCAGCTGCTTCTCGTCAAGAGGGCTTTCCTTGGGAAAGAGAAGCTTCTTCTTCAGTTTCGACAGGAAGGTCACGAACTCACCCGGCTTCTCCTTTTCGAAATCAGGAGGGGCCAGTGGTGATAGCTCGATCCAGTCGGCGACGAGCTTTTGGGTTTCGTTTTCGCTCTTGAGGATTTTGAAAGTGCCCTCGGTCCCGACAGCTGCGACCTCGACACGCGCGACCTTGCACAAGGCTCTCAGCAGCACCACAGCTTCGTTGGCGCGAGCGCCCTTCACCTTCGCCAGTTCCTGGATGTCTTCGTAGATCACCAGTTTGGTGCGGAATGCCACCAGCTTGTTCGTCAAGGCCGACGCCAGGTCCCCACCATTCTTCCAAGGGTCCGGTCTACCTCTGACCAAGCCGCGCAGGGTGTCATCCCCGAGCGCCCGAAAGGTCGGATTCCCGATAATCTGGATACGAATGACGGGATGTATGCGCTGGGGCCCATCCATCATCGTCACATAGGAGACATTTGCAGCTTCGTTGACGCGCTCCTGGTTTCGCGCGAGATTTTCAGTAATGCCACCTAGCTGTTCAGCCAGGCGGATCATCCAAAAGTCGAGTGCCGTGGACTTGCCAACGTGTGACGTGCCTTGGATTGCGACGATCTGGCCAAAATGCCGGCTTCCCTGAAGTCCGTAGATGCTGTCCAGCGCGCCGACTATGCGATTGGACGTCGAATGAGAGATGAACGCCCTGCCGATGCTCCTGTTGCGTTCGTCGGGCGTTGCCGGACTTGGGGGAAGAGCGTCGGTCATACTTCGTAGATTCCGTCATCGTCGTCGTTGCCGGCAAATGGAACGGATTCTTCCCGCGCGTAAACCGGAGTGTCGTATTCAGCGCTCTCGATAGCTTGGCCATTCTCTTCTTCGAGTGGCGGCGCTGGAGGCGCGGGTATGTCCGGAACAAAGGAATGCTCGCTCGTCGGTACGGAGATGGTGGCAACTTCTTCCACCATCGCCGCACGCGATGCCTCAATGGCCAACTCCGCCAAACCGGGAGCTGCAAATGGTCCGCCAGCACCGTAGCGAGTGTAGTCGAATTCCTCTGCGGCGATGTCGTGTCCGTCGAAATCGGCAGCGCCACCCACCTCCGGCTGGAAAGACGGCTCTGAGATGTGTTCGCCCGCTTTGGGACGAGGTGCATCGCGGAGCTTCCTTACCTTGCGAGGTGGACCAGACAGCGCCTTGATGCCCTTCTGGGCATTGATACGCGCGTCACGAGCCGCCACTCGAACTTCCTTAGGATCCTTCTTTTTGGCCAACTGCTTGCGCATCTCGACGGCCTGTTTATGCGTCAGATTCCTCTTGGCTGTAATGCCTTGACGATATCCTTCGACATAGGCGACACCCTGAAGGCCAAGCACCCTGATTGTATCGTCGATGCCATGTTCCGGTACAATGATGACCACATCAACCTTGCCGCCGGCGTCAAAGTACATCTGACGTAGCCCTGTGGAGAAGTATTGGATACCGTCGACGTTGACACCATGCTCGGTCAGCTTTGCGCTCTGTGACCTGCCGGCAAAGATTTCGGGATCAGGCGGATTTTTCCAATTCAGGCTATCCAGCATACCCCTGCGATATCGTTCGATACGAATTTCACCCGTACCTGGCTCGACCCGCTGATTGTAATCCTCGACCAGGAAAATCGCCATTGCTTCCCTGATGAGCTCCAGGGTCATCGTTGGATTTGCCTTATCCGGATCCATCTCGGTGTAGTTTGCCTCCTTCGCACCAGGCTGCCGGGCAATGTGACGGTGCAAAACGTCGCCCAAGCCTTTCTCGATGCCGCCTTTCAGGTGACCGGACGCTTTCGGAAGATCCTGAATGACAAATCCCAAGCTGGCTGACAAACCGGCGACCGCGGCACCTCGATGCATAGACTCGCGGTCCACGGGGATGACGTCCGGGACCCCACAAACATCCCAGGTAGCCTTGAAGTCGTGGTTCATCGTTGCCATCCAGCTCGCTTTGGGCAGGACAGCCATACGAATGGCCTCGTGTACCGCGTACCAGTTCGGGCGGTCGAATGAGATGTAGTAGCCGCAGGCGGCTCCGCTGAACTTATCTTTCAGCAGCGTGAGCCAAGGTATCTTTTTCTCGCCGTCCACTCCGGTGAGCGCGTACTGATCGAGCGGGGTGTGGTCACATTCCACACGAGCCAGTGGCCCTTCAACACGGGGACCCTGAACTATGCCTGAGGTCAGGCGATCAGCCTCCCGACGACTGCGGTCGTAAGAGAGCTGCTGGTGGGCATTTCGCATTCTGAAGCGCCGGCGAACCAGGTGTTTGCCGATGTACTGATCTTCATCTGTGTTGCAGAGCGGATGAATCCCAATAAGCCCCTGGTCGTGCTTCTGCCAGACGATATCGTTGGCTTCATCTTGAACAGCAGCAATCGACTCCACCTGGTCGAGGTTATGGACAATCCGTTCGTCGATCAGGTCTTCAACGATCTTGATGACAGCCATGTACGGATCGTCTTTGGACCTGCGTCTCCCTTTCTTGTGGTCCTGATCGATAAGAGCCTTCGGGTTCTTACCGGACGCGATCCAGATCGGGTCCCACAAGCGTCGAACGGTTTGGACCTCTGGCTTGGGCTGCCCGGTGGTGTCCAAGGTCATTGCGTGTTTGATGGCATCTTCGATGGTCTTGGCAGTTCGCCGGACCTTGGGGCCAAACTTCACGTTATCAAGATAGCGACAGACTGTGGCCTTGAATTCAGCACGATCCCGCTGCTTCTGCGTGAACAGGTTCCAGTCACCGGCCAGGAGTTCCTTCACGGTGGGCGACAAACTTTGCCAATGGTGGTCCGCGACGATTTCAGAGCGATGCTGCAACTCGAAAACCTGGCGGCGATCGAGCGGGAATTTCTCCTTGGTGGTGACGTTCTGAACTTGCCATGTGGTCTTGACGGGATCGAACCCGATCACCTCACAGGTACGCCCCTTGATCCTTACAAAGCGGCCTTCTTCAAGGTCTTTAGTCCCGCCAAACATCATGCCCATTAGACGAACCTCGAAACCAGGTTCTGAAACCTCGACCGGGGCAGGAAGTATGAGGACCGGTCCAAGTGCAGACCGCCGTAGCGGTCGAGCAAGCAAGCGATGTTCAAGGCGCTACCGGCGAGGCTCCCGAGGTGTTTGGAGAACTCCAGTACGGTCATGTGCTCCGGCAGCGTTTTCAGGATCGCGGCCGCTTCCGCCAGCATCGGATCGGTGATGTGCGAGCTAAGAGCGCGACGCATTGCTTTGGCGTTGTGAAACCGAGGCTCACTGCGTATCTCAAGCTCCGTATAGAGCGTGAAGCGCATACCGAGAGCGGCCGTGGCTTCCTCCATGGCGGCAAAGCGGAGTGCCGCGGCCTGAGCTTCCTCGGGGTACTTATCTTTGTCGGGGCGAGCCTCCGATACGGGCTTGCATTCAATCAGACGATCAAGATGGCCCGGCCGACGGACCCATGAATCCGGGTACCATTCGCCGCAGTGTTTCGGCGACTCCCACGAAAGCAATCCGGGTTGCGATCGCGCAGCGGTCATGTCCGGCCAGACGAAGTCTGATACCGTCCAAAAATCACCTTCAATGCTGGATTCAAACGCCTTTGAGGCGAAACTCAACGCGTGAACAGGTGCGATCCCCGTGTAAAGCGACGCACCCGGCGTACGCAGGAACCGAGCTTCCGACCCACGAATGCTTTCGTGCTTGCGCTTCTGCCTCGGCAGGATCTGATGAGCGAACGGATCCCGATCGTCTCCAACACCATTCAACGCCATGGGGCCACGGACAATCATGCCCGTCACTGGATGTGTAGTTACATGTTCGATGTTTGGGGCAGGGGCGTAACGCCGACCCTTCGGTTTCTTGGGCATGTCTCATCGTTCCTGCCCAAGGCGCTCGAATCCTTGACAATTGCCAAGACTACGTGCAGCCTGATCGGGCGATTATGAAGCGCCTTGGGGACGGAGTGCTAACCCTGAATCCCTGGGGCTATCGTTTGGGAAAAGGTACCCTGTGCAAGGGGTGCCTTTTTCTTTTGGGGTGGTCGCTTTTCAATCCATTTTTAAACCTGCGTAATTGTCCGATGGATTTTGGAGAACCAAAAGCGAATTCCGCCTTAATCGATTGACTTTTTGAAAGCGGGCTCGCCAAAAAAATGAGTCAAAAGAGTCACTTAGCAGGAACGGCGTCTTCTCGTGAGGCATCCGCTCATCTCGCTAAGCTCTGGAAGAAATTGGCATTTTGGCGGTCAGGTGACCTAGCCTTCGGACGCCCTTAGGCGAAGACTCGGGCCTTGCATCCGTTCGGCAAGGCAGCAATTCACCTCGCCGAATTTGTCACTGAATCAACCTCAGATATCTACCTCAGCGCTCGAATCGTTCGGAGTCGCTCCGAGGGAATCGATTCGCGCGCGCTTTGGAACAGCGGTCCGACCGACAACATAGTGTGCGCTCGCAGCCCACTGCCGAGATCTGCCTCCAGGACGCCTTGCGCCAACATTGCGAGCACAGGCTCGAGGGGGAGGGGGCTGGAGTTTAGGGTTAGGAGAAGGGATTGCAGGGAAATACCCTCCGCGCGAGCACCAGCGGCTTCGAGCGCCTGATACCGAATGATCGGATCGACCGCGAAGCGCTTTTCAGCCCAAACCATGCGCGATGTTGTCCATAGCGGCTCCAGGCGCAAAGCAGCTCTTGCCACTTTCAGTGCTGCCTGACCAAACCCCAAACTATGGGCCGGTGCGTCGGTCTCGGAAATTATGAAGGCGAAGTCCGTTCCGGCAATGGTCAGACCAAACGCGAACTCCACTGGTGCAACCGACCACTCGACATCAGATATCGGCCGAATACTGGAAACTGTCGGGTCCAAAGCGGCCTGTATCAACGCATCGCGCTGCCATCGTCGCGGATAATGAATGGCAGCTGCGCTTTTGAAGCAAGTAAATCCGGGATATCGCTCGATCGGATGCAGGGCAGGCGATGAAGGTTGCAACATGGTTCGACTTCGAAAACGGACAATTCTAGACGACGAAGGGCCGCCTGCATGGCCCTTGGCATTATATAAAAGCGGTGGGAGGAAGACAGTCAACAGATATCTGGCTATCTAGCTATTTCATGATAGCTTGTTCTTCGATATAATCTATCGCCAAAGTATCGTTGAGCCAGTCGACCTGTACCGATCTCATTGCTCGTGCTATTCGAAAACTATGCAGTCCAAAGCTGAAACGCGCTCGGCAAGGGAACGGTCGGACGGCCGCAAGCCTCTGCTGCTCTATGTAGACCCCGACGTCATTCATGCGCTCAAGATCGAAGCTCTTGAGAAGAACACGCATGCCTATTTGATTGTCGAGGAGCTGCTCAAGAAGCACCAAGGATAGGGCGGCCAAGGTTCCGGCTATCCTTGAATAACTCGCAACCTGTTTTCGGAAATCTCGGGCTACGACATTTCGTACCGAATTGTAGCGTCGCAGCTACCACGAGCGGGTCTTGCCAGAGCATGACCAACGCCAGACCCGCGCCTCCAGATTGGAACGAAGCTGATCAACCAGGTCACGCCTTAAGCCTAGGTTGTAGGCTTTTGCGGGATGCTGGCGCCCAGGTTGTATCTTTCTAGGATACGAGCGAACATCCGCGATGTAGCCAATAGGGATACGTTGTATTCTTTTGTGGGTGCCGACAGATATCCCGCGTCAAAACGCACGAATCCCAGGTCAACGTCATTCGCATAATATATATTATGGAACAAATATGCTGGCGTGGAAGGCTGGGGCGACATAAGTTGTTGTCCTCTTACACTCAAACCTGTCCCTCAACGGGCAATTGCCCAGTTTGACTGGCTCAGCCGTTCGAGGTGCGTGCTCGCGACATATCAGAATGGTTCTCGCCCGGGCCTTCGGCAGGCTACCGCCCACCATGGAAGCTGCCTCGTGGTACCAGATTTTCTCCCAACGCGGCGACTTCAAGACGGTGCGGGCCTTTGCAGCCAAAACCCTGCCTAGGCCGGTCATCCACCTGGACTTGGTGAAGGATAATCGCTTCGTTGTGATCTGTCGCGCAGGGACCGCCCCGTAGCGCATCCTTACCTACAGCACCAACAGCGCCCCCCTGCTCTCGATCACAGTGCTTAGATCGGGACGCCCCAAGGTCGCCCCGATCTCTCGTCGTTCATTTAGGCCGTTTGCCGGCTCTGACGCGCAGCGCCAGGTGTGGGCGACCGGGGAGTTCCACGGCGAAGGCGGCGTCGGGCTTGCGCTGGACGATGGTTGCGCCGTGGCGGGTCGGATGGTTTTCCGGGGCAGCGACGATCTTGGCGGGCTCGACCGCCATGTTCCAGGTGTCGATGATATCGGCATGATAGTCGCCTTCATCCTTGGGCAGGCCGGCGGACCAGATCACTGGCTGGTGCTCACCGAAATAGATGATCGCGGTGTCACCGTCGCGCGCACCCGACACCCGATTCCAGGGGTAGCGAGTCATCGGATCGATGGGCTCAAAACCGTGCTGGACGTCTTCCTGCATCACATCGCGGAGGAAGCCAATGCGCTTCCAGGCTTCACCATGCAGTTCGCCGCCCTTGGCCCACCAGAGGAGATCGTCGGCATTGGCGAAGGTTTCGCCGTGGCCGGCATAGCCGCCGCGCATGGTGGTAATCCAGTAGCGGTGCACCAGTTCCTCGGCGGAGATGCTGCCCCAGACCTGGATGATATTGCCTTCGTATTCCGGCTCGTCATTGATCACCGGCTTGCCATAGGCGAGGCGCCATTCACCGGTGCGCTTCACGTCCCAGTTCTGGATGCAGACATGGGTGACCCATGGCTTGCGGTGGTCGTAATTGGCCTCCGGATCGCCATTGTGGATCGAGCGCAGGTGGCCGTAGGGATCGTTTTCTTCCAGAATATGGAAGTAGCGCCCCCACTGGCGCATCGGCTTGGTGTTGAGCAGGAAGTCGTATTCGTTGGCGAGAGACCACCAGACGTTGCGATAAGCCGAGAGGCGCGCGGCAAGATATTCGACATAGGCGTAGTCCTGCGCCTCACTCATGTCGCAATAGCCCCAGCGGTCATAGGGGTGGAACATGATGATGTCGGCTTCGATGCCGAGTTCGCCCAGCGCCTTCACCTGATTTTCGAAGTGACGGAAGCTTTCAGGGTTGGGCCGGTCAAAGTCGTACTGGCCGTCTGCCCCCTTCTGGTAGACGTCGTGCAGCGCCTCATTGACGTTGTACGGATAGTCCTTGGGGAAGACGCCCATGCGCAGCTTGTTGAAGCGCGTCTTGGCCATGGTTTCGAGCGTCTTGGTCTGCTCGCTCAGCGGCTGATGGGTCCAGGCGTAGCAGGTGGTGCCGAAGGGCAGATAGGGCGTGCCGTCTGCATAGGCGAAGTGGAACTTGTTTGCCACGCGGACCGGACCATGGACGCCGTCGCGCGGAGCGGTAACGGTGAAGCTGCCGGTCTTGCCATCGAGGTCAGCTACATTGGCCTTGGTCGAAAAACTCCACTCCCCTGGGTTGTCCGGCATGAAGCGGATGCGGAACACGCCGTCGCCATCATAAAAGCCCGGGACGCGGACCACGCGGCTGTTCTGCTGGAAGAAGGCCTCGAGCTTTACATCGAGGAAGGGATTGCCGGAGGACGGGCCCTCAAAGCTGGCCTCGAACACATCCCATTGTGCAACAGTGGTCATCTCAAAAACTCCTCAGCCGTCGACGCGCTTGAACAGCATTGCCAGATAGGGTTTCGGCTCGAAATTCAGCCGGTCCCCCCGCTCGACGCTGTCGGCGAGCTTCGTCTCGGTCATGTTCCAGGTATCGATCAGCGTGGCCGAATATTTTTCGCCCGGCGGCACGGCGACATCGAGTTCGCTCGGCTGGTTCTCGCCCATGTAGACGAGATAGTAGCGATGCGCCTGTCCGGCGGTGGCCCACCAGGCCTGGGCGCGCGGCCAGTCTTCCTCGCCTGCTGCGGGCGTGAACAATTGCTGCATCACCACATTGTCTAGGCCACCCATCATGGTGACGCGATAGGCACCGGTGGACTTGACGGGGTCGAGACCCTCGTCCGGCCCCTCTTCAAGAATGCGCTTGAGGAAGGCGATGCGTGCGACGCTTTCGCCGACGAGCTTGCCGCCCTTGGCCCACCAGAGCTTTTCCTCATCGTTGTAATAGGTCTCGCCATGGGTGACGTAACCGCCATTGACGGTGCCGTCCCAGAAGCGGCGGACCATCTTCTTGGCCGAGATATTGCCCCAGAGCTCGCCGATGTCGCCCTCATAGCAGCACTCGTCGATGGAGACGGGCTTGCCGAATTTCTCGCGCCACAGCGCCGACTGATTGGCCGAGGAGCGCTGGATGCTCGAATGGGTGATGCGCGGGTGGTTGTGGTCGTAGAAAGCAAAGCAATTGTGGACGCTGAGCAGGTGCCCATGCGGATCATTGTCGGAGACGATGTGGATGAACCGGTCCCAGTCCGCCATGGTCTTGCTCGGCATCAGGTCATATTCATTGGCCATCGACCACCAGACATTCGGCAGCGCCGATAGACGCGCCGTCAGGTATTTCAGATACCGGTCATCCTGCGCCGGGGTCATGGTCGAGAACCCCCAGCGGTCATAGGGGTGGAAGATGATGAGGTCGGCCTCGACGCCGATTTCGGCGAGCTGGTTGATGCGCTTTTCGAGGTGGCGGAAATAGTCGGGCTCGAAACGCTCGAAATCAAACGCCCAGCCATATTCGCCGCGGAAGCTGCCGGTCCATTCGCTGCTGCCCTGCTTCACCAGCGGGAAGGGATAGCGATCGGGCTCGTTCTCGTTATAGCGATAGTGCTTGGGGAAGACGCACATGCGGATCTTGGTGAAAGGGGCCTCCGCCAGCGTCGCCAGCGTTTCCTCTTCCACCGCATCGCCCTGGAGATTCCACACATAGGCGGTGGTGCCGATGTTGATGTAGCGCGTGCCGTCGGCGTAGCGGAAATGGTGGCGGTTGGAGACACGCACCGGGCCGTGGTGGCCGGGCTTTGCCGCACCGACCTCAAAGCTGCCGGTTACGTGATCAAGCGCCGAGACATTGCTCGATGTCTGATAGGTCCAGGTGCCGGTCGTGTCGGGCAGGAAGCGCAACTTGTAACTGCCGTCGCCATCGTAAAAGCCGTTAACCCGCACCACGCGGTCGCCCTGGGTGAAGCTGGCGCGCAGCTCCACATCCTGGAATGGATTGCCCTCGCTGGGGCCGGTGAGGGTGAGTTCATACGTGGCCCACAGCGACGCGTCGCCGGTGGCAGTGGCAATCCTGGTCATGTGATCTTCCGTCAGAAAGTGGGATTTCGTGCGAACGAAACGCCCTAGTTGCTGGCCACAAGCCGTGGGCGTTCGCGCCAGCGGCTGGTCGTGGTGGGAATGGAGCTGAGAAGCAGCCGCGTGTAATCGTGCTGCGGATCGGACATCACCTTCCGGGCCGGACCGAACTCGACCACCCTGCCCTTGTTCATCACCGCTACGAAGTCGGAGATGTAATAGGCGGTGGCGAGATCATGGGTGATGTAGACAAAGCTGCGCCCCTCATCATCGCGCAGGCGCTTGAAGAGGTTGATGATGATCATGCGGCGCGACGCGTCGATCATGCTCACCGGCTCGTCGGCGACGATCAGCTTGGGCTGCGGGATGAGCGCACGGGCAACCGAGATACGCTGCAGCTCGCCGCCCGAGAACTGGGCGGTGTACTTGCCGCGGATCTCGTCGTAGTCGAGCCCGACATTCTTGAGCGCCACTTCGACGGCCGCCTCGGCCGGGGCGGCGTCGAGGCCAGCAACGCGGCGCGCCGTTTCCAGCAGATAGGCATCGACCGGACGATAGCGGCTGAACGCTTCGAACGGATTCTGGAAGATCGGCTGCACCAGCCCGAGGAAATCCTTCCGCGAGGGAATGGCGCCCTGCCCGGCCACCACATCGTCATAGACAATGGCACGACCGCTGGTCGGTGTCTCAAGCCGCAGCAGGGTCTTGGCTAGCGTGGTCTTGCCGCTGCCGGATTCCCCGACCACTGCGATGACGACAGGCTTGTCGCTCTCGACCGTGATATTCACGTCATCAAGGGCGTGGATGTTCTTGCCCCCGACGATGCCGCCGCGGCGATAGACCTTGTTGAGGGCTTCAGTCTTGAGAATGAAGGTCATCAGGCAGCTCCCGCGCCCAGATTGTCCGATTGGGCCACAAAGTGATTGGGCTTGACCTCGACGAGCCGGGGCTCGACGCGATAGACCCTATCGCCGCCGGCGCCGGCCTGGCTGGCCAGCACGCCGCGCATGCTATCGTCCCCGATGGTCGGCAGGCTGTCGATCAGCATCTTGGTATAGGGGTGCTGCGGGTCGGCGAAGACACTGTCGGTATCGCCATATTCGACGACGCGGCCGGCATACATGATCAGCATCTTGTGGGTCACCTGATAGTGCACGCCCATGTCGTGGGAGACGACGAGGATGGTGTTGCCCATCTCTTCCTGCAGCTCCATGAGCAGCATCAGGATGTCCTTCTGCACCACCACGTCGAGCGCGGTGGTCGGCTCGTCGGCGATGATGAGCTCGGGTTTAAAGAAGGTCGCGAGGGCAATCATCATGCGCTGGCGCATGCCGCCAGAAAGCTGGTGCGGATAGGAATCCATCGACTCCGGTGGCAGGCCAAGTTTGCCGATATAGGCGCGGGCCGTTTCCAGCACCCGCTTCTTGTTGCTGTCGGTGCCCGGGAAATCGATGAACTGGTCGCGAATGCGGATCACCGGGTTCAGTGAATTCATCGAGCTTTGCGGCACATAGGAGATGGTCTTGAACCATTCTTCGCGCACGTTTTCCGCCGTTACCAGCTTCCCGTCCCGGCCCTTGAGGCCGTAGTCGATGCTGCCCTGGGACACATACATGGGCGACTGGATATCGCCATAGATCGCCTTCATCAGGGTCGACTTGCCCGAGCCGCTTTCGCCGGCGATGCCGACGACGCAATTGTCCGGAATGGTCAGGGTCACCCCATCCACCGCGTCGATCACGCGGCCGCCGATGCGATAGCTGATCTTGAGGTCGTTGAGCCGGATCATGACACGCCCCGCTTGCTGGCAAAGGCCTGATTGAAGCCGGTGGAGGTGAGGAAGAGGCCTAGGAAGAGGGTCACGGTCGCCACGATCGGCGCCACGATCCAGGGGTACTGGCCGGTAAAGAGGGCATTGTAGCTGAGCGCCCAGAAGATGATGGAGCCAAGCGTCGGCACTTCGACCTTGGAGAGGCCGATCACCGCCAGGGTTGCCTCGGTATTAATGGCAAAGAGCACGGTGTTGATGAAGCCCACGAGGATATAGGCCGACACATAGGGGAACACTTCACGGGCGAGGACCTGCACCGTATTCGCCCCGGAGAAGCGCGCCATATTGATGAACTCCCGCTCGCGCAGCGACAGCGCCATGGCGCGAACCGTGCGCGCATCCCACGCCCAGCCAAAGATGATGATGATCAGGCCGACCGTAAAGAACGAGGTGTTACCGCGGATCAGTGCGCCAAGAATGATGAGGATTGGCAGAAGCGGGATGGTGATGAACGTATCGACGATCAGCATCACGCAGCGCTCGAATGCGCCACCGATATAGCCGGCGCTGAGGCCGACGATGGTGGCCACAATGGTGACGCCCACCGCAACGAGAATGCCCAGCATCAGCGAGTTGCGCACCGCAACGACGAGGAACCAGAAAATGTCCTGGCCGAGCGAATTGGTGCCCAGCCAGTGCACGCCCGACATCGGCAGATTGCGCATATAGGTCGCCTGGACCGACGGGTCGGCCGGCGCGAACATCGGCAGGATAAAACTGCCGACGCCCATGACGAGGAGGATGGTCAGACCCACCGCGAGGCGGCCGTTGAGGAGCCAGAGCAGGCCCCTGCCCTTGCGTGCGGATTTGGTGGAAACAGGTGGCGCAGTCACGATCGCCACCGGATCAACTTGGTTGCTGTCGACGGTCATTTCGTGCGGATCCGCGGGTCAAGAAGGGGATAGATGAGATCGATCACAAGCCCGGCCGTAGCGACGGCGACGATCGAAAGCGTGATCGCACCATAAAGGACGTTGTAGTCGCCACCCGTTGCGGCGGTCCGCATGATCAGGCCGATGCCGGGATAGGAGAAGATCATCTCGGTCAGCAGCGCGCCGTTGAACACCATGCCCAGTGACAGCGCGAGAGCCGTTACCTGCGGCAGCAGCGCATTTCGGAACACATAGCGCGTCATCCGCGTCCAGTTGGACGTGCCCTTGAGCCGGGCATAGGTGACATAGGGTTCTTCGGAGGTCGCGACGGCCAGGGCCTTCATCGAGAGGATGTTCCAGCCGAACCCGGCCAGCACCAGCGTGATTCCCGGCAGGAGCGAATTGTAAAAGATCATGCCGATCTTTTCCGGCGTCATCTGCCCCACCGGGAACGTGGGCGAGAGCGGAAAGACCGGGAAGATATAGGCCAGCAGCAGCAGCACTGTGACGGCCAGGATGTAATAGGGAATTGGGTAGAGCAGGATGCCGAGGAACTCGAGCACCGAGGCCGCCTTCTTCTTGTGGAAGTACCCGGCAACCAGACCCACCATATTGCCCAGTGTCCAGGCGATCAGCGTCGCCGTCAGCAGCAGCCCCAGCGTCCAGGGCAGCGCGTTGAGGATCATCGCCGAAACCGGCTGCGGGTAATAGGTGAAGGACGGCCCGAAATCGAGGCTGAAGACCACACGCTTCATGTAAGACACATATTGCGTGAACAGGTCCCCGTTCAGCCCATAGAGCTCTTCGAGATTGGCGCGAAGTTCTGCGATTGCATCTGATGTGAGCGTGCCGTTGGCGCGGCTCTGGAGCTGACCGATGTAACCATCGACCGGATTGATCGGCATCAGACGCGGCAGCATGAACGTTATCGTCAGGCCGATAAAGAGCACCGCGAAGTAGAGGCCGAGGCGCTTGGCGACATAGCGCAGCACACCCATGGGCAAATCCTTTGACGTCGGAAAATTTGCAGGGCGACCGGGATCGGCCGCCCTGCTTCAAAACCGTCAGATGTTTACTGACCGGTCGGTTCGATGGAGACCACAGCCTTCTTGAACGAGCTCCACCAGGTGTAGGGAGCGGCGTAGAAGTTGTCCTGCTTGGGGAAATTGGTCCAATAGGTGCTGTTGGTCGGGATCGTGGTCGGGATGTTCATCAGGTTGATGATCTGCATCTCGCTGGCGATCTGAAGCGCGATGTTCTGGCCGTTTTCGACGAACTTCGGATCATCGAGCGGCAGCGCAGCGCCTTCATCCACAAGCGCCAGAACCTTCGGATCGGTGATGCGTGCATAGTTGCCGCTCAGCGGATCGGTCGAGTCTGCGGGCTTGATGTTGCTTTCGCGGAACTGGTTCCAATTGCCGAGCCAGTTGGCGTTGTAGACGCAGGTGTTGGACCAGTTGATCGCCAACTCGTTGCGGGCATTGGTGTTCTGGACGGTGGTGAATTCACCATTGTCCACCTGGCGCGCATTGACGTTGAAGCCAGCCTGGCGCCAGCTGTCGGCAATCGAGAAGCCGAGACGCTGCAGCACCTTGTTCCAGTCGCCCGGAATGACGAATTCGATCATCCAGGGCGAGCCATCGGGAAGCGTGTAGAAGCCGTCGGAACCCTTCTTCATGCCGACCGAGGCGAGGAGCTTTTCAGCTTCTGCCGGATCATGCTTCCACCAACCCACACCGAAGCCTTCGTTGACGGCGTCGCCGGTCGGCAGCAGGGACTGATCGATGCCCTGGGCAGCCAGGGTCTCGACGAGTTTGGTGCTGAACTCGGTGTCAAATGGCCTGTAGCCATCGCCGATGGTCAGGTTCTTCAGCGCTTCGAGATTGGCGTCGTAGAAGATCGGGCCGGTGATGGGGGTATCGGGCAGCGGCAGGGCCGCAGCCTTGAACTGGCCGCTCATGGCGCTGATGCCGACCTGCGAGAGGTTGAGCGACAGGGCGAGAGCCCAGCGCACTTCAGGCATGTCGTAAGGCGCACGCTGCTGGTTGATGTAGACGCCATAGGAGCAGGCGTCGTTCATGTCGTGGTAGGGGAAGGTCGAGGAGAAGGTCTCGACCTTGGGATTGCGGGCCTTGGCAGCGTCGATGCTGTCCGGGCTCATGAAGGTGTCGACGTCGTACTGGTTCTGGACGAAGGCCAGGGCGCGGGTCTCTTCAGCGCCGAAATCCTTGTAGAGAATGTACTTTGGCTTGGGCTCTCCGAGATTGCCCCAGGACGAGTTCTGCCAGTCGTCACGCAGCTCCCACAGCTGCCAGAAGCCGTTGGGATCGAATTCCTTGATCTTGTAGGGCCCGAGGGTGACGGCAGGCGCATTCTGGAAGGTCACGACTTCGTCGCCGAGCGGCTCGAACACGTGCTTAGGCACCCAGTTGAACGGCGTGCCCCAGGTATAGACACCGAGACGGGTCGTCAGATCGTAGGACGGGTTCACCGTCTCCACCTCGAAGGTGTAGTCGTCGATCTTCTTGTAGCTCTTGATATACACCACCGCGCTGGCGACGTTGGTCAACTTGTCGCGGTATTTGAAGGCAGTATCGAGCGAGAAGATGATGTCGTCGGTGGTGAACTCGACGCCGTCGCTCCAGGTGATGCCCTCGCGGATCTTGATGCGGAACTGCGTGTTTTCTTCGTTCAGCACTTCCGGGAAGCCATCGGCCATTTCCGGATAGGACACGCCGGTCGCCGTATCCATTTCCCAGAGATAGCCCCAGCCCAGCTCGCGGAAGCCGCGCCAGATGGCGTAGGAGTTGAGCGGGTTCTGCGCACTTGGGTTGGCCGCGCGACCATCGAGGGTCTGCACGATCAGGGTTTCGCTGCGCGGTGTACCGACGTCGGTCATCGCCTGCGCAAATGCGGTAGTGGTCATCAGGGCGCCTACAGCGGACGCCATCAAAGTGCGGCCAAGCCGATCCATTCGTTCCTCCTTTGCCGATTGCCACCCTCACGCTGGCAACCTGAAACGCGAGGCGTTCCTGGAAAAAAGGGACGAGTTTCCACCCTCGCGAACCGGGCGATCCGGCACACGTTTTCTCTGGGATATAACCTGTCCTGTTCTCCCGTGCGCTCCCCGCTACGACCGCAAGTTCGAAGTTATATATTTTCGATTTCTTGCGATTAGTAACGATTATGCACGGCAATTCGCATTGTCAATGCCTTTCGAAGGATGTCAGCGCGGGAGGCCGACCAGCCTTTAGCTGGCGACGATCACTTCGACGCCACGTCGCTCAAACTCAGCGCGGTCTTCATCGGAAATGCCTTCATCGGTAATGAGCGTGTGTACCATTTCCACCCCACCCAGGGCGGAAAAGGAAACGCGGCCAATTTTGGTCGAGTCGGCCAAGAGATAGACGTGCGAGGCCGCCTTCACCATGGCGCGCTTCACATAGATGTCGCCAATTGCCGGGTAGGTCAGGCCGACATCAAAGGACACCCCGGCAGTCGCGAGGAACAGTTTCTGGGCGTAGATACCGACAAAGAACTCTACGGATTTTTCACCGCTCAGACTAAGGGTCGGCGCCTTGAACTGCCCGGCCGGCATATGCACCGTATTGGTGGGTATGGCCCCCAGGATCAATGCGATATTGAGCGCATTGGTAATGATATTAAGATCCTGTCGTGGCTTTAAATTTTCTGCAAACTGGGTAGTGGTCGTGCCTGAGTCGATGATCAGCGTGTCGTTGTCGGCAACCAGGGCTGCAGCGGCAGCGCCGATAGCGCGCTTCTTGTCCATATTCTGAATGTGTTGCAGCGACATCGACTGAACCTGCTGCGGGATGGAGCGCAGATAGGCGCCACCGTGCTCGCGGGTGATATATCCGTCAGAATCAAGGCGCTCGAGGTCCTGGCGGATCGTCGCCTCGGAAACGCCAAACGCAGCAGACAGGTCGCGAACACGGGCACTCCCCTCTTCTTGCAACCACTCAAGGATCCGCATGCGACGCGGTTCAGCGAGCAGTTGCGGCTGGCCGCCACTCGCCGTGCCAAGTGTCGCTCGACGGCTTGTTCTGACCTTTTTCATTTCTTTCCACCTTCCACGTGCCCCGGCATCCTAACGCCTGAGGCTTGCTTATCCATCAATTCTCTGGGCCGCTTAACAGGATTGTCGCTATAGGCGATGGCACAATTCACAACAGCTCGAAACACAAGACGAAAAAAATCACGAATTTTCCTTATTGCGCGATAGCGATGTGCCTTGTACCAATCTCAAAAAATCGGCTTCACTGAATTGAAGTACCCTGTCGGCAGTAGCGCCGACTGTAGAGACTTGCCTGGGAGGTAACATTGCCATCGCCCACTCAACCACAGTCCACTGATCGAGCCGCAGAAATTGCCGCCCAGGCGCTGTGGATTCGCCGCCGCAGTTTCCAGATGGTGTACGAGGCGCGGCAGGGGCATCCCGGCGGGGATTTCAGCGCCGCCGATATTCTCGCGACGCTCTATTTCGGCGTGCTGCGCCATGATCCGAAGCATCCCCGCGATCCCGCGCGCGACCGGTTCGTGATGAGCAAGGGCCACTGCACCGGCGCCTTCTATTCCGTTTTGGCCCGCGCAGGCTTCTTCCCCGAGGCCGATCTCAAATCCTATATGAAGCCGCTCTCCAGGCTGAACGGCCATCCCAACCGCAATTATCTGCCGGGGGTCGAGACCAATACCGGCCCGCTGGGCCATGGTCTGCCGGTCGCGACGGGCATTGCCATTGCCGGCCAGCTCGACAATGCCGATTTCCGCACCTTCGTGCTCACCGGCGACGGCGAGCTGCAGGAAGGCAGCAATTGGGAATCGGCGCTCACCGCCGCGCACCGCAAGCTCGAGAACCTCACCCTCATCATCGACCGCAATCGGCTGCAGCAGGGTGCGCGCACCGAGGACACCGCCTCGCTCGATCCGCTGGATGACAAATGGCGCGCCTTCGGCTGGCATGTCGAGATCGTCGATGGTCACGACCATGGTGCGCTTCTCGATGTCCTCTCCGCCTCGCCCAAGGGTCGCGGCAAGCCGCTCTGCATCATTGCCAATACCTTCAAGGGCAAGGGCGTCAGCTTCATGCACGACAATGTCGCCTGGCATCATGGCGTGCCCAACACGGAACAGTTTGAGCAAGCCATGGCGGAGTTGGTCTGATGAGCGCTACTGCCCCTGCAAAAGCCGGTCTCTTTGATTGCCGCGACAGCTTTGCCTCGACCATCGAGGCCTTGGCCGCAGCCGATCCGCGCATCGTCACCGTGGTCAGCGACAGCGTCGGCTCGTCCAAGCTGGGTGGCTTCCGCAAGAAATTCCCAGAGCGCATGGTCAATGTCGGCATTGCCGAACAGACGCTGGTGGCTGTCGGTGCCGGTCTCGCCAATGGCGGCAAAATCCCGTTCGTTTCGGCTGCCTCGTGCTTCATCACCGGCCGCGCGCTGGAACAGGTCAAGGCCGACATTGCCTATTCCAATGTCAATGTGAAGCTCATCGGCCAGTCGAGCGGCGTCGCCTATGGCGAGCTCGGCCCGACCCACCATTCGATCGAAGACCTCGCCTGGCTGCGCCTCTTCACCAATCTCAAGCTGATCGTGCCGGCTGACCCGTGGGAGACGGCGGAGGCGATCAAGGCCGCCGCCGATCATGACGGCCCGGTGTTCGTCCGCGTCAGCCGCATGGCCGTGCCGGCACTGGAGCGTCCCGCCGGGGCAAGATTCGAGATCGGCAAGGCCGAAACGCTGGTTGAGGGTTCGGACGCCACCATCATCGCGAGCGGCACCACCGTCCACCGCGCCGTCGCGGCGGCCAAGACGCTTGCCGCGGAGGGCATTTCGGTCCGCGTCGCCAACATGTCGACCGTCAACCCGCTCGATGATGAGGCTATTGCTGCCGCCATCGACACCGGCGCCATCGTCACTGTCGAAGAGCACTCCGTCCGCGGCGGTCTCGGCGGCGCCATTGCCGAAGTGGTGAGCACCACCAATCCAGTGCCCATGCGCATTCTCGGCTTCCCCGGCTTCGTGCCGACCGGCTCGGCCGAGTGGCTGTTCGACAATTTCGGGCTCAATGAAGCCGGCATTGGTGACGCCGTGCGCCAGACTATCGCCCGCAAGAAATGACCGTTCCCGGCCTCATCCTCGCCATCGACCAGGGCACTACCAACACCAAGGCACTGCTCGTCGATGCTGCCGGAACTGTGCACCACCAGGCGTCGGTGCCGAACATCGTCACCTATCCGCAACCCGGCTGGGCTGAGCAATCGGCGACGGCGCTGGTGGATGGTGTGAAAGCGGTCATCGCCGAAGTCGTCGCCAAGGCGGGTGATGCCGAGATCGTCGGTATCGGGATTTCGAACCAGCGCGAGTCCATCGTCGTCTGGGACGCCGAAACCGGCCAACCGATCGGCCCCTGCATCATCTGGCAATGCCGCCGCTCGGCCCCCAAGTGCGACGCCTTGCGCGCCGAAGGCCATGCCGAGACCATCGAAGCCAGAACCGGCCTCGCCCTCGACCCGCTTTTCCCGGCCGCAAAGATCGCCTGGTTGCTCGATAACACCCCCGGCGCGCGGGCTCGCGCTGAAGAGGGAGAGCTTAGGGTCGGCACGGTGGATAGTTGGCTGTTGTGGTCGCTCACCGGCGGCGCGGTGCATGCGACAGATCATTCGAATGCCTCGCGCACGCAGCTCTTCAACACCGAAACCCTGAGCTGGGACGCAGAGCTCTGCGCGCTCTTTGAAGTGCCGCAGTCCATGCTCGCCGAGGTGAAATTCTCCGACACGCGCTTTGGCGAAACGGCCGAGGGCGCGACCGCCCTGCCCGCCGGCACGCCCATCCTCGCCATGATCGGCGATTCCCACGCTGCCCTTTTCGGTCATGGCGTGCGCACGCCCGGCACCGTGAAGGCTACCTATGGCACCGGCACCTCGCTTATGGCGCTGACGCCTAGCCGCGTCCGCTCTAGCCATGGTATTTCCAGCACCATAGCCTGGAGTCAGGGTGGCACGGTGTTCCACGCGCTTGAGGGCAATATTTCGGTGTCCGGGCAGACCGCCGCCTTTGCCGCCGAACTGCTCGGCCTTGCCGACGCGGCTGCGCTGTCGGCACTGGCCGAAACCGTTGACGACAGCAATGGCGTGGCCTTTGTGCCGGCACTCGTGGGCCTTGGCGCGCCCTACTGGCGATCCGATGCACGCGGCACTATCACCGGCCTCTCGCTCGGCACCAAACCGGCGCATCTGGCACGGGCCGCCCTCGAAGCCATCGCCTTCCAGGTGTCGGACGTCTATTCGGCCATGGAAGCCGATATGGGCGAGGCGCTCGGCCAGTTGCGCGCCGATGGCGGGGCTTCGCGCAATGGCCTCTTGATGCAGTTCCAGTCCGACATTCTGGGCCGCCCGGTTGCCGTTGCCGCAGCGCCCGAGGTGAGCGCCCTGGGCGCCGCCGCCCTCGCCTTCTCGTCTCTTGGCATTTCCATGCCCGGCGTGCCCGCTGCCGGTCACTTCTTCCCGGCGATGGACGACGACAAGCGCAAAAACCATCGCCAGCGCTGGCAGTCCGCTATTCAGCAGACGCTGGCAAACGGCCAACACGATCTACAGAATTCCGGAGGAACCCCATGACCACACCCCGCTTCGGCGCCGGTATCTGGCACTTTGCCACTTACCTCGACCGCTATGCCACCGACGGCTACGGCCTGCCGCGCAACATCATCGAGGCTATCGACATTGCCGGCCAGGTGAAGGACCTTTCGGTCGTCGATCTCAACTGGCCCTATTTTGGCGGCGAGTTCTCCGACGCCCAGATCAAGACGGCGCTCGATCGCAACAATCTGTCGGTCATCGGCATTACGCCGGAAATCTATACCCGCGACTTCGTCAAGGGCGCGTTCACCAACCCGGACGCCGGTATCCGCCGCAAGGCGCATGAGCTCATCACCGCCGCCTGCGACGTGGTCCGCTTCCACAAGGCCGACTACGTCAAGCTGTGGCCCGGCCAGGACGGCTGGGACTATCCCTTCCAGGTCGATTATTCGACCCAGTGGCAGCGTTCGCTCGACGGCGTCGGCCAGCTCGCATCGGAAAATCCGGACCTCAAATTCGTCATCGAATACAAGCCGCGCGAGCCTCGCGTGCGCATGAGCTTTGGTTCGGTCGCCCGCACCATTCTGGGCATCGAGAAGATCGGCCTGCCGAACGTCGGCATCCTGCTCGACTTCGGCCACGCCATCATGGGTGGGGAATCGGCGGCTGACTCGGCCCAGCTTGCCATCGATCACGGCCGTCTTTTCGGCATGGACGTGAACGACAATTATCGCGCTTGGGACGACGATCTCGTCGCCGGCAGCCTCCACCCGCTCGAGCTCTTCGAGTTCTTCTACGTGCTCAAGAAGAACAAGTGGGAAGGCGTCTGGCAGCTCGACCAGTTCCCGTTCCGCGAGGACAGCGTCGCCACCGCGACCCATGCCATCGATTTCCTCAAGGCCGCCGCAAAGGGTCTTGATCGACTGGACTTCGACGCCCTGCAGGAAGCCCAGAGCCGCCACGACGCCATCGGCGCCATGAAAATCGCGCAGAAGGCCCTCTTCGGCGCACTTGGAGAGCAGGAATGACCAGTCTTCCCCGCGAAAAACGCGCCCGTCTGATCCTCAACACAGACGCCAAGAACGAAGCTGACGACCAGTTCACCATCGTTCATGCGCTCCTGACCCCGACCTTCGACTTCCACGGCATCATCGCCGCCCATTTCGGCGATCACCGCTCGAAGACCTCAATGGAGGACAGCCGCGTCGAGATCGATCATCTGCTCAAGCTGATGGACCTCGAAGGCCGCATCCCGGTCGCCAATGGCGCACCAAAAGCCCTGCCGGATGAGCAGACCGCCGTGCCCTCGCCCGGCGCCCAGATGATCATCGACGAGGCGATGAAGGACGACGACCGTCCGCTCTATGTTGCCTTCCTCGGCCCGCTGACCGACATGGCCTCGGCCATTCTGATGGAGCCTCGGCTCAACGAGCGCAATGTTATCTGCGTCTGGATCGGCGGCGGCGTCTGGCCCTCGGGCGGTCGCGAATTCAACCTGATGAACGACATTGCCGCCGCCAATGTGGTGATGCGCTCAAACGTTCAGGTCTGGCAGATCCCGTCCACCGTCTATCGTATGATGTCGGTGAGCTATGCCGAATTGCAGGAGCGCTGCGAGGACAAGGGCCCGATCGGCAAATATCTCGTAGACCAGCTGATCGACTGGAACCTTCGCGTCCATCAGGGCCCGATCGAGCACCGTTCGCTCGGCGATACACCATCGCTGTCGGTGATCCTCAACCCGATGGGCGGCACCTACGAGTGGCGCCCTGCTCCCGAGTTCAGCCCGCACATGCATTACATACACAATGGGCAGAACCGTCCGATCAAGGTCTATGACTCGATCGACATCCGCTACATTCTCGAAGATTTTTACGCCAAGCTCGCCCGCTTCCACCGCGGCGTGCAGGATCTGGCCAATTTCGGATAGGAGCATGTTCCTAAGCGCCTAGCAGGACTTGTCAGTCCACCAGTGTCCCGGCGGCGCTTAAGCCTCATGCAAAGCGGCCACTCGAGGGCGCGGCAAGCGTACCGCGCCCCCCATCATCGTTTTCCGCCGTCAATGACAGTATATTGGCCGCTCATAGGCCACTAAAAACTAACGCTGAGGATTCCGTCGGAACGCTTTTAGCCCTCGGCGAAGCGCTCCATGACCCGCGAGGTCGAACCCCTACACGGTCTCGCTGGTCTTTCTCATGTTGCGGGCTGAGATCGCCGTTAGAGTGATCCTCGCGGTATCGACTAAGCGGCGTCGCTGAAAGGCATCAGGCCGTCGCAGCAGAAGCTACCGACTTTCGTGGGCGGATATTGAGCGCTCGCAGAGCATTCAAGATGACTGCCACGTCGATTGCCTCCTGAATGAGGGCACCCTGAACCGGCGTCAGATAACCATAAGCCGCGGCAATCATGCCGGCCACGGACAGGCCAATCCCTACGGCGACGCTCTGGAGTGCGATGCCTCGGGCGCGTTGGGCGATCTCGATACCAGGCAAGAGCCGGTCGAGATGATCGACCAGCAGCACGACATCGGCGGCCTCGGCAGAGGCGGCGGCGCCGCGAGCACCCATCGCCACGCCGACATCAGCCACCGCGAGAGCAGGAGCGTCGTTGACACCGTCTCCCACCATCATCACCGGACCATGCGCGTGCTCTGCCGCAACCAGAGCGACTTTCTGTTGGGGCGTCAGGTCGGAACGGACGGCATCAAGATCCAGCCCTGCTGTGATCTCGTCTGCCACGGCCTTGCGGTCGCCTGTTGCCAACTGGATGCGCTGCACCCCAAGCCCGCGCAGCCCTGCCAGGAGTTCCCCTGTGCCCGAACGCAATGCGTCCGCCATAATGATATGACCCACCAGCTGTCCATCGATGGCAACAGCTACC
Organism: Devosia sp. FJ2-5-3; assembly: GCF_029201545.1. Lineage (NCBI taxonomy): Bacteria > Pseudomonadati > Pseudomonadota > Alphaproteobacteria > Hyphomicrobiales > Devosiaceae > Devosia > Devosia sp. FJ2-5-3. The sequence goes on along the minus strand of NZ_CP104007.1, from coordinate 2,202,229 downwards.
AATGCGCTACCGGCGGCGAGAATTTGGGTTTCAGCGGCCACTGCGCCGGTTTGCTGGGCGACAAATCCTGCGCCGCCGGCCGCTATCAGTCTCCCCTCTACCAGGCCTGTGAGGCCCTCGCCGGGTAATTCTGTCACGTTGGTGGGCACAGCGAGCACCAGTCCCCGCTCGTGCGCAGCCTGCACGAGCGCCCGCGCCATCGGATGTTTGGATGCCTGCTCGAGCGAAGCTGCCAGCCGAAGGATATTGTCCGGATCAAGGACAGTCAGGGTTTCTATTCGCGCGATCTTCGGACGCCCATCGGTCAGAGTGCCGGTCTTGTCGAGCACCAGGCTCTTGACCCGCGCCAGCGCCTCAAGCGGCTTTGCCCCTTTGATCAGCACCCCGAAATGGGCCGCCCGCGAGATGCCGGCCACGAGGGCAACGGGCACCGCCAGGATCAGAGGGCAAGGCGTCGCGACAACGAGGACAGCAACCGCTCGAATGGGGTCTCCGGTGAACAGCCAGGCCGCCCCCGCAAGCACAATAGTTACGACGAGAAAAAGCAGAGAGTAGCGGTCGGCCAGCCGGGCCATAGGGGCTTTGGATGCCTGCGCCTCCTCGACGAGACGGACAATGCCGGCATAGGTGCTCTCGGCTGCCTTCTGCGTGGCCCTGAGGTCGAAACTATCGCCCGCATTGGTCGATCCGCTCATCACATCCTGTCCGCGCGCAAGACGAACAGGCAGGGACTCGCCAGTCAGTGCCGACTGATCCAGCATCGCACCGACGCTCTGCAGCACGCCGTCGACCGGAGCCACGTCACCCTGCCGGATCAGCAGAAGATCGCCGACATCGATCTCGTCGAGTTCGACGTCTTCAAGACCACCATTCCTGTATCGGGTGGCTGTCCGCGGCACTCGTGAGAGCAGATCGCTCATCGCTCTCCTGGCCCGCCCCTCCGCAAAGCTTTCGAGGAAGGTGCCACCCGAATACATCAGAGCGACAACTGCAGCAGCGAGCGTTTCCCCGAAAAGGAGGGCGGCCGACATGGACAGGGCCGCCACGATGTCGAGGCCAACTTCTCCCCGGGCAAGGCTGCGGACAATCTCGACGACCAGAGCGAGAAGAACCGGCACCACCCCGACAATCCAGATAACCGTAGCGAGTTCCGAGTGGTCGAGCACGAGCGCGAGGAGGCCACCGCTTAATCCTGCCAGCGCAACGCCAAGCAGCGAAGTGTTCATCCGGTCCTGCATCTGGTTGGGCATGTCGACCGTTCCAGTAAACTATTTTCGAGCCGAAGAATCAGACCCAGAGATCATGCCCGGGACGCAATAGAGACTATAGAGCGTCTTGAGTATTTCCCGCACTTCGTCCGACGCAAGGCTATAGTGAATCTGCTGGCCATCGCGCCGTGTCCGAACAAAGCCCCATGCACGCAGCTTGGAAAGATGCTGGGAGAGAGGCGATTGTGCCAGCTCCACATGTTCAGCGATCTCGTTGACGCTCATTTCTCGGTCGAGCAGATTGCACAGGATCATCAGGCGCTTGGGATTGGACATGGCTGTCAGCAGCTGAGATGCCCTTTCGGCATTCTCCTCCATCATTGACAAATCCATCTTGAACATATTAGCAAGCTCGTATATACGAATTTTCGACTAAACGCTTATCGCGTGTTTTGGCCCCGTTTTCAAGAAGGTTCAAACGCCTTCGAAACGTGACCGCCGAGAGCGCCGAAATCGCAATTCGACTTTTGTTACCTGCTGCTGAGATCCGTATCGATGACAGAATTCACCCCCATCCCAGCGCTGATTGGCGGAAGCCTGATCGGCCTCGCTTCTGTGCTGCTTATGGCGTTCCATGGCCGCATTGCCGGCATGACCGGCATCCTGACCGGTGTTCTGCCGCCCGTGACCAAGGATTGGGGCTGGCGCGCCGCCTTCCTGCTTGGCGCCGTTGTTGCGCCAATCTTGATCCCGCTCGTGTCCGGCTTTGAGGTGTCCTTCGCCTCGCCCGTGCCGGTGATGTGGGTGATGATTGGTGGTGTGCTCGCCGGCATCGGTGTGTTCTTTGCCTCCGGCTGCACCTCTGGTCATGGAGTTTGCGGCATTTCCCGTCTTTCCGGCCGCTCGATAGCCGCTACCGCTACCTTCATGGTCGCCGCCGTCGCCACCGTCTTTGTCATTCGTCACACCCTCGGAGGCTTCTGATGCAGCGTAACATCCTTGCTGGCCTCTTCGGCCTCATCTTCGGCGCGGGTATCGCCATCTCCGGCATGATCAATCCCGCCAAGGTGCTGAACTTCTTCGACATTGCCGGCAGCTGGGATCCGTCCCTGCTTCTGGTCATGGGTTCGGCGCTGACCGTCACTGCCACTGGTTACCGCTTCGTCTTGCGCCGGGAGCAACCCGTGCTCGACCAGCAATTCCACTTCCCGACCAAACGCAAGCTGGACGTTCCGCTGATCGGGGGCTCGGCCGTGTTCGGTATCGGCTGGGGCATTGCCGGCTTCTGCCCCGGCGGCGCCATTCCCGCCCTGGGCTTGGGTGATGTCTCTGCCTGGGCCTTTGTGGCCGCCATGATCGCAGGAATTCTGACCGCTCGCACTTTGCGCCGTTTCGCCCAGCAGCGCGTTACCCAGACAGCCTGACCCTCACCGAGGAGTTCTAGAAATGACCACCATTCCCTTCACCCCCGACCTGACTCTCCGGCCGGAAGTGACCGCGTTCTTCGACGCGCCGACCAACACGATCTCCTACGTCGTCAAGGATCCGAACTCATCGTCCTGCGCCGTTATCGACTCGGTCATGGACATCGACTACGCCGCTGGCCGCATCACCTATGATGGAGCGGACAAGATCATCGCCTTCATCACAGAGCAGGCCCTCAAGCTCGAATGGCTGATCGAAACCCATGTCCACGCGGATCACCTCTCGTCCGCGCCGTATATCCAGTCCAAGTTGGGCGGCAAGCTCGGCATCGGCGAGAACATCGTCATTGTGCAGGAAACCTTCGGCAAGATTTTCAACGAAGGCACCGAGTTCCAGCGCGATGGCAGCCAGTTCGACCGCCTGTTCAGGGACGGCGACAGCTACCATATCGGCGGCATGACGGCCCATGTGATGCATACGCCTGGCCACACCCCGGCCTGCATGACGCACACGATCGGCGACGCCTCTTTCGTCGGTGACACCCTGTTCATGCCCGATGGCGGCTCGGCCCGTGCCGACTTCCCGGGCGGCGACGCGCGCACGCTTTATCGCTCGATCCAGCGCGTCCTGGCGCTGCCGCGCGAAATGCGTCTCTTCATGTGCCACGACTACGGGCCCAATGGCCGCGACATCCAGTGGGAAACCACAGTCGGCGACGAGATCGAGCACAATATCCATGTCGGCAAGGGCACGGACGAAGACAGTTTCGTCGCCATGCGTGAAGCGCGCGACGCCACTCTCTCCATGCCCAAGCTGATCATTCCGTCGCTGCAGGTCAACATGCGCGCCGGCCAGCTTCCGCCCAAGGACGAGGACGGCAAGACCTTCCTCAAGGTTCCCATCAACGGTCTGTGATGCCCCTTCGCAGCCCGTTTCCTCCTCCGCTTCGGCGGAGGAGCCCCCTTTTCCTCATGCGTCAGGACAACATCAAATGAATATCCGTCAACTCAGCCCCGACTTCTCCGCCACCGCCCAGATCACGCCGGAACAGGTCAAGGAGATCGCCGCCGCGGGCTTCAAGTCGATCATCTGCGCCCGCCCGGACAATGAAGATGCCGGCCAGCCGGATTTCGCGGCGATTGAAGCCGCCGCCAAGGCTGAGGGTCTCGTGGCCATCCATATCCCGGTCTCGGGCATGCGTGGTGAAGGCCAGATCATCCGCTTCCATCAGGCCTGGGAAGACAGCCCCAAGCCCATGCTTGGCTACTGCCGCTCCGGCGGTCGCGCCGGCAGCCTGTTCGCTACTCTCGACGTCTGAGCCAGCCTGAATTTCGCCTGCCTCCGGGCCGGCTCCCCACCTCTTCCGGAGACTTGCCGTGCGCCTCGGGTCCTATCTGCCCATCCTCGATTGGGGCAGACGCTATAACCGTCAGAGCTTGACCAGTGACCTCGTGGCCGCGGTGATCGTGACCATCATGCTGATCCCGCAGTCGCTGGCTTACGCTCTGCTGGCGGGGCTACCACCGGAAGTGGGTCTATACGCCTCCATCCTGCCGCTCATTGCCTATGCCATCTTCGGCACCTCGTCGGCGCTGGCGGTCGGGCCGGTTGCCGTCATCTCCCTGATGACGGCCAGCGCCGTGGGCAAATTGGCAATGGAAGGCACCGCCGACTATGCCAGTGCCGCCATTATCCTGGCCCTGATTTCGGGCGCCATGTTGACGCTCATGGGCCTGTTGCGGCTCGGCTTTCTCGCCAATTTCCTGTCGCACCCGGTGATCTCCGGCTTCATTACCGCCTCTGGCCTCATCATCGCCATGAGCCAGCTGGGCGGTCTCCTGGGCATCAGCACCGAAGGCCACGCCCTGCCGGGCCTATTGGCCTCGATCTGGGAAAATCTGAGCTCGATCAACATCTATACGCTCTTGATCGGTGGGCTGGCGCTTGGTCTCCTGCTGTGGATCCGCCTCGACCTCAAGAACTGGCTCACCCGCTTTGGTGTACCCAAGAGCATCGCCACAATCATCGTGCGCGCCGGCCCGGTGCTGGTCGTCTTCCTCACCATGGCGCTCTCGGTCGCCTTTGATCTGGGCAGCAAGGGTGTCGCCCTGGTCGGTGACGTGCCGCAGGGCCTGCCTATGCTGTCCCTGCCGAGTTTCAACCTCGACACCGTCCAGCAACTGCTCATGCCGGCGCTGATTATCTCGATTGTCGGCTTTGTCGAATCCATCTCGGTTGCCCAGACCCTGGCTGCCAAGCGTCGCGAGCGGATCGAGCCCAATCAGGAATTGATCGGCCTCGGCATGTCTAATATCGCGGCCGGCATTGGCGGCGGCTATCCGGTCACCGGTGGCTTTGCCCGCTCCGTGGTCAATTTTGATGCTGGCGCTGCGACCCCCGCGGCAGGTGCCTTCACCGCCATCGGTATTGCCGGCGCGACGCTGTTGCTGACGCCGTTCCTCGCCGTCCTGCCTAAGGCGACGCTGGCCGCCACCATCGTGCTCGCCGTTCTGACCCTTGTCGACTTCTCGGTGCTCAAGCGCGCCTGGGCCTATTCCAAGGCGGATTTTGCCGCCGTGGCCATCACGCTGGTCGGCACATTGCTCTTCGGTGTCGAGGTCGGGATTGCGCTTGGCGTTGCCGCCTCGATCCTCATTTTCCTCTATCGGTCCTCCAAGCCGCATGCGGCCGTGGTGGGACAGGTGCCCGGAACCGAGCACTTCCGAAATATCAAGCGCCACAAGGTGGAGATCGTCCCTGACATCCTTTCCCTCCGCATCGACGAAAGTCTCTACTTCGCCAATGCGCGCTATCTCGAAGATCTCGTCACCGGCCTCGCGACGGAAAATCCTGGTCTCAAGGACGTGGTGCTGATGTGCTCTGCCGTCAATTTCATCGACATGTCGGCGCTCGAAAGCCTCGAAGCCGTCGAACATCGTCTGAGGGATCTCGGCATCCGCCTCCACCTCTCGGAGGTCAAGGGCCCGGTGATGGACAAGCTGGCGGGCACGGAGTTCCTTGAACATCTCTCCGGACAAGTGCATCTCAGCCAACACGGCGCCATCCGTTCGATCCTGGCGCAGCGAGACCTCGTCCCCTCCGGGAGCGGTGACTGCCAGGATCGGGTGCTGGAAGCGACGACGCGACAATAGGAGACAACAACGATGGCCCATGTGGTCTGCACGAAATGCAACGCGACCAACCGCATCGCCGAGGGTCAGTCCGCCGACCAGGGGAAATGCGGCAAGTGTAGTGCTGCGCTCTTTGACGGTCATCCCACCGATCTCGCAGCGCCCATGCTCGAAAAGCAGATTGCCAAGTCCGACATTCCCGTCCTCGTTGATGTCTGGGCGCCCTGGTGCGGCCCATGCCGTGTGATGGGACCGCAATTCGAGGCGGCGGCGCGCGCGGCGGAGCCCGCCATGCGCTTCGTCAAACTCAATTCGGATGAGAACCAGGATCTGGCGGGGCGCCTCGGCATTCGCGGCATCCCCACCATGATCCTCTTCCGCTCCGGAAAAGAAGTCGCCCGCGTCTCAGGCGCCATGTCCAGCGCCGACATCCTCAATTGGGCGCAAAGCGCTGCACGGTGATCGAAGGCCGGTTGGGCCGCTGGCGATCCCAAGGTAGTGATGTTGGCTGGTGACGACGCTACGGAGATAGGGTTGGCCACCGATGTCCTTCCCAACACCGGCTGCTATTCTGCGTGTGCGTCTGCCTTTTTCGCGGGTACCGAAAGAAAGTCGTCGGCGCCTTAAGCGTTCATCAGATTTGGGCGAGGACACCGACACTGCGGCCGCTCAGTAGGTCTTCAGCTCTGCCAAATTGCGCCAATGCGGCATCGACATGCGAGAATCAGGCTCAGAGGCAGGTTTTACAGCGAAACCACATTGTGCCTCGGGTGCCCTCTTAAGAGGGATTTTGGGACGCGGCTAACCAGTAACGGATCGGACTCAATCCTTGACGACGAAGCTCCTACCCCCATCGAGCCTTCAACAGCCGACGCTCGGAGAGACATCCTTCTCCCGTTCGACGGGCTCCACGTCGAGGTCCATGCGGTCTAGATCCAACTCCACGCGTCCCGCCTGATGTTCAGATGAACTGAACTGTTGCAATGGGCCAAATCCACACTGGCGACCCCACATAAAATCCCAGTGTCACACGACTGTTATTGTCCTGACTTACCAGCACAGCGGGCCACCAAAGGGCGGTTCAATCGCACACGACCAATGTTCATATGAACATTTCTGGTTTGCAAAGGATGATTCCATGTTGTCATATGGCACCAAGCTCGGGGCGAGGAGGTCCCAGCTGAATACTAAGGGAGAGAGCATGTTTAAGAAGGTTATGCTGCTGTCTGCGGGTATGGCTGCCGTGCTTGCTGCAAGCCCGGCGTCGGCTCAGACTGAAATCAGCTGGTGGCACGCGCTCGACGCCGAACTTGGCAAGAAGCTAGAGTCAATCGCCCAGGGTTTCAACGACAGTCAGTCCAACTACAAGGTTGTGACGACCTACAAGGGAAGCTATCCCGAAACGCTGACGGCTGCGATTGCAGCGTTCCGCGCCAATGAACAGCCAGCCATCGTGCAGGTGTTCGAAGTTGGGACCGGCACGATGATGGCCGCCAAGGGCGCCGTGAAGCCGGTTTACGAACTGATGACCGAAAATGGTCAGCCCTGGGACCCGTCTGCATTCCTCGCGCCGGTCGTGGGCTATTATTCCGACACCGAGGGCAACATCCTCTCGCTGCCGTTCAATTCGTCCACTCCGATCATGTACTACAACAAGGACGCCTTCGCGAAGGCCGGCCTTGATCCGGAAACCCCGCCGAAGACCTGGGCAGAGCTCGAAACCGCGATGCAGACCATCGTGGACAGCGGCGCTGCCAAGTGCGGCCTGAGCTCAGCCTGGATCACCTGGATCCAGACCGAGAACCTCTCCGCCATCCATGACCAGCAGTTCGGCACGCTGGAAAACGGCTTCGGCGGTCTTGGCACCGAGTTCACCTTCAATGGCCCGGTCCAGGTCAAGCACTGGGAAAACCTCAAGAAGTGGTCCGATTCCGGCCTCTATCAGTATGGCGGCCCGGTCGGCGGCCCAGACGCTCCGCCGAAGTTCTACTCCGGTGAATGCGCCGTCTATATGAATTCCTCGGGTTCGCGCGCTGGCGTCATTGCCAACTCCAAGGACTTCGAAGTCGGCTTCGCGCCCCTGCCCTATTATGACGACGTAATCGCAGAGCCCAAGAACTCGATTATCGGCGGCGCCACGCTCTGGGTTCTGAACGGCAAGAGCGACGACGTCTATAAGGGCGTTGCCGAGTTCTTCACCTATCTCAGCCAGCCGGAGGTTCAGGCCGATTGGCACCAGTTCACCGGCTACCTGCCGATTACCAATGCAGCCTATGAGCTCGGCAAGGAACAGGGATATTACGACGCCAATCCGGGTTCCTCCGTGGCCATCGAGCAGATCACCCGGGGCACTCCGACAGCGAACTCCAAGGGCGTCCGCTTCGGTAATCTGAGCCAGATCCGTACCCTGGTCGACGAAGAGTTCGAGGCCATGCTTGCTGGTCAGAAGACCGCCCAGGAAGCGCTGGATTCCGCCGTTGCCCGTGGCAACGAGATCCTGCGCGAGTTTGAAGCGACCAACCAGTAATCCGGTTATCAGGGGGCCAGAGCAATCTGGCCCCTTTTCAGCTCGAATGATGGGCAGCGCCTTCGCGCGCGGCCCGTCATGCGGCGCCGTGCGAGGACCCATGCAGAGCAAACGCACCATATTTCCGAACAAGCTGCTGCCTTACCTATTGCTGGCACCTCAGCTGGCTGTCACGCTGATTTTCTTTATCTGGCCAGCAATACAGGCGCTGAAATCCTCGTTTGAGCGCGAGGATCCCTTTGGCTTTCGGACAACATTCATCTGGTTCGACAATTATCGGCGCATCTTTGCCGATCCCAATTATCTGAGCTCTCTCGGGCGAACGGCAATTTTCGCGATCTCGGTGACACTGCTCTCCATGGCCGTGTCCCTACTGCTGGCTGTTGCGGTCAATCGCCTGCTGCGCTCGGGCAAGATCTATACAACACTGCTGGTCTGGCCCTACGCGGTCGCGCCGGTTGTCGTCGGCATTCTCTGGTGGTTTATCTTCAATCCATCCATCGGTATCGCGCCCTACATTCTGCGCGGCATGGGCGTCAGCTGGAACCACCGCATCGATGGCAATCAGGCGATGACGCTCATCGTCATCGCCGCCGCCTGGAAGCAAATCTCGTACAATTTCCTCTTTTTCGTCGCCGGGTTGCAGTCCGTGCCGCAATCGCTCAACGAAGCCGCCGCCATCGATGGCGCAGGTCCGTTCAAGCGGTTCTGGACCATCGTCTTCCCGCTCATCTCCCCGACGACATTCTTCCTCCTGATCATCAACATCAACTACGCCATGTTCGACACCTTCGGTCTGGTCGATGCGACGACCATGGGCGGCCCGGCTCAGGCGACCAATATCCTTGTCTACAAGGTCTATACCGACGGCGTGCTCAACCTGAACATCGGCTCGTCCGCCGCACAGTCCGTCATCCTGATGCTGATCGTGATCGCGCTTACCGTCGTGCAGTTCCGCTTCGTGGAACGCAGGGTCCAGTATTGAAGGGCTGAAGCAAAATGGTTGAAAACAGACCCTTCCTGACCTTCCTCACGCACCTCGTGCTCATCGCGGGCGTCGTGATCGTGGTGTTCCCGGTCTATCTGGCGTTTATCGCCTCCACCCATGCCCCGGGCAATTTTGTCAGCGGTCTCGTGCCGCTCCTGCCCGGCCCGCATCTGATTGAAAACTACAGCACCATCTGGAACGAGGGGCTCTCCAGTTCCGGCGCGCCGCCGATTTGGGTGATGATGTTGAACTCGCTGGTCATGGCCATTGCAATCGCCGTGGGCAAGATCGTCATCTCGCTGCTCTCGGCCTACGCAATCGTCTATTTCAAGTTCCCGCTGCGCCTGCTCGCCTTCTGGATCATCTTCATCACGCTGATGCTCCCGGTTGAGGTGCGTATCATCCCCACCTTCAAGGTCGTGGCGGATCTGGGCATGCTGAACTCCTATCAGGGTCTCATCCTGCCGCTGATCGCCTCGGCGACCGCCACCTTCCTCTTCCGTCAGTTTTTCCTCACCGTTCCCGATGAGCTGATGGAAGCGGCCCGGGTGGATGGTGCGGGCCCTATGAAATTCTTCCGCGATATCCTCCTGCCGCTGAGCCGGACCAATATCGCGGCGCTCTTCGTCATCCTCTTCATCTATGGCTGGGTGCAATACATGTGGCCGCTGCTTGTCACCAATGACAGCCGCTATTACACGGTGGTCATGGGCATCAAACGCCTGGCCGCCAGCGCCGATACTGAGCCGCTCTGGCACCTCGTCATGGCTGCCGTGATCCTGGCCATGCTGCCCCCAGTCCTAGTCGTCATTTTCATGCAGCGCCTGTTCGTCAAAGGCCTGGTCGAAACGGAGAAATAAGCCATGGCCACCATCAATCTGGTCGATCTCAAGAAGGACTATGGCAATATCCCCGCCGTCAAAGGCGTCAATCTATCCGTAGCCGATGGCGAACTGATCGTGCTGGTCGGCCCCTCTGGCTGTGGCAAGTCCACCCTGCTACGGATGGTTGCCGGCCTTGAAACCGTCACGTCTGGTCGCATCGAGATCGGCGGTCGAGACGTGGTCAAGGCGGAGCCGGCCGAGCGCGACATCGCCATGGTGTTCCAGAACTATGCGCTCTACCCCCACATGACCGTTCGCGGAAATCTCGAATACGGCCTCAAGAACCGCGGTACCCCGCGCGAGGAAATCGACAGGCGGGTGAAGGAAGCCGCGGATATCCTCGAGATCGGACCCATGCTCGACCGCAAGCCGCGCCAGCTCTCGGGGGGCCAGCGCCAGCGCGTTGCGATGGGCCGCGCCATCGTGCGGGAGCCGGCGGCGTTCCTGTTCGACGAGCCGCTCTCCAACCTCGACGCCAAGCTGCGCGTGCAGATGCGGGTCGAAATCCGCAAGCTTCAGCGCCGTCTCAAGACCACCAGCCTTTACGTCACCCACGACCAATTGGAAGCCATGACGCTGGCGGACCGACTGGTCGTCATGAATGCGGGCCTGGTCGAACAGATCGGCACGCCGACCGAGGTCTATGATCGTCCCCAGACACTCTTCGTTGCTGGATTTATTGGCTCGCCGCCGATGAATCTCATCCCGGTCTCATCCATCGATCAAGTCGGTCCCCTGCCCGCCGGCACGGACATCGTCGGCATCCGGCCCGATGCCTTCACGCTCGAAGCACCGGCCGCGGCGCATATCGCCCTCAAGGCAATAGTGGAACTTCTCGAACCGGTTGGCGGCGAAAGCCATCTCCATGTGCGTCTGGCCCAATCCGGGCAGTCAATCGTCCTATCCGTGCCCGGGCGGCCCGACATCGCCGACGCGGCTGAACTCACTGTCTATGCACCTCTGTCCAGCCTCCATCCCTTTAGCTCGCAAACCAGTCGCCGAACCGATAATGCCTAGGCGCGATTGCAAGAAGAATCGACCATGACCATCTCCTCACTGCCCGGCCCCGACCGGGACGAAGTCCAGGCCCATCGGGGCGCCTCTGCGATCGCTCCGGAAAACACCATTGCGGCCTTTCGAGCCGCTGCGGAACAAGGCGCGAAATGGGTCGAGCTAGACGTGGCGCTCAGCGCCGACGGCGAGCTTATCGTCATCCACGACGACAGCGTTGATCGCACATCCTCCGGCAAGGGCAATCTGGGCAAGTTGACTGCCGCCCAGATCGCTACACTGGACGGCGGCAGTTGGTTCAACTCAAATTATGCCGGCGAACGCATTCCCACGCTCGGCGCGGTCATCCAGGCGCTGGGTGAGTTTGGCCTCAACATCAATGTCGAGATCAAGCAACACCCGCATCACCAGTCGCTCGACCAATTGGTCAATGCTGTGCACGCCGAAATCACCAGGCGTCCGGCGCATATGCAGATCATGATCTCGAGCTTCGATCCGGAATGCCTCAAGGCCATGCACCGTCTCGCGCCAGACCTTGAACTGGCCATGCTCTGGGATCGTGTGCCGGATAATTGGGAGGCCCTGCTGGCCCAAATTCCGGCGACCAGCATTCACGCCCATTTCAAGGGCCTGAGCATCGGCCTTCTTGAACAGACCGCAGTTAAGGGGATCAAGGTGCGCGCATGGACCAGCAATGACCCGCTTGAGCTCGTTTCCTTCTGGAGAGCGGGCCTGACCGGGGTGATCACCGACAGCCCTGAAATCTATCTGGGGTAAGGGCGGCCATGGGCCAGGACAAGCTATCGGACAGACAACGCGATATAATCGCGCTGATCGAAACGGAGGGCGCTCAATATATCGAGCAACTCGCCCAGCGCTATGACCTGACCACGCAGACGATCCGCCGCGATATCAATTCACTCTGCGATCTTGGTTTTGCGCGCCGCTTTCACGGCGGCGTGGACCTGCCCATCCAGCTGCGCAATCTGTCGGTCAACGCTCGTGCGGCATTACACTCGGCCGCAAAGCAGGACATCGCCGAGCAGGTGGCGGCGGCCATCCCGCCCGGCTCCACTATTTTCATGGGCATCGGAAGCACCGTTCAATTCGTCGCAAAAGCCTTGCGGGACCACGACAAGCTTCGAGTGGTGACCAACAATATCGACGTCGCCCTGACCCTGTCCGATACCCCGCAGATCGAAGTTCACCTTACGGGTGGACTCATGCGCCACAATGACCGCGACGTGGTCGGCCCTGATACCCTGGACTATTTCGAGAAATTCTACGCCTCTCATGCGATCTTCGGTGCCGGCGCTCTTGATCTGGAAAAGGGTATTTTGGACTACAGCTACAGCGAAGCCCAACTGACGCAGAAGCTGATGAGCAATGCTCGCCTGACATTCCTTGCTGCAGACGCCAGCAAATGGACCCGCGAAGCTTCCGTTCGCGTTGCCCGGCTGGACAGCATAACGCATTTTTTCACGGACAAGCTTCCATCCGACGGCAAAGCAGCGGGCGTCCTCGCCGAGGCCGGAATCCACGTTGCGATTTGCGGCAGCGAAACCGAGTAGGAAGTGGCGGTCGGCTTCCGGATCTTCCATTACGAAAAACCTGAGGTCTGATCCCGTGATAGGCGATCAGCCTGGCACCCAATCTGCCGCGTGAGAAGTTTTCCGCGTCGCGGAACTTCCTGGGATTTACAGGGCTCGTGCCACCCCTGCACTGTCACGCCACTGCGCAGTCCACGACGTTCGCCCGAGCCAGCGGCTTTTCGGTTGGCGGTCGGGCCGCTGAACTGCCGGACCAAACGCATCGGGAGGAACCAAGATGAAAAAGACCGAGACCCTGCACCTGCCTGAGGCCTCAAGTTTGCCAGCACTGTCTCGACGCAACCTGCTCAGGCTGTCCTTGGCGACAGGCGTTCTCGTGGCGGGGGGACCGATGTTCGGGGTCGTGCGCGCAGCCGAGGGAGGCACGTTGACCATCGGGGCCGATGCGGATCCGATCGGGCTCGATCCCGTGACGGTAACGGCGTTTTCGTCCTATGACTTTCTTTCCCTTATGTATACCGGGCTTCTGCGCTGGACGGCCGATATGCAGATCGAGCCTGATCTGGCCCTCAGCTACGAACAGCCCGACGATGTAACCTACATATTCAAGCTGCGTGACAACGTAAAATTTCACAACGGGCAGCCGTTTAGCGCTGAGGATGTCAAGCATACCTTCGATCGCATCCTCAATCCCGACAGCAAGAGCCGCCTGCGGGCCCAATATTCTGGCATCAATGCGGTAACCGTGATTGACCCATTGACGGTGAAGTTCGAGCTCGCTGCTCCCGACGCCGCTTTTCTCAACTACATGGCGACAAACCCCGACGGCGTCATCTCCCCCAAGGGGGTCGACAACCTTGACGCACAGCCGGTTGGAACGGGTCCCTTCGTCTTCGAGTCCTACGAACCTAACCAGCAGTTCGTGCTCAAGGCAAATCCCGACTATTACGAAGAAGGCCTGCCGAAGGTCTCAACGGTCGTTTTCAAGTTCTACAAGGATCAGGCGACCATTACGTCCGCCCTGCGGTCCAAGGCTATCGACATGACCTGGCTGAAGGACCCTCGCGTGGCCGGCCAGATCGCCAAGACTTCGCCCGATCTGATCTCTGCCCCTGGGCAGACGTCGAGGACCTTCCCGGTCTGGCTCAACCTCAAAGCCGCGCCGTTTGACGACGTACGGGTGCGGCGTGCGCTGAGCCTGGCGACCGACCGCAACGCCGCGCTGCAGACCGTCCTTGGTGGCTCAGGCAAGGTTGGCGCCGTGATCCCGGAGAGCCAGGTCGGCGGCTACGACGGCGTCGGTGAACTGCCATATTACAGTTATGACCCTGAAGGCGCCCGCGCCCTTTTGGCCGAGGCGGGACACGCCGATGGCATCGACATCGGCGAGTACATCGTGGTTGCTGCCAACCCGCTCGATGTAGCCTGCGCTCAAATCCTCCAGCAGCAATGGGCCGCAGCCGGCATCAACGTCAAGTTGACACCAATGGAAACGGCGCCGCTTCTCGAGATGTGGAATTCGGGCACCTACCCCACCTTGCTCTCGGTCGCCCTTTCCTGGACGCCGGACTCCGACGCAATCCTTCAGCGCTTCAAGTCGACGAGCGATTTTGGCCGCGCCCAAGGCTATTCCGATGCCGCTTTGGACACCATGATCGATGAGGCACGGACCATCCTCGACAATGCGGCCCGAGCCGCCAAGGTGGGGCAAATCCAGCGCTACATCGCCGACAACGCCTATGTCCTGCAGGTCTATCAGTATCCCCTTCGCTGGGAACTCTGGTGGAACTATGTGGAAGGCTATGAGCCACTGGCGGCCAACACACGCTCCTTTGTCCGGCAAACTGCGGTCAACAAATAGGCTCGCAAACGGAGCGCATTGCATGACGGTTTCTTTCTGATGGTACGTCTGGTTTTCGTCCGGCTTGCCTGGACATTGGCAATCTTACTGGGCGTTTCCTTCACCGCCTTCATGCTGATGAGAGCGCTTCCCGGGGACTTCGCCCTTGCCGCCGCTGGAACAAGCAGCGTCGGCGAGGAAGTTATGGCCCAAATTCGGCAGGAGCTCGGCATCGACCGCCCGCTCATCGAGCAATATTTCCTATGGCTTGGTGGCGCCTTGACCGGTGACCTCGGCAATTCCTTCGTCACCAAGCGCCCCGTCCTTCAGGAAATCGGGCCGCGTTTCGTGGTGACCTTTCAGCTGACGACGATTGCGGCAATCATGGCGATGGTGATCGGGGTGGTGACCGGGCTCGCTTCAGCGCGCCTTCGCGGACGCGTCGACTGGATCGTGCGCATCTTCAACGGTCTCAGTCTTGCGGTACCCAATTTCGTTGTCGGCACCCTGATCGTCCTCTTGGCCGGCCTGTATTTCCCGCAATTGTCGATTTTCGGCTACACCCCGTTTCTGGTCGATCCCTTGGCCAATATCACGAGCCTTCTCCTGCCTGGGTTCGCCCTGGCCCTGGCAGTCTCGGTCACCATTTCGGAAAATACGCGTGCCGCCGTTCTGGAAGTGTCCAACCAGGATTTCGTCATGGTCGCGCGTGCCAAAGGCCTCAAACCCGGGGCCGTGCTGCGCAACTACCTGGTCCGCAACGCGCTCACCCCGGTCATCACGGTCACCGGTCTGCAGGTCGCCTCATTGCTCGGCGGGAGTATTCTGGTGGAAACAATCTTCGCCATCCCCGGCATGGGGCAATATCTGTTCGATTCCATCACCAGCCGCGACTACCCGGTGATCCAGGCCATTGTTCTCGTTGCCGCCACTGTCGTCGTCTTAGTCAACATGCTGGTCGACGTCGCCTATGCGCGAGCCGATGCGAGGGCGAAGTCATGAGCCCTCTCGATAGCCCCGCCCCCGCTCTTGCCGCCGCGCCACCTCGCCCCGGGCCGGCCAATGGCGTCGTGCTGCTGACCCTTGGCCTGGTCATGCTGACAATCATGGTCGTCGTCACTGTCCTGGCGCCCTGGATCACCCCGTTCGATGCATCGGTAACGTCTCCCAATTCGCTTGAGGGACCGAGCGCAGCGCATTGGCTTGGGACCGATTTGATTGGTCGGGACGTGCTCAGCCGCCTTCTCATGGGTGGGCGAACAACGCTGCTGATCACCATTGTCGCCGTCGCTCTGGCCCTTGCGGCCGGCCTCGTGCTCGGTCTTCTGTCCGGTTATGTCGGGGGTGTCGTCGATGAAGTGATCATGCGCGTTCTCGACGTCGTCTTTGCCTTTCCAGTCTTTCTGCTCGCCATTGCCGTGGTCGCAGCACTCGGCCCGACCTTGACCAACCTCATCCTGACCATAGCCATCGTCTATACGCCGGCCATGGCGAGGGTGGTTCGCGGTCCGGTCCTGAGCGTAAAGAAATGGGACCACGTCGAGGCGGCCCGCAGCATCGGGATGAGCGAGTTCCGTCTGGTCACGCGCCATATCCTGCCCATGGTTATTTCCCCGATCGTGGTCGCGACCAGCCTCACCCTTTCCCAAGCCATCTTCACCGTGACCGCTCTCTCCTTCCTAGGCATGGGGCCACCGCCCCCGGACCCGAATTGGGGGGGCATGCTGGCCGAGGCACGGCAGTTCATGGAGCTGGCGCCGCTCACAGTCGTGGGGCCGGCCGTCGCGATCATCTTCGCCACCTTGACCTTTATCGTTCTCGCCAACGGTCTGCGGGAAGTGCTCGACGTGGGGAACAGGCGATGAGCTCGGCGGACAAACTGCTCAAGGTCACAAACCTCACCGCTGAAATCGTCACGCGACGCGAGACGATTCGCGCAGTCCGCGGAATTTCCTTCGACATCGCCCGGGGCGAGGCAGTGGGATTCGTCGGCGAATCCGGCTGCGGGAAAAGTGTCACGGCGCGGGCGCTGATGCGTCTGGCTGCCGAAGGCAGCCGCATTGCGCTGGGCGGGTCAGTAGAATTTCAGGGGAGCGACCTTCTCCGCATCAGCGAAACGGAGATGCGTGACGTTCGCGGCCGCAAGATCGCAATGGTGTTCCAGGACCCCATGACGTCGCTCAATCCCGTGATGACGATCGGCGCACAGGTCGATGACATGATCATGCGCCATTTGGGGCTCCCGCCCAAAGCCGCTCGGGATCGCACCGTTGAACTGCTGGAGCAGGTGGGCATTCCAAATGCTCGCCTTCGGGCCAACGATCATCCCCACCAGTTCTCGGGTGGCATGCGCCAACGCGTGCTCATTGCGATAGCGATTTCCTGCGATCCGGATCTGCTCATCGCCGACGAACCGACCACGGCGCTGGACGTCACCGTCCAGGCGCAAATCCTGAGGCTCCTGATGCGCCTCAGAGAAGAACGCGGCATGTCCCTGATGCTCATTACGCATGATTTCGGCGTGGTCGCGGGCATGGTAGAGCGGGTCAACGTCATGTATGGCGGCTCCATCGTTGAGTCCGGCCCTGTAGACGCGATCTTTGCCTCCCCAGAACACGACTACACGCGGGCCCTCCTTGAAGCGGTTCCGCGGCTGGATCTGGAGGAAATTTCGCGGTGACCCAGATGGACGATATGACGACAGGCGCCACGCCCATCCTGCAAGTGCGGGATTTGACGATCAATTTCGGGCCTGTCCAGGCAGTCAACCGGGCAAGTTTCGATATCATGCCGGGCCAGACGCTTGGCCTTGTCGGCCAGTCGGGATCTGGGAAAACCACCACAGGGCGGGCGGTCCTGCAGCTCCTCCGCGCCTCCTCCGGTTCGGTAAAACTCCTTGGCGAGGAGCTGACCGGTATGAACGGGGGACGGCTGCGGGCCATGCGTCGGCACATGCAATTCGTTCTGCAAAATCCCTACTCAAGCCTGCACCCGCGCATGACGATCGGCCAGACGCTGGCCGAGCCTTTGCAGGTTCATCGATCGGTGCCTGCAGATCAGGTAGCTGGACGGGTCGCCGAATTGCTCGAGACCGTTAGCATGGATCCTGGCATCGTCCATCGCTACCCTCATGAATTTTCCGGAGGTCAGCGGCAACGAATTGTTATCGCCCGCGCCCTGGCCGTTAACCCGGATTTTGTCGTATGCGACGAGCCCGTTTCGGCGCTGGATGTGCGCACCCAGGCGCAGATCGTCAATCTGCTGCAATCCCTGCAGCAGAAGCTTGGCCTGTCCTATCTCTTCATCGCCCATGACCTTGCCATTGTCCGCGAAGTCGCTGACCGCGTGGCGGTAATGTATTCCGGTCAGATCGTGGAAATCGGCGATACCGAGCAGGTCTACCGTGCGCCCCGCCATCCCTACACGCGCATGCTGCTCGACGCCGTTCCGGTCCCGGACCCGGCGCTGCAACGCGAGCGTCTGCAGCGCGCCCCGCCGGACCTTCGCTTCGACACCGGGCACGACGGGATCGGTGCCTGCTGTTTCGGCGAAGACCATGTGCGAACGGGGACCGCTCCCCTGCACGAAATAGCCAAGGGTCACAGTGTCTCCTGCCGCTTCATCCCAGGGAACGCCCTCGACAGTGCAGCGGGAGCGTGATTTTTGGCGTCAGGTGCGTCCTATTGCAGGGCGCACCGTGACCTGAGGTGGTCTCGGTGCCGCCCCGCGGCGAAAGGACCGGGAGCCGTATTATGCTTTCCGTCATCGTCGGTGGGTCGCCACAGCGGCGCCCACCTTGTACGCTTCGGAAAATCTAGGCCAGGTCTGGTGGCACGAATGCACCGTCCTCGATGATCGGGGCACCGTCGAGATAAAGACTGGCGTTGCGCAGACACAGCCCAAGATGAGCGCGGCTGCGGTTCCTGCCCTTGAAACCGATATCGTCATTGCTGCCGATCTCGACCTGGATTGCTCCATAAGTGCTTTCGCTGTCGGCGCCGCCGCCGCCCGTATTGGGCGTCTGGGTGATCATCTGGGTCCACCGTGCACGACGGTCCACACCCCAGGCCATGTGCCCGGCGACCATGGCGCCATCGCCGGCCGCCTCGAGCTCGGCCCGGATCAGTCTGGCATCGAGTCCGCCCTCGATTGCCACCAGCTTGCCTGCGTCAAATTCCAGGATCGTCTTGCTCTCGACGAACCGTCCGATGTGAAAGCAGCAATCGCCGATATCCAGAACGAGCCTGCCCGTCGTGGTGCCTTCCAGTTGCGCTGATTGCACCGCACCAAGCCCCCAGAAATCGAGATGGCCCGGCGTGTCCGATGCGCCATAGTTCGCCAGAGCGCCGCGCCCGGTCTTGTCCATGACGAGATCGGTGCCTGCAGAGGACGTAATCCTGATCTTCCGAGCCACGTCCAGCAGTCTGGCTCCAGCCAAGGCACGCCGTTTCACATCCGGGTCGGCCTTTAACCGATGGAGGACGTGCGGCTGCTCCATGCAGCAGAGTACGCGCGCACCGCGCGCCAGCGCTTCTGCGATCTCCCCGCGGTAGTGCAGCCGCTGCGAGGTCATGTAGACGATCAAGTCAGCAACACCAGCCAATGCGGCCAGAGCCTTGGGCGACGCTTCCTCGTTCCAGGCAAACGTCGACAGAAAGGCCTCTGCGCCCAACGCCCTTGCAGCAGCCATGCAGGCCGCGCCGTAGGCAGGGTCCCAGGCCGTGTCGGTAATACAAAGGCAAATTTCGCCTGGCCTGAGCGCACTCGCTTGCAGCTGATGGGTGAAGAGACCGACGAAATCCGCGCTGAATGACGGTCCGGAAAAACTAACTGCATATGCCATTGGCGGAAATATCTCTCAGAAGCCCAGTTCCCGCGACACCATCAGGCGTCGATGGGTGAAAAATCATCAGCATAGATGCCAATTGAGATCTTGCCGTCGGCCGAAACCGCACCGCGATACATGCCTTCGGTATTGTGCGGCATGGCGATATTGCCCTTCGCGTCGACGGCAATGAGCCCTGCCCCGCATTTGTCGGCGCTGAGCTCGGCGATAGCCGCGGCCGTGGCCTCTTCCAGGCTTTCATTGCGGTATCGGATCCTGGCGGCGATATCATGCGATGTGCCGCGACGAATGAAATATTCGCCCAGTCCGGTACAGGACACGGCGACGACGCCATTGCGGGCATAAGTGCCAGCGCCAATGACGGGGGTGTCTCCCACACGCCCTGCCCGCTTGTAGGTATATCCGCCGGTGGAGGTGGCGGCGGCAAGGTTGCCCTTATCGTCACAGGCAACCGCGCCCACCGTCCCGTGCTTTTCCGCTTCGCTGCGCTCGCGCTTGAGAAGGCCGCGCCGTTCCTCGTCAGCGCGCGTCCAGTGCTCCCGGCGCAGCGCCGTTGTGAAGTATTCCTGCTCGACGATGTCCAACCCTTGCTCGCGTGCAAATGCATCTGCCCCGGCCCCGGACAAAAGAACGCAATCGCTCGCCTCCATGACGCGGCGCGCCGCGCGGATGGGATTGCGGATGGTGCGGGCCGAGGCGATTGCACCGGCCGCCCGATCGCGCCCGTCCATGATGGCGGCGTCGAGCTCATGGTATCCGGCGGCATTGAGGACGGCGCCATGGCCGGCATTGAAGCTCGGATGGTTTTCGAGCGCGACGACCGCCGCCTCCACGGCATCGACGGCCAAACCGCCAGCGGACAAGATGGCCCATCCTGACCTGAGGGCATCGGCGAGCCCATTTCGGGCGGCCTGGTAGCTCTCCGGCGTAAAATTGGCCCGCGGAATAGTGCCCGCGCCCCCATGGATTACCAGACTGGCCATTATGTCCCCGCCTCTCCCGACGCTTGCCAATCGCTGAAAACTGCGATCAACCTTGTTCTATTCGATTAGAACAACAGGCACCAAGGGAGCCAGATTGGCTGGGCATGTCAAGTAGGGACGGCAAGACCGACATCACGCCGCCCAACAGAGCCGGGCAGGCCATAGGAAATATAGATATCCTCGCCATGCTGGCGGCAGGACTCGATCGTGACTTGTCCGTGCCCCTTGGCGTCCAGCTCTCGGGGCTCATCCAATACGGCATCGCCCTTGGCGACCTGGCTGCCGGAACACGCCTTCCGCCGGTGCGCGAACTTGCGGAGCGGGCGGGGATAGCGCCGATGACCGTGGTCGGGGTCTACAACGAGCTCAAGCGCCAGCGGCTGATCGAAACGCGCGGCAGCGCCGGCACCTTCGTTGCCCCCAACGATCACCTTCCAGACCTGGCAGCCTTCGAAACGCTCCGGCCGGCCATAGATGTTCTGCTGCATCTGGGCAAGGACGCCGGGATGGGGCCGGCGGAACTGGCGACACTGCTCAACGCCCGCGCCAATCATCTGCGCTTCCAGAGTTCGGACGGCCTCAAAATTGTGCTCGTGGGGCATTTTCCGGACGCAAGTGCCGCTTATGCCGACCGTATCCGGCCGCATCTGCCACGGTCCGACGAGCTGAGCTCGACCACCATCGCCGCCCTCGAGGCAGGAGACCGGCCGCCACCGGCCGACATCGTCCTCACCCTGGCCAATCGCCGTGCCGAGGTGGAGGCGATATTCGGCCCCGATATTCCAGTCATGGGTATCAACTTCCTCCCGTCGGAGGAAACCCGGGTGCGGCTTGCCGGCCTCACTCGGCAGGCCAGCGTCGGCATTGTTTCGATCTTCCCCGAATTCATGGCGCTGATGAAACCCGGCGTCATGCGCTATGCCCCCCACATCGGACGCATCGAGGTCATCATGGCCGATGATGACGGGCTCGAAAGCTTCCTTACGCGAGCCGACGTCATCATCTACGCCACCGGGCTGGACTGGCTCGCCGATCGGACCCGGCCGGACCAGCAGGCGTTCGAATACCGGTATGCGCCGGATATCAATTTCATCAACCAGCATGTGCTGCCGCGGCTCGACGCCCTGCGGAAGACTGAAAATGCCAAGGAAAATCAATGAAGATTGCCCAGATGAACTGGTTCCAGGTCGAGGCCTATCTGAAAGCGGATGATCGCGCCATCGTCCCACTGGGCTCAACGGAGCAGCATGCCTATCTCAGCAATGCGGTGGACTCCATCCTCTCCGAAAGGATCGCGGAGGAGGCTTCCGGTCCCTCTGGCGTGCCGGTATTCCCTGCCCTTTCCTTCGGCATCACGCCCTATTTCGCGAACTATCCGGGCACCATCTCGCTGCGGATGGAGACCTATTCGCGAGTGATCACCGACATCCTCGACAGCCTGCACAAGACCGGGTTTCGGCGCATTCTCTTCGTCAACGGCCATGGCGGCAACAATCCCGGACAGACCGCTGCGCTGGAATGGCTCAACGCCCATGCCGACAGCCGGGTGCGCTGGCACAATTGGTGGAACGCCCCGAAAACCATGGCGAAAGTGCACGAGATCGACCCGGTCGCGTCCCACGCGTCCTGGATGGAGAACTTCCCTTGGACCCGACTGTCGAATATCGGCATGCCCGATTTCCAGAAGCCCATGGCCGACCTCGACAAGCTGAAGACCATCGGCGCTGCGGGCGTGAAGGATATGATCGGGGACGGCAATTTTGGCGGTTTCTACCAGCGGCCGGACGCGGAAATGCAGGCCATCTGGGATGTCGCCATCGCTGAAACGCGCGAGCTGATCGATGACGGTTGGGCATGAACGATACCTTCTGACCTGCTCGACCGAACTGCCACAAAAACGTGAGAAACTTCCGCTATGCAATTGAATTTTAAGGGTAAAACTGTCGTCGTCACCGGAGCTGCGCAGGGCATTGGTCGGACCATAGTTGCCGCGATGAGCCAGGCCGGGGCACGCGTTGCAGCGCTCGACATGGACGCCGATGGCCTGAAGCTGGCCGAGGCGGCGGGTGCCGAACTGACCCTTACCCTTGACCTCTCGGAGCGCCAAAGCGTCCTGGACGCCATGGAGAGTATAGCCCAACGTCTGGGGACGGTGGACATCCTCGTTACGGCTGCCGGAGGCGTTCGCGGGCAGGTTGCTCAACCCCTTGAAAATGTTTCCGAAAGCGCCTGGCACCAATTATTCGCGGCCAATGTCGACGGTGCCTTCTATTGCGCCCAGGCCGTCGCGCCGTTGATGAAGGCAAGGGGTTGGGGCCGTATCGTCACTATTGCCTCCGGGGCTGGGCTACGGCCGAGCCTCACCGGCATCCAGGCCTATAGCTCGGCCAAGCATGCGCTGGTGGGGCTTACCAAGCAATTGGCGCTCGAGCTTGGGCCACACGGGATCACGGTCAACAGCGTGGCGCCGGGCTTCGTCCTGTCCAATCCGGCGACGCAGCGACAGTGGGAAAGCTATGGTGCCGATGGCCAGAAACGACTTGTCGAGGGCATCCATATGCGCCGCTTGGGACAGCCGGAAGACATTGCAAATGCAGTGCTTTTCCTGGCCTCCGAGCAGGCAGGCTGGATCTCGGGGCAAATTCTCAGCGTCGATGGCGGCCGGGCCTAGCGATTGAGCAGCACGCGGCCGAGGATATCGATCTGCATTCCGTCAAACGCCGGCGTTACCTGCGCCGGCGTTTCGGCGTCGGTCCGGTGGTAGTCGAGATCGATATGCATATTGGTCAAAATGGCCTGCCGCGGCGAAAAACGCTCAATCAGATCGAGTGTTTCGGGAAGGCTGAGATGGCTCGGATGCGGGGTCGGGCGCAGCGCGTCGATGATCCAGAAATCGAGGTTCTGCACCGCCTCGGCGGAGTCTTCCGGCAGCTCCGAGAGATCACAGCTATAGGCTAAACCCTTGATTTTATAGCCCAAGGAATTGATGTCGCCGTGGATCTGGAGGAAGCTTGAAACCTCGATCGTCCCGCCGGGTCCTTCGACGGCAATCGTATCCCCGGCCGTAATTTCGTGCGCATTGAGAATCGGCGGGTAGCTGCTGCCCGGCGGCGTCGTGAAACAATAGCCAAATGCGCTCCGCAGCTTATCCCCGCACTCGGACGTGAAATAAACATCGACCCGGCGCCGATTGTGCAGCGCCAGGACGCGCAGATCGTCGATGCCGTGGGAGTGGTCGGCATGCTCGTGGGTGTAGAGCACCGCATCGACACGGTCGACATTGGCATCGAGCAACTGTTCGCGCAAATCTGCGCCGGTATCGATGAGGATCCGCGTTGGCTCAGCAATGCCCTCGCGCCAGCCCTCGACGAGGAGCGAGCAGCGGCGGCGGCGGTTGCGGGGCTCATGGGGATCGCAGGCACCCCAGACATTGCCGATGCGCGGCACGCCGCCGGACGAAGCACAACCCAGAATGGTGGCAACGATCCGGTTCGGCTCGACCATGGTCAACGCGCTGCCTTGGAAAAGAGACGGAAGAAGTTCTCGGTGCTTTCGCGACCGACCTGCTCGAGGCTGACCCCACGGATTTCCGCGACTTTTTCCGCCGTGTGGCGGACATAGGACGGCTCGTTGGGCTGGCCGCGATGCGGGATCGGCGCCAGATAGGGCGCGTCGGTCTCGACGAGGTACCGATCGGCCGGCACGATCTGGGCAACCTCCTGAATTTCCTTGGCATTCCGGAAGGTTATGATCCCGGAAAAGGAGATGTACCCGCCCAAGGCCAATGCCCGCTCGGCAAGGTTACGGCTGGCCGTGAAGCAGTGCAGGACGAAGGGGAACGCCCCCTGCTCGCTTTCCTCTTCGAGGATGGCGGCCATGTCGTCATCGGCCTGCCGGCTGTGGATAACCAGGGGAAGGCCGGTCAAACGGGCGGCAGCGATATGGCGGCGGAGCCCGGTTTCCTGCGCTTCACGCGGTGCGTTATCGTAGAAATAGTCCAGCCCTGCCTCGCCGATGGCAATGCAACGGGGATGGGCACTGAGCCGAACCAGATCCTCGGTCTGGATGTGCAATTCCTGGTCGGCATTGTGCGGATGGGTGCCGACCGAGCACCACACATTGGGATATTTCTCGGCCAGCGCCGCATATGTGGAAAAGTTATCCACACGTGTGGAAATCGTGACCATGCCGGTCACGCCAGCCGCCTCGGCACGGGCGAAAACCCCCTCCAGATCGGCGGAGAGGGACTCGAAATCGAGGTGGCAGTGACTATCGATCAGCATTTATTCGACCGGTTTTTCCAGACGCGCAAACACGCCTTGCGGTGCCGGCAGGTCAGAATTTGTTATCAATCCGTTAGCATTTGCGGCATCAGCAAGTGAACGCTGGTCATCCGGCACAGCCAGCTGCTCGAGCAGGCGCGCAGCCGATGCCGGAACGAAAGCCTGCATCGGAATGGCGAGGCGACGAACCGTATCAGCCGTAACGTAGAGGACGGTGGCCATGCGGACCGGATCGGTCTTCTTGAGCGCCCAGGGCTCCTGCGCGGCGAAATAGTTATTGGCCGAGCTGAGGGCCGAGATGATGGCGCCGGTGGCTTCGTGGACCAGCTGCTGGTCCATGGCCTTCTGGGCCGTCTCGAGCGCCTCGGTGACTTCGGCGATCATGGCGTTGTCGGCATCGGTCAATTCGCCAAGCGCGGGCACCCTGGCCTCGCAGTTCTTGTTGATCATCGACAGCGAACGCTGGGCGAGATTGCCAAGATTGTTGGCGAGGTCCGCATTGACGCGATTGACCAGCTTCTCGTTGGAATAGTCGCCGTCATTGCCGAAGGAGACTTCGCGCAGGAAGAAGTAGCGCACCGCGTCCTGGCCGAAGGTCTCAACCAGATGGAACGGGTCGATGACATTGCCCAGCGACTTGCTCATCTTCTGGCCGTCGACGGTGAGGAAGCCGTGGGCGAAGACGCGGTGCTGCACCTCGAGACCGGCGCTCATGAGGAATGCGGGCCAGTAGACGGTGTGGAAGCGAATGATGTCCTTGCCGATGACATGCAGATCCGCCGGCCAGAATTTCTTGAACAGCGCGCTCTGTTCGTCCGGGTAGCCGAGACCGGTGATGTAATTGGTCAGGGCATCGACCCAGACATACATTACATGGCCTTCGGCGCCCGGGACAGGAATGCCCCAATCGAAGGTGGTGCGGGAGATCGACAGGTCCTGGAGGCCGCTCTTCACGAACGAGATGATCTCGTTGCGACGCTCCTTGGGCGCGATGAAGTCCGGGTTGGCCTCGTAGAGGTCGAGCAGCTTCTGCTGATAGGCCGAGAGGCGGAAAAAGAAGGTGGGCTCTTCGACCCATTCGACTTCGGCGCCGGAAGGGGCAAAGCGCTTGCCATCCTTTTCGGTCAGCTCGCCCTCATCGAAATAGGCCTCGTCGCGCACCGAATACCAGCCGGCATAGGTGGACTGGAAAATGTCGCCATTGGAATTGGCAGCCATCTTCTTCCAGATAGCCTGCGACGCCTCGTGGTGGCGCGGCTCGGTGGTGCGGATGAAATCGTCATTGGAGAGGTTCAGCGCGGCGGCGAGACTCTTGAACGCGCCGGCATTGCGATCCGCCAGTTCCTTGACCGGAATGCCTTCCTTGGCCGCCGTCTGCACCATCTTGATGCCGTGCTCGTCGGTGCCGGTGAGGAAATAGACCTCACGGCCCTCCAGACGCTTCCAGCGGGCGATGGCGTCGGTTGCGATCATCTCATAGGCGTGCCCGATATGGGGGGCGCCATTGGGATAGGAAATCGCGGTCGTGACGTAAAAGGGCTTGGCGGTCATTCTTGCTCGATGGGAATGGCAGTGTTTGCTCGGTGCTTCCGGATGGCGTCAAACACCACGACAAGTGTCTGTTTCATGTCGAGATTGACGCTGTCGGCCTCCAAAAGAAGCGCGTGTGCCTTGTCCCATAGCTCGGTGGCTGAGGCAAGCCGCATCCGGCTTTGCCGGTCAAAGGCCGCGTTGCGGGCTTCGTCGGCGAGCCAGTCGGATAGGATTTCGCGCGCAAAGGACATGTCCGGCCCCTGCGGATCGGCGCCAAGAGCATCGGCAAGCTGCAGGGTCGCGCCATTCGGCATGTTTTCTGGGGCCTGCAGCCAGGCGATCAGCGCACCCACCGGCGAATTTTCGCCCAGCGCCAGGGTCTCGAAGGCGCGGCGCGGGCGGCCACCGGCCAGCTGCACGGCACGGTTGAGGGTCTCGGCGTCGATATCGGGCATGCCGGTGCGCACCACCTCTTCCACGAGCGCGGCCTCGAGCGGGCGGAGCGCAATGTTGTGGCAGCGCGATTTGATGGTGGGCAGCAATTGCCCCGGGCGATGGGAAACCAGCAGGAAGGTGGTATCGGCCGGGGGCTCCTCCAGCGTCTTGAGGAGCGCATTGGCGGCCGAGGGATTGCAGTCATCGATGCTGTCGAGAATGGCGATGCGATGGCCCGCGCGCCCCCGTGTGTGATGGAGGGCGTCGCGCAGCTCGCGCACATCCTCGACGCGGATGGCGGTATAATAGCCCTTGGCGTCCTTGAGGCGGCGGCGCAGCACGAAGAGATTGGGATAGGAGAGCGCCGCGACCTGCTCACGGACGCGCTCGGGGGCCTCATCGCCCGTGGCGGTGAGGATGGCGAGGGCCATCTCGAAGGCGAAGGTAGCCTTGCCGACGCCCTGGGGGCCGTGGAGCATGATCGCGCCGGGCAGGCGGCGCTGGTGCAATTGATCGAGAATGGCGGCGCGGGCAAGGTCATGGCCGATGGCCGCCTGGCGCGCCTCGGGGAGCGGCAGGCCTTCGAGCGCGTTCGGATCGCTCATGCGCCGGCTCCGGCCCCGAGTTCAGGGAAACGCTCGGTCACGACCCGCCAGATGTCCTCGGCGAGGTGTTCCTCGGGCTGCTCGGCCGAAAGGACGACGCAGCGATCGGGATTGTTGCGGGCGATATTGAGGAAGCCGTCACGCAGGCGCCTGTGCCAGTCGAGCTCTTCCTTCTCGAAGCGGTCTCCGGTGAGGGCCAGGCCATCCTCGACGGCGCGCATTTCCACGCGCTTGAAGGCGATGGCGGGATCCATGTCGAGCACGATGGTGAGATCGGGGACGTGGCCCTCGAGCGCCAGATCCTCGAGCGCATCGATGAGCTTTTCATCAACGCCACCGGTCAGCCCCTGATAGGCGCGGGTCGAATCGCAGAAGCGGTCGGAGATGACCCAGGTGCCCCGCGACAGATTGGGCGCGATGAGCTGGGTGACGTGGTCGTGGCGGGCAGAGGCGAAAAGGACTGCCTCGGCGCCCGGGCCCCAGCTCTCGGAGCGGCCCTGCAGGATATAGGAGCGGATGGCCTCCGCCTTGGGCGTGCCGCCGGGCTCGCGCGTGCGCACGGCGGTGACACCGCGCTGGCCCAGACTGGTCATGAGGCGCTTGACCTGGGTGGATTTGCCTACGCCTTCACCCCCTTCGAAGGTGATGAAGCGGGCCGGTTTGTCTTTCGGCGCGTCGAGCATGTGCCGCCTGGTTGGTTGGTTCGGTTTCTTTTAGGGCAAGCGGATGGCCGGGGGAAGGGTTTGGGGCGAGATGGGGGCTGTTGGAGGCGTGCACCAAGGCTTTGCCACTGGGGCGAGCGCTATTGGGGCTCCCTGCCCGCCATTCGAGCGTAGCTCTCATGGCCTCTGAACCTAAACTCGCTCCACTGGAGCGAATTTGCCTGCGGCATGGTTCAGAGCCAACCCAACGCGAGTTGTTTCAGGGCGTCGGTGGCACGGCGGACGAGGTCGCCCTGCCCGACCGTCTCCGCGGCGTAGAGCGGCGCGGTCTGCACCAGCTGGTCATTGCAGAACACCTGCAGCTCGGCGATTTGCGTGCCCTGCTGGATGGGCGGCATCAGCGGGCTGACGAAATTGACCGTCGCAGAGAGGCACTGGCGCGAGCCGCGCGGCAGATAAAGCGCGATCTCGCCATTGCCCACGAGCGCGACATTGCTCTTTTCACCGCCATATACATCGGCATAGGCGACGACCTTGCCCTCCGGATAGGCCGAGAAGCGCTCGAAGGCGCGCATGCCCCAGGTGAGGAGTTTGCGCCCCTCTTCGGCGCGTTCGCGCATCGAACCGAGACCGTGGACCACGGCAACGAGGCGGCGATCGCCCTGCGCCGTCGAGAGCACGACGCCATAGCCGGCAGCCTGGGTATGACCGGTCTTGAGGCCATCAACGCCAATGCCGACATCGATCAGCGAATTGCGGTTGGCCTGCTTGATGCCGTTCCACTCCATCTCCGGTTCGGAGAAATAGTGGTAATATTCGGGGAATTCGCGAATGAGGTAGCGGCCGAGATCGGCCAAATCCCGCGCGGTCGAATATTCGTCCGGGTCCGGCAGGCCGGTGGAATTGGTGAAATTGGAATCATCGAGCCCGATCTGACGGGCGAGTTCGTTCATCATCGCGGCAAAGCTGGCTTCGCTGCCGGCAATGCCTTCGGCAAGCACGATGGCCGCGTCATTGCCCGACTGGATGATGACGGAGCGGATGAGGTCTTCGACCCGGATCTGGGAATTGAGCTCGGCGAACATGGTCGAGCCGCCCGACGAGGCGCCGCCCGTCCGCCAGGCGTTTTCGGACACGAAGAATAGATCGTCCTTGGTGACGCGCCCCGCGCGCAATTCGTTGAACACCACAGCTAGCGTCATCAGCTTGGTCATGCTGGCCGGTTCGAGCCGGATGTCCGCATCCTTCTGAAAGATGACGGTGCCGGACTCGTAATCCGTCAGCACGGCGAACTTTGCCTTGGTCTCGAACTGGGCCTGGGCAAAGGCGGGTGACAGGGTGAAGGCGAGAGCGACGATGGCGAGGATCAGTCTCACAGGCAATCCCTTGCGGTCACTTCGGAACGGTCGCGAACAGCTCCGACTAATAGAGAATTATATCGCCGAGGCCAAGTTCCCGTGCCAGATCGAGCGCATCCTGACGCTCAACGCCGGGCTTCAAATGGGTGAGAGTGAGGCGGGTCGCCGGCTTGCCGCCGACAGTGACCGGCTCTTCGGCCACGGCGCCGAGGACGGCAAAACGCTCGGCGAGCGCGATGGCGTTGTCCTGATTGGCAAAGATGCCGAGCCCAAGCTTGATCGCACGGCTATCCGCATCGACGCTGGCAGCCCAGGCCTGCAGATCGGGCGACTGGCTTGCCATGGCGTTGACCGCCGCATGGGCGGTGCCGATGCCGGCGTCCACCTGCTCGGGCGTCGAATCCGCGTAACCGAACAGGCCGCTGATGAAATTGGTGGTCATGCCGACAAGGCTGCGATTGCTCTCGGCGGAGGCGACCTGGACATTGCCGCGCCCGCCGCCGAAATCGGCGGGGCCATTATAGCTGGCAACGAGCGTGCGGGTATCGTCGCCCTCGAGCGGCGCCTGGCCGACATATTCGACGGCGACACTGGCCGAGCCATTGTTCACATAGCCGAGCATGGACGCCGCTCGATGGGACAGATCGATAATGCGACCGGACACATAGGGACCGCGATCATTGACGCGGACAACGAGCGAGCGGCCATTATCCCGGTTGGTCACCCGGACATAGGACGGCAGCGGCAAGGTGGGATGGGCCGCCGTGATGGCGTTGGCCGAAAAGATCTCGCCATTGGCGGTGCGGCGGCCGTGGAAATCGGCGCCATACCACGAGGCCGTTCCGGACGCGGAATAGCTCGGATCGTGCTGGGGCACATAGGTCTTGCCGCGCACCGTATAGGGCTGGCCGATCTGATAGCGCCCGCCGCCGCGGGGCGGATTGGGATTGGTGGTGACGCGGGGCGACACCGAAACCCCATATTCCTTGGAGGTGAATGCACCGCGATTCACGGTGGGGCCAAGCCCCGCGCCGCCCATACAGGCAGCCATCGTCGGGGCGATCAGGGCAGCAAGGGTCATTGTGCGGACGGCTTTGCGCCAAGTGGTCGTCACGGTACTCTATACTCAACTCGCTTGGGACTATCGGCGCAGCATCCTAAGCTGGATGCAGACAATTTACCGCAAGTTCTCACTTTGCTGGTTTAGGAGGCCTTAACGCCAACACAAGCTTAGCCCGATAGGCGGCATTTTCCGCAATGGGCGGCGAATTGAGGCAGTGATGCCTTGGCGCTTGACTGATATAAAGATATCTTTATGTGATGCCTGCAGCGTTATCCACGCAGGCCCAAAACTGAAAGAGAGGACGGCATGAGCCCCTCGCCCGACCGGATCGACCAAAACCTTGCCCTGCCCGACTGGACCGAAGTGCGTTCTGCGCTCGCCGGGGCCATGCAGGAGCGTATCCTGATCCTCGACGGCGCCATGGGCACCATGATCCAGCGCCTCGGCCTGACCGAGGAGAATTTCCGCGGCGAGCGGTTCAAGGACTGGGGGCACCCGCTCAAGGGCAATAACGACCTGCTCGTCATCACCGAGCCGCAGATGATCGAGGATATCCACTACGCCTACTATATGGCGGGTGCGGATATCGTCGAGACCAACACGTTCTCGGCCACTTCGGTGGCGCAGGCGGACTATGCCTGCGAAAGTGCCGTCTACGACATCAATTATCAGGGCGTCGTGGTGGCGCGGCGCGCGGCCCTGCGGGCGCAGGAGACAGACGGTCGCCGTCGATTCGTGGCCGGCGCCATCGGGCCGACGACGAAAACCTCGTCCATGTCCACCGACGTCAACAATCCGGGCCATCGCGTCATTACATTCGATGATCTGGTCCAAGCCTATGGCGAGGCCATTCGCGGGCTGGTGGATGCCGGCGCGGATCTGCTGCTGTTCGAGACCATCACCGACACGCTCAACACCAAGGCCGGCATCTTTGCCGCCCAGCGCCTGTTCGAAGAGCGCGGCATCGACGTGCCGATCATGATTTCGGGCACGATCACCGACCTGTCCGGGCGCACGTTGTCGGGCCAGACGCCGACCGCGTTCTGGTATTCCATCCGCCATTCGAACCCGATCACCATCGGGCTCAACTGTGCGCTGGGCGCCGACCTCATGCGCGACCACATCGCCGAGCTTTCCGGCGTCGCCGATACGTTTGTCTGCGCCTATCCCAATGCCGGCCTGCCCAATGAAATGGGCGGCTATGACCAGACGCCCGAGCAGATGGCCGGTCAATTGCAGAGTTTTGCCAGCGATGGCCTGCTCAACATCGTCGGGGGCTGCTGCGGCTCGACGCCGGACCATATCCGCGCCGTGGCGCAGATGGCCGCGCAATACCAGCCGCGCAAGGTTCCCGAGATCGAGCGCAAGCTGCGTCTCGCGGGCCTTGAGCCCTTCACGCTGACCAAGGACATTCCCTTCGTCAATATCGGCGAGCGCACCAATGTCACCGGCTCGGCCCGGTTCCGCAAGCTGATCACGGCGGGCGACTACAACGCCGCCCTCGACGTGGCCCGCGACCAGGTCGCCAATGGCGCCCAGATCATCGACATCAACATGGATGAGGGCCTGATCGACAGCCAACAGGTGATGATCGATTACCTCAACCTCCTGGCGGCCGAACCCGATATCGCCAAGGTGCCGCTGATGATCGACAGTTCCAAATGGGACGTGATCGAGGCTGGTCTGAAGTGTGTGCAGGGCAAGGCGCTGGTCAACTCGATCTCGCTCAAGGAAGGCGAAGAAGCCTTCATCCATCACGCCAAGCTGGTGAAAGCCTATGGCGCCGCCGTGGTGGTGATGGCGTTCGACGAGACCGGACAGGCAGACACCAAGCAGCGCAAGGTGGAAATCTGTGCGCGAGCCTACAAGATCCTGACCGAAGTGGTCGGCTTCCCGCCCGAAGACATCATCTTCGACCCCAACGTCTTTGCGGTCGCGACGGGCATCGAAGAGCACAATAATTACGGCGTCGACTTCATCGAGGCGACCAAGGAGATCACCGAGAGCCTGCCGCATGTGCATATCTCGGGTGGCATTTCGAACCTCAGCTTCTCGTTCCGCGGCAATGAGCCGGTACGCGAGGCGATGCACGCCGTGTTCCTCTACTATGCCATCCAGAATGGCATGGACATGGGCATCGTCAATGCCGGCCAGCTGGCGGTTTATGAGAGCATCGACAAGGAACTGCGCGACGCCTGTGAGGATGTCATCCTCAATCGCCGCGCGGATTCGACCGATCGGATGCTTGAGCTGGCCGAGCGCTACAAGGGCCAGGGCGGCGGCGCCGGCAAGGCCAAGGATCTTTCCTGGCGCGAGCTGCCTGTGGGCGAGCGCATCACCCATGCGCTGGTCAACGGCATCACCGAATATATCGAGGCCGACACCGAGCTCGCCCGGCAGGAAGCGGCCCGTCCGCTCCACGTCATCGAAGGCCCGCTCATGGCCGGCATGAACGTCGTCGGTGACCTCTTCGGCTCGGGAAAGATGTTCCTGCCGCAGGTGGTCAAATCCGCCCGCGTGATGAAGCAGGCCGTGGCCTATCTCCTCCCCTTCATGGAGGAAGAGAAGAACGCCAATGGCGAGGCCGCCGGCCGACAGAGCGCCGGCAAGGTGCTGATGGCGACGGTCAAGGGCGACGTGCACGACATCGGCAAGAACATTGTCGGCGTGGTTCTGGCCTGCAACAATTACGAGATCGTCGATCTCGGCGTCATGGTGCCGACCCAGAAGATTCTCGAAACCGCGCGGGCGGAGAATGTCGATATCATCGGACTCTCCGGGCTCATCACCCCCTCGCTCGACGAGATGGTGCATGTGGCTGCCGAAATGGAGCGCGAGGGTTTTGACATTCCGCTGCTGATCGGTGGCGCGACCACCAGTCGTGTGCATACGGCGGTCAAAATCCATCCGCGCTATGCCCGTGGCCAGGCGGTCTATGTCAACGACGCCAGCCGCGCCGTGGGCGTGGTGTCCAATCTTCTGTCCCCGGACACGAAGGTCAGTTTCATCGAACAGGTGCGGGCCGAATATGCCAAGGCCGCCGCAGCCCATGAACGGGCCGAGCACGAAAAGAAGCGCCTGCCGCTGACCTCCGCGCGCGAAAACGCCTTCAAGCCCGACTGGACCGGCTACACGCCGCCCAAGCCTAGCTTTACCGGTATCAAGACCTTTACCGATTTCGATCTGGGTGAGCTGGCCCAATATATCGATTGGACCCCCTTCTTCCAGACCTGGGAGCTCAAGGGGCGTTATCCGGCCATTCTCGAAGACGAGCGGCAGGGCGAAGCTGCGCGGGCGCTCTGGGTCGACGCCCAGAAGATGCTCAAGCAGATCATCGAAGAGAACTGGTTCAAGCCCAAGGCGGTGGTCGGCTTCTGGCCGGCCAATGCGGTGGGCGACGACGTCAAGCTGTTCACCGGCGAGGATCGCACCGAAGAGCTCGAAACCCTGTTCACGCTGCGCCAGCAACTCTCCAAGCGCGACGGCAAGCCGAACATGGCGCT
This sequence comes from Devosia sp. FJ2-5-3, assembly GCF_029201545.1. Taxonomy (NCBI): domain Bacteria; kingdom Pseudomonadati; phylum Pseudomonadota; class Alphaproteobacteria; order Hyphomicrobiales; family Devosiaceae; genus Devosia; species Devosia sp. FJ2-5-3. Next base: position 2,168,394 of record NZ_CP104007.1, on the reverse strand, counting down.
CTCCGACTTCGTCGCGCCGCTCGACAGCGGCAAGCCCGACTATCTCGGCGGCTTCGTGGTGACGGCCGGGCTCGAGGAAGTGGCGATCGCCGAGCGCTTCGAAAAGGCCAATGACGATTACTCGTCCATCCTGGTCAAGGCACTGGCGGACCGCTATGCGGAGACGCTGGCCGAGTTCATGCACATGAAAGTGCGCCGTGAACTCTGGGGCTATGCCGCCGACGAAACGCTGACGCCGGACGAGATAATCCTCGAAACCTATCGCGGCATCCGCCCGGCACCGGGCTATCCCGCCCAGCCGGACCATACCGAAAAGACGACGCTCTTCCGCCTGCTCGACGCCGAGAACACTGTTGGCGTATCGCTCACGGAGAGCTACGCCATGTGGCCGGGTTCTTCGGTCTCCGGGCTCTATTTCAGCCACCCCGACGCCTATTATTTCGGCGTTGCCAAGGTGGAGCGCGACCAGGTGCTCGACTACGCCCAGCGCAAGGGCATGGCGGTGGAAGAGGTCGAACGCTGGCTCGGGCCGATCCTCAACTACATGCCCAACAAGATTGCTGCGGAGTAGACATGGAGTGCGGTTGCAGCGCGTGTCGCCCTATCCCATCTCTCCCCGATCAAGGGGAGGGAGAAGTTCAGCACGGTGACACTTCAGGAACAGAAATGACCAGACCCGCCCCCATTCCCGTTTCTGTCGTGGGAATATCTCCAGCGCCCGGCTCGCTGGCTGACGACGTCGCTGTCGTGCAGCTGCCAGCCAGCACCGGGCACAATCATGCGGATGGTGAGAACTGTGTTGCCTGCGCGGGCCAGACCGATGTGCGCACCCAGCTTTTCAACCTGCTCGAAATGCACAAACTCGGCTTTTTGCCTGCATTTTCGAAGGTCGTGGTCGATGCCAGTCTGGTAACCGATATCGAACGCGTCCGGGCAGCACTGGCCGGAAAGCTCCCGGCGACGGCCTTGCGCGACCATGAAGTTGCGCGCCGGTTTGTGTTGGTGGAGGGGTAACGGCCCCACCATGTCATTCCCGCGAAAGCGGGAACTCGGTTTGCTTCTGGCCAGCGCTAACGGAGGTCCCCGCTTTCGCGGGGATGATCTTGTGAGCGTAGGGAGATCACTGCTCCACGCTCAGGGGTAGCGCACCAACTGCGTATCGCCCCGCAAATATAGCGGGTGTTTTGGCGAGCCGTCGGCGTTTGTGCCGAAGCACCAGAGCTCGACCCCGTCGCTGCGAAGCGCCTCGACCAGTTCGCGGCCGGCGGGGGCCAGCGCCTTGTTGAGCTTGCCGTGGCAGAGCACCACCCTGCCCGCTCCCGCGGCCGCCGCGCGGATGGCCGGGAGATTGGCGGCTGAGACCGCGACGACGCCGGGCGCGACCAGCATTTTCGGGTCGGTGGCGCGATAGTCGCCGACATTGCATTTCACCATGGCCGAAAACCCCTCGCGGCGCGCGAAAGTCCATTCGCGGGCGCAGGTCGGATCGTCCACGCTCGCGTCGGCGGTGGACGGGTTCATCCCGACAAAGAGGATGTAGTTCTCGGGGAAGGTCTCCCCGAGCCAGCGGCGCATGATCTGGCGATAGCGCCCGTCGGCGCTCATCACCGCGTCGCCGTGTACCCCTTCGGCAAGACGCAGGCGCACCTTGCCGCCGGGATCGTGCAAATCTGAACTCATGCCGTGAGATCGCTCGGCGGGGTGAGGCCATTGATGAGGCTGGCGGTGGTGATGGTGTTTGCGAGGAGGCAGGCAATGGTCATCGGACCGACGCCGCCCGGGACCGGGGTGATGGCGCCGGCATTTTCCGCCGCGGACGAGAACTCGACATCGCCCACGAGACGCGTCTTGCCCTCGCCCTTTTCCGGAGCGGGAACGCGATTTATGCCGACATCGATGACCACGGCGCCCGGCTTGATCCAGTCGCCCTTGATCATTTCCGGACGGCCGACGGCCGCCACGACGATATCGGCCTGACGGACGACATCGGCAAGGTTCTGGGTGCGCGAATGCGCGATTGTGACGGTGCAATTGTCACGCAACAGCAGCTGCATCATCGGCTTGCCGACAAGATTGGAGCGCCCGATGATGACGGCGTTCTTGCCCTCGAGCGAGCCGAGCTGGTCGCGCAGGAGCATTAGGCACCCGAGCGGAGTGCACGAGACGGGGCCCGGCAGCCCGATCTGCACCTTGCCGACATTGGCGGGGGTGAAGCAGTCCACGTCCTTGGCCGGATCGATGGCTTCGATGACCTTGTTGGGATCGATATGCTTGGGCACCGGCATCTGCACGAGAATGCCGTGCACGGCCGGATCGGCATTGAGCTTGTGCACCAGGGCCAGAAGGTCGGCCTCGGAGACATTTTCGGGCAATTCGTGCTTATACGAGTTCATGCCCACTTCGGCGGTCTGCTTGGCCTTGTTGGACACATAGACCTGGCTGGCAGGGTCATGACCGACAATGACGACGGCAAGGCCGGGCGTTATATTGTGGTCGCGCTTCAGGCGCGCGACATGACCGGCGATCGCTCTGCGAAGATTTTCAGCGAAAGCTTTGCCATCGATGATTTTTGCGGTCATATCGGCCTCGTTTTGCTTGCATGGAAGCGCGGGAAGGGTCCGGCGTTTTCGGGTTTCGACATAAGGGATGCTGGATGATCCGTCCATTGCTTTGGCTGCCGCTGGCAGCTGTTTTGCTGTCAGGTTCGGCTCTTGCGCAGGATGCGGCGCTGGAAAAGCAGGCACGCAAGTTGCACGCGCTGGCGGGCGGAGAGATGTGCAACGAGGATATCAGTGGCTGGGAAGACGAGGATTTCGCCTCCTGGGAGCTGACCTATCAGCCGAGCTACAGCGACGACGCACCTGCAGAGACCGTGACGCTGGTGCGGCTGTTCTGCTTTGCGGGCGCCTATAACATCACCCACAATTATTACATCCAGACCGAGTTCGAGGGGCTCCGCCCGCTGGCGCTCGCCGAGCCGGACTATGACGTAGAATACGAGAATGACGATTTCGAAGGCGCGGTAGAAGGCATCACCGTGACCGGAATGACGGCGACGCTTTCGTTGGTCAATTCCGATTTCGATCCGGACACCGCCACGCTCTCCTCCTATTCGAAATGGCGGGGAATAGGGGATGCGAGCTCGTCTGGCACCTGGGTGTTCGATGACGGACGCTTCGTGCTGGCGCGGTACGAGGTCGATGCGAGTTATGATGGCGAAGTGAACCCCGAGACCATCGTGGACTACGCCAAGCCCTAGGAGGGTAAAGTGGCCACCCAGAAGACCCGGCCGGATACCGGCACAGTCGAGGATTTCCTCGCGCAGTTGGACGACCCGGCAAAAATTGCGGACAGCCAGGCGCTGATCGGCCTGATGCAGGAAGTATCCGGGGAAGCGCCGGTTCTCTGGGGGACCATGATCGGCTTCGGCCACTATCATTACCGCTATGCCAGCGGCCATGAAGGGGATTCCATGTTGATCGGATTTGCCCCGCGCAAGGCCGAATTCAGCATCTATCTCATGGGTATTTACCTGCCGGAGGCTGAAACCCGGCGGGATGAATTGCTGTCCCGCCTGGGCAAGCACCGAATGGGCAAGGCCTGCCTCTATGTGAAGCGGATGAGCGACATCGACCTCGATATGCTTCGCGCGCTGGCGGAAATTTCGGTCGCGACCCTCCGGGCCACATATCCCCAAAAATAAAGGCCGCCCGACATCTCTGTCGGACGGCCTTTGGGTGGGATTCGGCCCGCCGCGCTGTTGAGGGCTTGGGGGACAAGCGGCGGACCGTAATCCCGCTCACCGGTGCATGGGTCGTTTGCGTATCCGATGAACTGGATATGAAGATGGGCGCAAATTGCGGCAACAAAAGTACGGCTCACCGAAGTGTGAAGCTCTGCTGACGCCTCGTTGGCGGTCGCGTTGAGAAGGCGTCATGGGCCCCCTATAGTGATGCGGAGCGCCGCTGCGATTCCAGCGGCAGGACCGGTGGTGCAACCGGCAGAAGAGGACGAGCATGACGATCATAAGCCCCCCGCGACTCGAGACGCAGTCCTTCACTGACCCCGAGGCCGCATGGGCCCATATCGCTCATATCTACCGCCGCAATTGCGATTTCATCCGCGGCCATCTGCAGGCGCTCGCACAGGGAGTGATCCCCGAGGGCCGGGTTCGTGCCTATTACCCGCAGGTGGAGGTGCGCTCGACCAGCTATTCGCGCCATGAAAGCACCCTGCCCTATGGGTATCTGCATACGCCGGGCATCTACCGCACGACGGTGACGGCGCCCGACCTGTTCCGCACATATTTTCAGGATCAGTTCGCCGTGCTGCTGAGCAATCATGGCGGCACGATCGATATCGGGGAGTCGGAAACGCCGATCCCACTGCACTTCGCCCTGCCCCCGCATGAACATGTGGATGGCGCCGCTCTCAACGCCCTGCACATTCCCCTGCGCGACGTGTTCGACGCACCGGATCTGGCGCACACGGACGACGAGATCGCCAATGGCACCTATGTGCCGCCGCGCGGCGGACCCTACCCGCTGTCCGCTTTCACCGCGCCCCGCGTCGACTACTCGCTGTTCCGGCTCGCGCACTATACCGGCACCGGAGCCGAGCATTTCCAGAATTTCGTGATCTTCACGAACTACCAGTTTTACATCGACGAATTCTGCCGCGTCGCCAAGCATTGGATGAGCGAAGGCCATCCACACTACAGCCGCTTCATCGAGCCGGGCAATGTGGCGACCGACAACATGCTGACCGGTGGTGGCACGACGGGCGAACCGCCGCCGCGCACACCGCAGATGCCGGCCTACCATCTGGTGGCTGAAAAGGGCCGCGGCATCACCATGGTCAATATCGGCGTGGGGCCGGCCAACGCCAAGACCATCACCGACCACATCGCCGTGCTGCGCCCCCATGCCTGGATCATGCTTGGCCATTGCGCAGGCCTCAGGAACAGCCAGGAGCTCGGCGACTATGTGTTGGCCCACGCCTATGTGCGCGAGGACCATGTGCTCGACGCCGATTTGCCGCTGACCGTGCCTGTGCCGGCGCTGGCCGAAGTGCAGGTGGCGCTCGAACAGGCGGTGGAGGAGATCACCCAGACCGAGGGGATCGAGACCAAGAAGATCATGCGTACCGGCACGGTCGCAACCTTCGACAACCGCAATTGGGAATTGCGCGACCAGACCGAGATCGTGCGCCAGCTGAGCCAATCCCGCGCGGTGGCACTGGACATGGAAAGCGCCACCATCGCTGCCAACGGTTTCAGGTTCCGCGTGCCCTACGGCACGCTTCTCTGCGTCTCCGACAAGCCGCTGCATGGCGAATTGAAACTGCCCGGCATGGCCTCGGACTTTTATCGTACCCAGGTCAATCGGCATCTGCAGATCGGGCTGCGGGCGATGGAAATCTTGCGCGACCAGCCGGCGGAGCGGCTGCACTCGCGCAAACTGCGCAGCTTTGCGGAGACGGCGTTCCAGTAACGCGTCCTCCCACTTCTCAGATATGGGCCGCAAGGGGCTTGCTTCAAGCCCCGCGGCCCCGTGTATGTAATGTGTCTCTTCAGCGAGGAAGGAGACATCATGTATGCACGCGAACAATCGCCCGATGCGGTTTTCTACCACGGGAGCAAGGCCGATCTGGCGGTCGGCGACTTGATGCTTCCCGGCTACAAATCCAATTTCGGCGCTCGCAAACCGGCCTCCTGGATCTATTTCACCGCGACGCTGGAGGCGGCCATCTGGGGCGCCGAACTGGCGGCCGGAGACGGAAGGGAGCGCATCTATATCGTCCGCCCCATGGGGCCGTTCGTCGATGATCCCAACCTCACAGACCAGAAGTTCCCGGGGAACCCGACACAGTCCTATCGGAGCCAGCAGCCGCTCGAAATCGTCGGCGAAGTAGAGAGCTGGACCGGCCACAATCCGGCTCAGCTGCAGGCGATGCGAGACAGTGTCGAGCGTTTGCGGCAGGCCGGCGTCGAGGCGATCGACTGATCGAGGGCCGCCTCGGCTGCGCTGACGACCTGGATTTCCGGCATAAAAAAACTCCGTTGGGGCCGAGCCCAACGGAGATCGCTTCGGCAGTGGGCCCATGCGAGCCAGGGCCGATCCGACTCAGTCGCGGCCGAGCAGCACCTTCCAGATGATGGCGCCCAGCGCAGCACCGGCGAGCGGGGCTGCGATAAAGACCCAGACCTGTCCCATGGCGCCGTTATCGGCAAAGATCGCCGCGGCGATGGAGCGGGCGGGATTGACCGAGGTATTGCTGACCGGGATCGAGATCAGATGGATCAGCGTCAGGCCGAGGCCGATGGCGATCGGCGCAAAGCCGACCGGAGCATTGCCGTGAGTCGAGCCGAGAATGATCATCATGAAGAATGCCGTCAGCACGATTTCGGCGACGATGACCGAAGTCAGGTTGAAGCCATGCGGAGAGAACTCCCCGAAGCCGTTGGAGGCAAAGCCACCCGGAGCGAAATCGGCAACGCCGGAGGCGATCAGGAAGAGGACGAGGCCACCGGCCGAACCGCCGATGATCTGGGCGGCGCTGTAGGGGATCACATCCTTGAAGTCGAAGCGGCCGGCGATGGCCATGCCCAGCGAAACGGCCGGATTGAAATGCCCGCCCGAAATGTGCCCAACGGCATAGGCCATGGTCAGGACGGTGAGGCCGAAGGCCAGAGAGACGCCGGCATAGCCAATGCCCAGCTCAGGAATGCCGGCAGCCAGCACCGCAGACCCGCAGCCGCCAAAAACCAGCCAGAATGTACCAAAAGCTTCTGCAGATAGACGCTTCATGACCCCGAAGACTCCTTAGGGTAATCGTTAACCTGCGTTAGCTATCACCAATTCTTGATCCGGAGTACAGGGCTGTCGGCGTCAATCCATAGGATTGGGCGCTTTGACGCGCCCCATGGCGATGAGCGCGCGCAACGATTCCTGCACCGCCTCAAGGCTGGTATAGCGCGGCGCATAGCCGAGACGCTGACGGCTCTTTTGGATCGAATGGCATGAACTGCGGATGACATGCCCCCGCGTGTTTTCGCGGGCATCCTCCGGCAGAGCGGCGAGCCATGCCTCGAGTGGCTGGTATCCGATGTCAGGCACCTGGCCAAACCAGCGATAAACGGCCTCCGCATAGCCGCGCAGGGTGACCGCCTGTTCGGACACGGTGTTGAAGACCTCGCCAAGCGACGGCGCCCTGTTCTCGATGGCACAGACGATCCACTGCGCCACATCGTCCGCGTGCACGTGATGAACGGTTTCGAGCCCATTATTGGGCAGCACCAGCCGCTCGCCGCGGGCAATGAGCGAAAAAGTCTCCGGGTCCGCATTGCCCTGCGGCGTGATGGGGTTCCAGCCCTCGCCAACGATATGGCCGGGACGGAAGCAGGTGGCAGGAAAACCGTTCACCCGCGCTTCGCGCATCAGAAAAGCCTCGCTATCGGCCTTGCCCTGGCCGTAGCTGTCGATGGGATTGGGCGGCTCGACTTCGGTCGACGGGATCGTCGTCAGCCGGCCATAAACCCAGATCGAACTGCAAAAGAGGTAGTGCTCGATCTTGCCGCGCAAGGCTTCGACGATGTGCCGCGTGCTGTCGAGATCAAAGGCGATCATGTCGACGACAATGTCGGGCTGCAGGTCGGCGATCCTCTGGCCGAACTGCCCGGCCTTCTCCTCGGCCACACGATCGAGCGCCACCTGCCCAATTCCGTCCCAGGCATGGTGCGGCCGATATGGCTTTGCTGCGCCGCGGCTGACATTGACGACCTCATGGCCCAGCGCAACCAGCCGTGGCACGAGATAACTGCCGACATGCCCGCTACCACCAATCACTACGATCCTGGACATGGAATTCCTCCTCCTCTTTCCCATCATGGCTAGCAGGATTCGGCACAAAAAAGCCCGGTGTCTCCACCGGGCCCTTTTTTCATATTGTCGGCGGGATCAGCGGCCCTTGACCACCGAGTAGCCGGCGTAGCGGGCCGAGGTGCCCAGCTGCTCTTCGATGCGGATCAGCTGGTTGTACTTGGCCATGCGATCCGAACGCGACAGCGAGCCGGTCTTGATCTGACCGCAGTTGAGCGCCACGGCGAGGTCGGCAATGGTCGAGTCCTCGGTTTCGCCCGAACGGTGCGACATGACCGAGGTGTAGCCGGCGCGGTGCGCGGTCTCGACGGCGTCGAGCGTCTCGGACAGCGAGCCGATCTGGTTGACCTTGACGAGGATCGAGTTGGCGACGCCCATCTTGATGCCCGATACGAGGCGCTGGGTGTTGGTGACGAAAAGATCGTCGCCCACGAGCTGCACGCGCTTGCCGATGGCTTCGGTCAGGGCCTTCCAGCCATCCCAGTCGTCCTCGGCCATGCCGTCTTCGATGGTGATGATCGGGTAGCGATTGGCCAGATCTTCGAGGAAGCGGACATTTTCGTCCGAGGAGAGCGACTTGCCTTCGCCGACCATCTCGTACTTGCCGTTCTTGTAATATTCGGTGGCGGCGCAGTCGAGGCCGAGGAACACGTCCTCGCCGGGCTTGTAGCCGGCCTTTTCGATCGAGCGCATGATGAAGCCGAGCGCTTCATCGGCCGAACCGAGATTGGGGGCAAAGCCGCCTTCGTCGCCGACATTGGTGTTGTGGCCTTCGGCGGAGAGACCCTTCTTGAGGGTGTGGAAGATTTCCGAGCCGATGCGGATGGCGTCGGCAATGGTTTCGGCGCCGGCGGGCAGGATCATGAATTCCTGCATGTCGATCGGGTTGTCGGCATGCTCGCCGCCATTGATGATGTTCATCATCGGCACCGGCAGGACATGGGCGTTCGGTCCGCCGATATAGCGGTAGAACGGCAGCTCGCTCGACTCGGCGGCGGCCTTGGCAACGGCCAGCGACACGCCGAGGATGGCGTTGGCGCCGAGACGGCTCTTGTTGGGGGTGCCGTCGAGTTCGATCATGGCGGCGTCGACTGCGAGCTGGTCGAGGCCATCAAGACCTTCGATTTCTTCGGCGATGACCGTGTTGACGTTCTCGACCGCCTCGGTGACGCCCTTGCCGTTATAGAGCTTGCCGCCGTCGCGCAGCTCTACCGCCTCGTGGGCGCCTGTGGACGCACCGGAGGGAACGGCCGCGCGGCCGAAGCTGCCATCGTCCAGAACGACATCGACTTCGACGGTGGGGTTGCCGCGGCTGTCATAGATCTGGCGACCCAAGACGTGAATGATAGACGACATAGAAAAAGCCCTTCCCAGCGATGTTTTGGACGGTGTGCGCCACTCCTAGACGGAGAGTATGACAAGGAAAAGAGGGCGCGTGAAATTTAATGGCCGTGGACCGGTTTCCCAGCAAGTTCCGGACCTGTAACGTTGCAAAAAACCGGAGGAATCAATATGCCGCTCGTAAAGCAAGTCGCCCATACCTGCATCTTTGCTCGTGACCTCGACGCCGTGGAGGCGTTTTACCGCGATGTCATCGGCGTGGCGCCCAAGTTCGACTTCAAGCGCGGCGAAAACCGCATCGGCTTCTATCTCGATTTCGGCAATCGGACCTTTGTGGAAGTGTTCCTCAAGGGCGAGAGCCGGTTCGACGAGACCAACCAGATCAATCACATCTGCTTTGAAACGGACGACCTCGACGGGTTCATCGCCCATGTGCGCAGCAAGGGCGTCGACATCACCGACAAGAAGCTGGGCGTCGACCACACCTGGCAGTCCTGGCTCGCCGACCCGAGCGGGGTCAAGCTCGAGATTTTCCAGTACACCGCGGACTCGATGCAGTTCGGACCCGACGGGGTGGAATGCCAGGTGAACTGGTAATCCGCGGAAATGCCGGACTGGCGCCTCTTTCCTGCGGGTCATTCCCGCGCACGCGGGAACCTCCGTTCAATCTCACCAAGATCAAACGGAGGTCCCCGCCTTCGCGGGGATGACATCGGGCAAAAACTGATCTGGCGCACTTTGTGTGACAGCCCCCGGTCCAAGCCGTCCCATCCAGGGGGCGGTTAGATAGGGGGATGTTGGCCATCGCATCTGCAAACAAAAAAGGCGGGGATCCCAAGGGATCTCCGCCTTTCACTTATGAGCGATTGGCGCCCGCTTATTCGGCGCTCTGGCGGATAAAGCCGAAGGCGACGAGCGTGATCACGGCCGCGATGATCATGTAGTAGCCGACCGTGTGCAGGCCATAGGTCGAAGCCAGCCAGGTGGCGATATAGGGCGCGAACGATGCGCCGAAGATGCCGCCGAGGTTGAAGGTCAGCGAGGCGCCGGTATAGCGCACCGCAGTCGGGAACGGTGCGGCGAGCGCCGTGCCGAGCGGGCCATAGGTCATGCCCATCAAGGCAAAGCCGATGCAGAGGAACCCCAGCACGCCGATGACATTGCCCGAGCCCAGCAGGGGCGAGAGGATGAGCCCGAAGATGGCGATGCTGATCGACACCCCCACCATGACGCGGCGCATGCCGAACTTGTCGGCGAGCACGGCTGCGATGGGAATAAAGATGCCGAAGAACACCACGCCCACCATCTGCAGCACGAGGAATTCCTCGCGGCCATAGCCCAGCGCACCCGTGCCATAGCTGAGCGAGAAGACGGTCATGATGTAGAACAGCACGAAGGTCGCCAGTGCCGCCATGGTCCCGAGCAGAAGGCTCATCTTGTGCGAGCGGAACACGTCCACAAAGGGCACCTCGACGCGCTCGGACTTCTCGATGGCCTTGGCGAATTCAGGCGTCTCGGTGATCTTGAGGCGGATGAACAGCCCGAAGATGACGAGGACCGCGCTGGCGAGGAACGGCACGCGCCAGCCCCAGCTCATGAACGCCTCATCACCAAGGAAATGGGCGAGGACAAGGAAGATGGTGGTGGCGAGGAAAAAGCCAACCGGCGCCCCCAGCTGCGGGAACATGCCATACCAGGCCTTCTTGCCCTCGGGCGCGTTTTCGGTGGCGAGCAGAACCGCCCCGCCCCATTCGCCGCCGAGGCCAAGCCCCTGCCCCAACCGGCAGAGCGCCAGGAGCAACGGCGCGAAAATGCCGATCTGCCCGTAAGTGGGCAGAACGCCGATGAGAACCGTGGAGATGCCCATGGTGAGCAATGCCGCCACAAGGGTCGCCTTGCGGCCAACCTTGTCGCCAAAATGGCCGAAGAAAGCTGCGCCGATCGGCCGGGCGAGGAAGGCAATGGCGAACGTTGCCAGCGAGCTCAACAGGGCCGAGTTCGTGTCCGTGGACGGAAAGAACAGCTGGGGGAAAACGATGACCGCCGCGGTCGCGTAGATGTAGAAATCGAAGAACTCGATCGTGGTGCCGATCATGCTGGCGGCGAGCACACGGCGCGCGGAATTGGCGGGCGGTGCCGAAGCAGGCGAAACTGTAGCGGTGCTCATGGTAATCCGGGGAACCTGACTATGGGCAGGCCAGCGCACCCCCATCCCGAAATACCGCGCCGTGCCTATAGCGGGCGGGAGTACCGCACGGTACGGCTGTGTGCAAGGCTTTTTGGCCCGCTTTCGAGCGCCCCAGACGAACGGATTGTTCAGTCCTCGCGCTTGTGCCCGTCGATATGTCTATCGGCCTTCGATTTTTCGGCTTCGAGCTTTTGGCGCTCTGCCTTGGTGCGCCCAAACTTTATGCGATTGGCCTCGGCGGTCGCGTCCTTCTCGGTACGCGCCTTGGCTTTCCGGGCTTTGGAGAGGGAGAGAATCTCGGCCATGCTGGTCTCGCTTTTGCCGTTCAGGCTGTTGGACCGATCATATCCCGGCCAAGGGGGAGATGAAATCGCCTGTAGTCGGGAAATGTCGCGACAGGAGTAAATCCCAGCCGACGCAGCAGGTTTTGGCTTGGTGTGTTCCCGTGGGTAACCCCGGCATAGATATCCGAGGCCACAAGGCCCGAGCGGGCGAACGCAATAACGGCCCGGAGGGAAGCGGACGCGTTGCCCTGCCCGGCGGCATGTTCGGACAGCCAGTAGCCGACGCTGTAGCGGGGCGGCTCCACGCCGATCAGGTCCACCCTGCCGATCAGCGAATGATCGAGAAAGATGCCGAAGCGCCATGTTCGGCCATCCCTCTTGGACAGCTCATCCGCCAGACTGTCGGCGGACATGTCTACCAGCTCTCGGTAATCGCCGTGGCGGGTCAAATGCCGGGAATTGCGCAGGACCAGCTCGCGCAGGACTGGCGCATCGGCGCCGGTCAGGAACCGGAGGCGGAGACCGGCTTTGGCAGTCTCAAGCGAGAGGGCCGAGTGCGGATCTTCGCTCCCCGGCCCTGCCCTTGTCATGGTCGCGGTCCCTTAGACCAGCCGGCTCTGGTCCATCGCGGCGGCGATGAAGCTGGTGAAGAGCGGATGCGGCTCGAACGGCTTGGACTTGAGTTCCGGGTGGAACTGCACGCCGATGAACCACGGGTGATCCGTGCGCTCGACGATTTCCGGCAGCTTGCCATCGGGCGACACGCCGGAGAACAGGAGGCCATTCTTCTCAAGCAGCTTGCGGTAATCCATGTTCACCTCATAGCGGTGACGATGGCGCTCGGTGATGCGGGTGGAGCCATAGATGTCGGCAACCCGCGAACCGCGCACCAGCTGGGCTGGATAGGCGCCGAGGCGCAGCGTGCCGCCGAGATTGCCTTCCGTTTCGCGCTTTTCGGTCTCGTTGCCCTTGACCCACTCGGTCATCATGCCAACGATCGGCTCCTTGGTCGGGCCGAATTCTGTGGAAGAAGCGTTCTTGATGCCGGCCGTGTTGCGGGCGGCCTCGATGCAGGCCATCTGCATGCCAAAGCAGATGCCGAAATAGGGCACGTCCTTGATGCGGGCGAAGCGGGCCGCCTCGATCTTGCCGGCCGAACCGCGCTCACCAAAGCCACCGGGCACGAGGATGCCATGGACATGCTCGAGATAGGGCGCCGGCTCGTCGCGCTCGAAGACTTCGGAATCGATCCACTGCAGATTGACCTTCACTTTGTTGGCGATGCCGCCATGGGTGAGCGCTTCCGACAGCGATTTGTAGGCGTCCTTGAGGCCGGTATATTTGCCCACGATGGCGATGTTCACTTCGCCTTCGGGGTTGTGGTAGCGGCGCGAGACTTCTTCCCAGGCGGTCAAATCGGGCGTCGGCGCATCGGTGATGCCGAAGGCGGCGAGGATTTCGCGATCCAGCCCTTCCTTGTGGTAGGCAACCGGCACGTCATAGATCGAAGCCACGTCGAGGCCCTGGATAACGGCGCTTTCGCGGACGTTGCAGAAGAGGCTGAGCTTCTTCTTTTCGCCATCCGGGATCGGACGGTCGCAGCGGACAAGCAGCACGTCGGGCGCGATGCCGATCGAGCGCAGTTCCTTGACCGAGTGCTGGGTTGGCTTGGTCTTCAATTCGCCGGCCGAGGGAATATACGGCATCAGCGTCAGATGGAGATAGGCCACCTGGCCACGCGGCAACTCGTTGCCGAGCTGGCGGATGGCTTCGAAGAACGGCAGTCCTTCGATATCGCCAACCGTGCCACCGATCTCGACGAGGACGAAATCAAAGTCCTCATTGCCGTCGAGCACGAACGCCTTGATGGCGTCGGTAACATGCGGGATCACCTGCACCGTCGCGCCCAAAAACTCGCCCTTGCGCTCTTTCGAGAGCAGGTCCGAATAGATGCGGCCCGAGGTGATATTGTCGCGCTTGTTGGCGGCACGACCCGTGAAGCGCTCATAGTGCCCCAGGTCGAGATCGGTCTCCGCACCGTCATCGGTGACGAAGACTTCGCCGTGCTGAGTCGGCGACATGGTGCCGGGATCGACATTGAGATAGGGGTCGAGCTTCCTCAGGCGGACTTTATAGCCGCGAGCCTGGAGCACAGCGCCAAGAGCCGCCGATGCCAGGCCTTTGCCAAGAGAGGAGACCACGCCTCCGGTGATGAAAACGTACCGAGCCATGGGCGATCACCATACATCAAAACAGATTCGATTCGCAGGGCGCGATTGCGCACTACACAAAAGAAGAAGGGGATGTTTCCATCCCCTTTTCGGCTTCGCCTTTCGGCGGGTTAGTTGCCGGGCGACGGGGCCGGCGTTTGATTTGTCGTCTCGGGCGCCGCCGCGGCAGGTGCTTCGGCCGGAGCCTCGGGAACCGGAAGATCGCCGGCGCCGGAGGCTGCGGGAGCAGCAGGGGTCGGCGGAGCGACGGGCAGCGGCAGGTCGGAAGTCGAATCGCCCTGCAGTGCGTTCAGTGCGTCGAGCACATTGCCCGGCGCGGCGCCGTCCTGCGTCGTCGTCGCCCGATCGAGAATGGATGTCGTGCTGCGATCGAGTTCACTCAGGATCGTCAGCCCGATTGCAGTCGCGAAGAAGAGGGTCGCCAGGATAGCGGTCGTGCGGGTGAGAAGGTTGGCAGATCCACGCGCCGTCACCAGGCCGCCGCCGCCGCCACCACCGATACCGAGCGCACCACCTTCGGAACGCTGGATCAGGATCACGGCAATCAGCGCCAAAACGATCAGCAGATAGGCAACAATCAGTACGTTCGCCATAGGTTTTCGTCTTCGCGTCAGTCAAGAGTTGGCGGCGTCATACACGCCTAAAACGGCAAATGCCAGACCGTTGCGGCGAAATTCGCCGCAACTGCGCCCTGCAATCGGCTCATACCGCGGAGATAATGGTGTAGAAGTCCTTTGCCAAGAGGCTGGCGCCCCCGACAAGCCCGCCATTGACGTTTTCTATCGAGAGGATGTCGCGGGCGTTCACGGGCTTGAGCGAACCACCATAAAGAATGCGAATCTGGGCGCCCCGCTCACCAAAACGCTCGACCAGGCGATCCCGGATCGCGGCGTGCATCTGGCGGATATCCTCATTGCTGGGCGTACGGCCCGTGCCGATGGCCCAGATGGGTTCATAGGCCACGATCACTTCGTGCTGACCGGCGGCTTCCGGCACGGACGCAGCCAATTGCGCTGCAACCACGCTCTCGGCCTGTCCCGCATCGCGCTCGGCCTCGGTTTCCCCAACGCAAATGATCGGCTTGAGCCCGGCGCCGATGGCCGCCTCGGCCTTGGCGCGCACGATATCGTCAGTCTCGTGATGATCGGCGCGGCGCTCGGAATGCCCCACGATGACAAACTGCGCGCCCACATCGGCCAGCATGCCGGCCGAAATTTCGCCCGTATGCGCACCCGAAGCTTCCACATGGCAATTTTGTCCGCCCGCCATGATGCCGCTGGACGCGCCCTGCGCGGCGACGGCGGCAAGCAATGTTGCAGGAGGACAAACCACGACAACCGCCCGCGGAGCCTCGCCCATGGTGAGCAGCTGGGCGAGCGCGGAAAGCTCCTCCAGCGAACTCGTAAGGCCGTTCATCTTCCAATTTCCGGCGATTAGCGGTGAGATGGTCGTCAATCTTGCTACTCCTGCCTCTTGCGCGCGGAAGGGCTTTGCCCTAACCCCGGCTGTCGAAAAGTCTTACTAGTCCGGGTGGTCCTGTGGGTAAAGCCCACGCCCCCATAAACTGGAACGTGTGAAATGCTCGATGGTTTGCGTGTCTTTGCAAAATCCTGGCCAGGAAAGATCATGGGCGCGTTCCTCCTGGTCGGCGTGGCCGGCTTCGGCATCAACAATGTGATCGCCGATCTGGGCAGCAATACCGTTGCCCGCGTCGGTGACGAAGAGATCACCTCGCGCCAGTTCCTGCGGGCCTATCAGAGCCAGATCAGCCGCTTCGCCAACCAGATCGGCCGCGTGCCGACCATGAGCGAAGCCGAATCCCTCGGCCTGCCCACTGCAGTGCTGCTGGGCCTGTCCGAGGGCGCGGCGATGGATCAGCTCGCCAGCCAGATGGGTCTTGGCGTGTCCGAGGACAAGCTGGGCCAGATGTTGCGCGCCGATCCGTCCTTCCAGGGCACACTCGGCAATTTCGACCCCTCCTCGTTCAAGCAGGTGCTGCAGGCCAGCGGCTGGACCGAGGCCGAATATTTCCAGGCGCGCGGCAATGAGGCCAAGCGCGAGCAATTGCTGCGCACCCTCTTCACCGAAGACGCCCTGCCCGAAGTGGCGGCCCAGCTGATCAACAATTACGGCGCCAGCCAGCGCTCGATCGAGTACATCACGCTAAGCGAGACCAATATCGAGACGCCTGCTGCGCCGACCGAGGCGGAACTGGCGGCCTATCTCGCCGAGCACCAGGCCGAATACCGCACCGTCGAAACCCGCCGCGTGCAGATGCTCGATCTGTCCATTCCCGCGCTCGCCGCCGCCAAGACGGTCGACGAAGCTGCCATTGTTGCCGAATATGAGCGCACCAAGGACAGCCTCACCACGCCCGAGCGCCGGACCATCCAGCAGGTCGTGCTGTCGACGCCCGAGCAGCAGGCCGCTTTTGACGCCGGTATCGCGGCCGGCACCGACTTTGCCACGCTCCTCGCCGACAATGGCCTGACCGCCACCACGATCGGCACGCTGACACGCGATCAGGTGACGGACAGCGTCCTCGCAAACAGCGCCTTTTCCTTGCCCGAGAATGGCATTGCCGTCATCGACGGTGTCGCCGGTCGCCGTGCCATCCATGTTTCCGCTATCGAACCGTCGGGGCAGCCAACCCTCGAGGAAGCGCGCGAGAACATCGCGGCGCGCCTCGCAGCAACCGAAGCTCGCAGCGAAATCAACGAGATACTCGACCAGGTTGAAGAGCTTCGTGCAGCCTTCCGTCCCCTTTCGGAGATCGCTGGCCGGTTCAAGCTCGACCTCTATGAGGCCGAAGTCACCTCCGGTGGCGTCGAACTCAGCATCCTGCCCAATCTGACGCCGGAAGATCGCCCGCGTGTCACCCAGGCCATTTTCCGTGCGACCGAAGGCCAGCTGACGCCGTCCCTGCCGATGGCCGGTAGTGCGCATCTGTTCTTCGAACTGCTTGCCATCGAGCCCGCCCGCGACCAGACATTGGACGAAGTGCGCGACATCATCACCGCTGCAATGGTCGAAGAACGCACCAACAATGCGATCCTGGCCGAGGCCGAGGCGATCGTTTCCCGCATCAAGGGCGGCGAGACCATTGCCGACGTAGCGACCTCGCTCAATCTCTTCCCGCAGATTTCGACGCCCTTCACCCGCTTTGGCTCGGAAGACGGCAGCATCGACAATGTGGTCGCCCAGGAGGCCTTTAACGGCGGTCCGGACCATGTCGGCTCGGTCGTCAGCGGCACGGGCGAGTTCTACGTCTTCCAGGTGGTAGACAACACGCCTGCTGGCGAAACCCTCGACGACGAGACGGTCGCGTCGCTTTCGAGTGAAGCGCGCGCCGGGCTTTACAGCGAATTCGTCTCCGCCATGCGGGACGATGTGGGCCTGCGCATCAACCAGCAGGCACTGACACAGCTGCTGACCCTCAATTACGGCCAGTAACACTCCTAAACTTAACCGGAACCAGACACGATGGGCGACGACTTTTCCAAGCGCTTTGCAGAGCAATACCAGGCCGGCAAATCGCAGATCGTCTGGCGTCGCATCGTGGCTGATCTGGAAACGCCCATCGGCACCTATCTCAAGCTCGCCCAGGGCCGGACGCATTCTTTCCTTCTGGAAAGCGTGCAGGACGGGACGACACGCGGGCGCTATTCGATCATCGGCCTCCTGCCCGACCTCATCCTCAAGGTGGAAGACGGCAAGGCCCTGATCAACCGGTCGGCCCAGATTGCGCCGGATGCCTTCGAGCAAGTCGATGCCATGCCGCTCGACGCGCTGCGCGCCCTGGTGGCGGAAAGCAAGATCGACATGCCCGAGGGGCTGCCGCCCCAGTCTGCAGGCATCTACGGCTATCTCGGCTACGAGATGGTGCGGTACATGGAAGTGCTGCCCACCGACAAGCCGGACGAGATGGGCACGCCCGAGGCGGTGCTCATGCGTCCCTCGCTTCTGGCCGTGTTCGACACGGTCAAGGACGAGCTCTATCTCACGGCGCCCGCCTATGTGCGGGACGGCGTCTCGGCCCGTCAGGCGCAGGAAGCGGCGGAAGCACGGATCGATGACGCCATCGCCCGGCTCGGCCAGGCTATGCCGGCAACGGCCGCCCTGCCCGATCTCGAGGCCATCAATGTTACCAGCAACACCAGCCGCGACGACTATTTCGGCATGGTGGCCAAGGCCAAGGACTACATCACCGCCGGCGATATTTTCCAGGTCGTCCTGAGCCAGCGCTTCTCGGCCGACTTCACCCTGCCGCCGACCGCGCTCTACCGCGCCCTGCGCCGGACCAACCCCAGCCCCTACATGTATTTCCTCGACTTCGGCGGCTTTGCCGTGGCGGGATCGAGCCCGGAAATCCTGGTGCGGGTGCAGGATGGCGACGTGACCATCCGTCCCATCGCCGGCACCCGCAAGCGCGGCGCGACGCCGACCCGCGACAAGGAACTGGCCGAGGAACTGCTCAGCGATCCCAAGGAACTGGCCGAACACCTCATGCTGCTCGATCTCGGGCGCAACGATGTCGGCCGTGTCGCCAAGACGGGGACCGTCAAAGTCACCGACAAGTTCTTCCTCGAATATTATTCGCACGTCATGCACATCGTTTCCAACGTGGTTGGTGTGCTCGATCCGCAATATGACTTCGTCGACGCGCTCTCGGCAGGCTTTCCGGCCGGCACCGTTTCGGGCGCCCCGAAGGTGCGGGCGATGGAGATCATCGACGAGCTCGAAAAGTCACGCCGCGGCATCTATGGCGGTTGCGTAGGCTATTTTGGCGCCGACGGGACGATGGACACCTGCATCGTGCTGCGCACCGGCATCGTCAAGGACGGCAAGCTCTATGTGCAGTCCGGCGCCGGCATCGTCGCCGACAGCGTGCCCGACCTCGAGCAGCTCGAATGCGAGAACAAGGCACGCGCCCTTTTCAGCGCCGCCGAAGAAGCGCTACGCTATGCTGGCGAGGCAGGAGTGGGGCAATGAGCGCTTTGAACACACACAATGTCATTCCCGCGAAAGCGGGGACCTCCGTTTTTCGATGGCGAGGTCAACTCTGAAACAGAGGTTCCCGCGTTCGCGGGAATGACCCCGTGGTTAGAAAACAGGCCAGAAATGACCAAGACCCTCGTCATCGATAATTACGACAGCTTTACCTACAATCTCGTCCACTTCTTGGGCGAGCTGGGCGCGGAAATGACCGTGCGCCGCAATGATAAGATCACCCTCGAAGAGATCGCCGCCATGGCGCCCGAGGCCATCGTCCTGTCGCCCGGCCCCTGCACGCCCAACGAGGCCGGCATCTGCCTTGCCGTGATCGACCGCTTCAAGGCCGAAATCCCGATCCTCGGCGTCTGCCTCGGCCATCAGGCCATCGGCCAGGCCCTGGGCGGCGACGTTATCCGCGCGCCGCATCTCGTGCATGGCAAGACCAGCAAGATCAACCACACCGGCAAGGGCCTCTTCCGCGGCCTCAACGCCGGCTTTGAAGCGACGCGCTACCACAGCCTCATCGTCAGACGCGAAACCCTGCCCGATACGCTCGAAGTGACGGCCACGACTGACGACGGCCTCATCATGGGCATGCAGCACAAGACCCTGCCAGTCCACGGCGTGCAGTTTCACCCTGAGAGCATCGCCAGCGAAAACGGCCACGCGCTTCTGCAGAATTTCCTCAACATCGCCCGCGACTTCACCGGAAAGAAGGCCGCCTGATGGATATCAAGCAAGCCCTCCACAAGATCTCCGAGCGCCGTGACCTAACCGGCGAGGAAATGCGCGGCGTCATGCGCATCATCATGTCCGGCGAGGCCACGCCCAGCCAGATCGGCGCCTTCCTCATGGGCATGCGTCTCAAGGGCGAAAGCGTCGGTGAAATCGCCGCTGCCGTCTCGATCATGCGCGAAAAGATGATCCCGGTCGACGCCCCCGAAGACGCTGTCGACATCGTCGGCACCGGCGGCGACGGCGTCGGTACGCTGAACATTTCGACGGCCGCCTCGATCCTCGTCGCCTCCATGGGCGTGCCCGTGGCCAAGCATGGCAACCGCGCGCTGTCGTCGAAATCCGGTTCGTCGCAGGCCCTCGAAGCCCTGGGCGTAAAACTCGACCTCGACCCGCCCGGTATCGCCAGGACGATCCGCGAGGCCAATATCGGCTTCATGTTCGCGCCCTCCCATCACCCGGCGATGAAATATGTCGGCCCCACGCGCACCGAACTGGGCGTGCGCACCATGTTCAATCTGCTCGGTCCACAGTCCAACCCGGCCAGCGTTCGCCGCTATGTGCTGGGCGTCTACGACCAGCAATGGGTGGAGCCGGTTGCCGCCGCGCTCCTCGCCAACCGGGCCATCAAGGCCTGGGTTGTGCACGGCAGCGATGGTCTCGACGAGCTCACCGTCACCGGCCCCAGCTTTGTCGCCCAGATCGCCAATGGCGACCTCCGCAGCTTCGAGGTAACCCCCGAAGAAGCCGGTCTAAAGCGTTATGAACTCAAGGACATTCTCGGCGGCACCCCCGAAGAGAACGCCCAGGCCATTCACGACCTCTTCGACGGCGCACCGGGCGGGTATCGCGACATCGTGCTGCTCAACGCCGCCGCGGCCCTCATCGTCGCCGAGCGCGCCACCTCTCTCAAGGAAGGCGCCGAAATGGCCGCTGCCGCGCTCGATAGCGGCGCCGCAAAGCACACCCTGGCCAAGTTGGTGGCCGTTTCCAACGGACAAACTTCATGACCGATATTCTCAAGCAGATCGAAGCCTATAAGCGCGAGGAAATCGCCGCCGCCAAGGCCGCCCGCCCATGGGCCGAAGTGGTGGCCGCCGCCCACGACCAGCCTGCCCCGCGCGGCTTTCTCAACGCCATCAAGGCCAAGCGCGCCGCTGGCGACTATGCCCTCATCGCCGAAGTGAAAAAGGCCAGCCCCTCCAAGGGCCTGATCCGCGCCGATTTCAACCCCGCCCAGATTGCCAGGGATTATGAGACCGCGGGCGCCGCCTGCCTCTCCGTCCTCACCGATCGCCCGAGCTTTCAGGGCTCGCCCGACTATCTCAAAGAGGCTCGCGCCGCCACCAATCTGCCGGCCCTGCGCAAGGATTTCCTCTTCGAGACCTATCAGGTCGCCGAGGCCCGCGCCTGGGGCGCCGACTGCATTCTTATCATTCTCGCCGCCGTCGATGACGAGATGGCCCGCTACCTTCTCGATTCCGCCAAGGAATGGGGCATGGATGCGCTGGTCGAAGTCCACGACCGCGAGGAAATGGACCGCGCCCTGGCACTGGATGCGGAATTCATCGGCATCAACAACCGCAATCTGCGCACCTTCGAAACTTCGCTGGACACCTCCATCGCGCTCGCCACCGGCCTGCCGGACCATGTTACCCTGGTCAGCGAGAGCGGGATCATGACCCACGAGCATGTCCGCATGCTGGAGGAGAAAGCCGGAATCGGCACCTTCCTCGTCGGCGAAAGCCTGATGCGCCAGGACGATGTTGTCGCGGCCACGCGTACCCTGCTCCACGGCGCCAGCGTGGCAGCCCTCTGATGAGCGACCAGCGCCTCACCCACCTCGATGCCAAGGGACAGGCCCATATCGTCGATATCGGCGAAAAGGCCGTCACCAGGCGTCGGGCCGTGGCGCAGGCGCGCCTCACCGGCGAGGCAGAAACCATCGCCACCATCATGGGCGGGAGCCTCCAAAAAGGCGACGCCCTCGCCGTCGCCCGCATTGCCGGGATCATGGCCGCCAAGAAAACCTCCGAACTGATCCCGCTCTGCCATCCCATTCCACTGACCAAGGTCAGCGTCGAGATCGAGCGCGATGGCGAAGCCACCATCTTCATTCTCGCCACGGCCGAAACCACTGGGCAGACCGGGGTGGAGATGGAAGCCCTCGTCGCCGCTTCGACCGCTGCGCTGACCCTTTACGACATGGCCAAGGCCATCGACCGGGCAATGGTCGTGACCGATATGTGCCTCGTCGAAAAATCCGGCGGAAAATCCGGCGATTTCCGGCGCGCGCCATGAGCCTGCTGCCGGTCGAAGACGCCCTCGCCGCCATTCTGGCCCGCGTGCCCGAGATCGTGCCCGAAACGGTCGACCTCTCGGCCGCCGCCGGACGCGTTCTCGCCGCCCCGATCATCGCCCAGCACGACCAACCACCCTTCGACGCCAGCGCCATGGACGGCTATGCCCTCCGCGCCGCCGATGTGGCGCCCGATCAATGGCTCGACGTCGTCGGCACCTCACAGGCCGGCGCCGGTTTTGCCGGGTCGGTTGGCCCCTGCCAGGCCATCCGCATCTTCACCGGCGCGCCCGTCCCGCCCGGCGCCGATATGGTCATCATGCAGGAAGAGGCCATCCGCGAAGGTGACAGGGTGCGCTTCACCGCCCCTGCCCGCCTCGGCCACTCCATTCGTCCCCGCGGCAATGATTTCACCACCGGCGACACCCTCGTCGAGCCCGGCACGCGCCTTCTGCCCATGCAGATCGCTGTCGCCGCTGCGGCCAATTGCGGCTCGCTTGCCGTCGCCCGCCGCCCGCGCATCGCGCTTCTCGCCACCGGCGATGAACTCGTCATCCCCGGCACGCCGCTTGGCCCGGACCAGATCGTCGCCTCCAACAGTTTTGGCCTTGCGCCGCTCTTCGCGCCCTATGCCGACCAGATAGCAAATCTCGGCATCGTGCCCGACCGGGTCGACCTGCTCCGCGGTACACTCGCCCTCGCCTTCGCTGACGAACCCGATATTCTCGTCACCACTGGCGGCGCCAGCGTCGGCGAGCATGATCTCGTGCAGGATGTCCTCAAAGATCTGGGCGTGACCCTCGATTTCTGGCGCATCAATATGCGCCCGGGCAAGCCGCTGATGTTCGGCACGCGCGGAAAAACCCTGGTTTTCGGCCTGCCCGGCAATCCCGTCTCGGCGATGGTCACGGCCATCGTCTTCATCCTCCCGGCCCTGCGCCGCTGGCTGGGCCAGGCGGAGCCGCACTTCTGGCGCCTGCCCCTCCTCGCGCCGACGCCGCCCAACAGCGCCCGCCGCCATTTCATGCGCGCCCATCTGGTGCACACGGAAACCGGCCCGGCTCTGATGCCGAGTGCCCAGACCGATAGCGGCCATACCTCGTCCCTCGCGCAGGCAGACATGTTGATCGTCCAGCCCGAACATGATCCCGGTCAGCCCATCGGCGCGCTGGTCGACGCCCTCCCCATAAACTAGAGCCACTTTTTAGGGACTCTTGCAGAACATAGACGGAACGCGTATGGTCGTTCCGTCTATGTTCCGATTCTGGGGTCAAGGGGCAAATGCTGACGCGCAAACAACACGAATTGCTGATGTTCATCCATGAGCGGATGAAGGAATCCGGCATTCCGCCCTCCTTTGACGAGATGAAGGACGCCCTTGATCTTGCTTCGAAATCGGGAATCCATCGGCTGATCACCGCCCTCGAAGAACGTGGTTTCATCCGGCGCCTGCCCAATCGGGCCCGTGCACTCGAAGTGGTGAAGCTGCCCGATTCGATGAACCCCTCGCTTGGCGGCCGGAAGGTGCGCTTCGAGCCCGAAGTCATCGAGGGCAATCTGGGCAAGGTCGCCTCGCCCCCCTCGCGCAGCACTGACGACTATGCTCGCCCGATTTCGATCCCGGTCATGGGCCGTATCGCCGCCGGTACGCCGATCGAGGCGATCCAGACCCACTCCCACACCATTGCCGTTCCACCTGAAATGCTCGGGCCCGGCGAGCACTACGCTCTCGAAGTGCGCGGCGATTCCATGATCGACGCCGGCATATTCGATGGAGACACCGTGCTCATCAAGAAGCAGGATGTTGCCTCGACCGGCGAGATCGTGGTTGCCCTGGTGGATGACGAGGAAGCGACCCTCAAGCGCCTCCGTCGCAAGGGCAATACGATAGCGCTCGAAGCCGCCAATCCGGCCTACGAAACCCGCATTTTCCCGCCCGACCGTGTGAAGGTCCAGGGCCGGCTCGTCGGCCTCTTGCGGAAATACTGATGTCCTCGGACCGCGCCTCACCGGAAACGGTGATGGCGCGCTATGCCGAGCTCATCAACCGGCACGACTTTTCCCTGCTCGTGCCGCTCATCGATCCCGACGCAACATTCTGGTTCAGCTCGGGCACCCACGCCGGCGTCGCCGCGGCACGCGCCGCGTTCGAAGCGACCTGGCGCAAGCTTGCCGACGAAACCTACTGGCTTGAGGATCTCAACTGGACTGCCATTGGCGACAAGGCTGCCAGTTGTACCTACACCTTCCGCTGGCGCGCCACGGTCGACGGCCAGCCCGCCCAAGGCAGCGGTCGCGGCACGACGGTCCTTGGCCGTGACCAGGACGGCTGGCGCATCCGCCACGAACACCTCAGCGCGTTCCCCAAAATCACATAGCCAAGGTAATCCCGGGGCGCGCGCTGGATCACCTATCCAGTTGTTTCCAACGCCCTATTTTCGGTGCCGCGACATGCCATCTTCCAGCGCACCACCATGTCATCCCCGCGAAAGCGGGGACCTCCGTTTTCCCTCCAGGCAAACCGGGGTTCCCGCTTTCGCGGGAATGACATTGTGGGGATCCCTCCCCTCCTGCGCCCCCTCGCCCCTTCGGGGAGAGGGCCGGGGTGAGGGGGCCCTCGCTATCGGCCAATCAGCTCGCTGCCTAGGCGTTGCGCGCCCTCGCTCCACCGTCATCGCCCGGCTCGTCCGGGCAATCCATTTCGCCCGAACACCACGTCTTCCAGCGCACCACCGCGTCATCCCCGCGAAAGCGGGGCCGCCGTTTCTCATCACTGAACACCCACCAACAGGGGTTCCCGCTTACGCGGGAATGACACCGCGGGGGTTGACAGCTCCTCCCCCAAGCCCATCCCCTCCTGCGCCCCCTCGCCCCTCCGGGGAGAGGGTTGGGGTGAGGGGCCTCTCCAAACCAAAAATATCCCGCTTATCCCCGTCCCCATTTTCCCGTGCCATCATTGCCCCGTTCCCGCCGATAACACGCGGCGCCGACGAAGCGTCGGGCGGGGAGACGGGCCGCACGGGGTCGCCTGGGCGGGGGCGTGGATGTCGACCACCGGCCGGTGCCGGTTCTGCCTTTCGGGGTCATGCCTCGACGCAGGACCCAGCACCACCCGCAAGGGGGCCGCTCAAGGCATGCGCCCAAAAAACCGGTCGTGGGAAGCGGCTTTCGCCTCTTCTATTTCTATCAATTCGGGGCGAAAGCCGCTTTTCACCGTGCCCGTAGGGCATCGCGACCGTGTCCACGCGACGCTCCCCTGGAGCCGGGCGGCGCTTCGGCATGCCCCATTGAGCGGCAAGCCCTTGGACGAGAGAGGCAATAAAAAACTCCCCCGCCATGCGGCGAGGGAGTGAGACGCAAAAAACCTTGTCAGTGGTTGTCGCGCGGAATGCCCTCGGTCTGCGCGATCCGCTGGTATTTTTCGGCCGGTTTGAGAATTGCACCGTTGCCGAGCTGGTCGACGAGGCCGCGCTGGATTTCCTGCCAGGGCGTCTGGTGCTTGGGGAATTTGTAGCCGCCATCAGCTTCAAGCGCGGCGCGACGGGTGGCGATTTCCTCATTCGAAATCAGGATATCGGCCTCGCCCTTGTTGAGGTCGATGCGCACCCGGTCCCCGGTCTTGAGGATAGCCAGATTTCCGCCCGCAGCCGCTTCCGGGGAAGCATTGAGGATGGAGGGCGAACCCGAAGTACCCGACTGGCGACCATCGCCGATACAGGCCAGCGAATGGATGCCCTTCTTGATGAGGTAATCGGGCGGACGCATGTTGACGACTTCCGCCGCACCCGGATAGCCGATCGGGCCCGCGCCACGCATGAACAGCAGCGTGTGCTCGTCGATATCGAGCGAGGGATCATCGATTCGGTGGTGATAGTCCTCCGGACCATCGAACACCACCGCCTTGCCCTCGAACATGCCCGGATGATCGGGATCGGAGAGATAGCGATCGCGGAATTCCGGTGAGATCACGCTGGTCTTCATGATGGCATTGTCGAAGAGATTGCCGCGCAGCACGAGGAAACCGGCTTCGGCCTTCAGCGGATTTTCGAAGGTCCGGATGACCTTGTCGTCCTCGATCACCGTGTTGCGGCAATTTTCGCCCATGGTCTTGCCGTTGACGGTCGGCGCGTTCTCATGAATGAGGCCGTGCTTCATCAACTCGTTGACCACCGCGGGAACGCCACCGGCGTGGTAATAATCCTCGCCCAGATATTCGCCCGCCGGCTGCATGTTCACCAGCAGCGGCACCTTGTGCCCATGCGCCTGCCATTCGTCGATATTGAGCTCGACGCCGATATGGCGGGCGATGGCATTGATATGGATCGGCGCATTGGTCGACCCGCCGATGGCGGAGTTGACCACGATGGCGTTGAGGAAGTTTTCCTTGGTCAGGATGTCGGAGGGCTTCAAATCCTCATGCACCATTTCCACGGCGCGCTTGCCGGTGCGATAGGCCATTTCCTGTCGGTCGCGATAGGGCGCCGGGATGGCCGCCGAACCGGGCAGCTGCATGCCCAGGGCTTCGGCCAGCGAGTTCATCGTCGAGGCTGTGCCCATTGTGTTGCAATAGCCGGTCGACGGGGCCGAGGAAGCCACCAGCTCGATGAATTTCGGATAGTCGATCTCGCCTGCGGCCAGCATCTGGCGGGCCTTCCAGACGATCGTGCCCGACCCCGTCCGCTCACCCTTGTGCCAGCCATTGAGCATGGGGCCCACGGAAAGCGCGATGGCCGGAATGTTGACGGTTGCTGCGCCCATCAGCATGGCGGGCGTGGTCTTGTCGCAGCCGATCGTCAGCACAACGCCGTCGAGCGGATAGCCATAGAGCACTTCGACGAGGCCGAGATAGGCCAAATTGCGGTCAAGGCCGGCCGTCGGACGCTTGCCCGTCTCCTGGATCGGATGGACCGGGAACTCGATGGCAATGCCGCCGGCCTCGCGGATGCCTTCGCGGACGCGCTCGGCCAGCACCATGTGGTGACGGTTGCAGGGGCTGAGGTCAGAGCCGGTCTGGGCGATACCGATGATCGGCTTGCCGGACTGCAGTTCCTCGCGCGACACGCCGTAATTCATGTAGCGCTCGAGATAGAGTGCGGTCATGTCCGGATTGTCTGGATTGTCGAACCACGCGCGCGAACGCAACTTGCGAGCGCGGTTGCCGCCATTCTCTGCAGTCATAGTGCTTGTTCCTTGAAGTGTCCGCCGAAGCGAACGCGGGCCTTGAGTTGCATCGTTCTATCACGCCAAACGGCGCTGTGAATGTGCAAGACGCAAAAAATCATACAATTTCGTCTCACGGAACGATATGGGAGAGACATCTGTCGGAACGCTGCAGAAATCTTACCAGGCGAGCGGACCGGGAGAGGCGTTTGAACTAGGCGGGAAGGGTGAGACCCGAATGAACTCAAATGGGGTTTCCGGGTTCGCTGAACTTGGATTAGGGTCCCGCCGAATTCAAAGGCGTGCTGGGGAGGTTCGGCAAGGTGAGTGAGTCTGTGGCCTGGATTGCCGTTGATTGGGGAACGTCCAATCTGCGGGCTTGGGGCATGAGCGAGAGCGGCGGTATCGTGTCCACCGCCAGTTCCGACCGGGGCATGGGCAAGCTCAAGCGCGAGGAATTCGCCGGCGCGCTGGGCGAGATCGTCGAGACACTGCAGGTGTCCGGACCGGTTGATGTCCTCATCTGCGGCATGGCCGGGGCCCGTCAGGGGTGGCTCGAAGCGCCCTATCTCGAAGCGCCCACCGATCTGCGCGGCCTCCACGACGGCGCCGTCCATCCCGATGCGGGCAATGACCGCTATACGGTCTCGATCCTTCCCGGCGTCTGCCAGCGCCATGGTGGCGAGAATGTCATGCGCGGAGAAGAGACCCAGCTGCTTGGCCTTGCCACGCTCATTCCCGACTATTCCGGCCTCGTCTGCCTGCCTGGAACGCACTCGAAATGGGCCCAACTGAATGGCACGCGCATTGAAGGGTTCACCACCGCAATGACGGGTGAAATCTTCGAAGTGCTCAAGACCCACTCCGTGCTCCGCCACTCCCTCACCGGGGACCTCGATGGCGGCGAACGCGATGCCGGTTTCGACGCCGGTGCGAGCGATGGTCTGGCAAGACCCGCCGATCTCCTCGGGCAGCTGTTCCGCGTGCGCGCTGCCGCGCTCCTGTCGGGGCGAGATCCGTCCTGGTGCGCCGGCTACCTCTCGGGCCTGCTCATCGGCACGGAAATCGCCGCCAATCGCGACCAGATCGGTAACACCCCTGTTCCCCTTATCGGCTCGGCGCGCCTCTGTGCGCTCTATGTCCGGGTGCTGGAAATGGCCGGCGCCTCGGGCCGCCTCGTCGATGCCACCGAGGTCGTCCTCGCCGGTCTCAAAACTGCCCGCGCCAACGCCTGAAGGATCCTGCTGTCATGTCCCATCGCCACATCATCGCCATCCTGCGCGGCATTACCCCCGACGAAGCCGTGCCCGTATGCACAGCGCTTGTTGAGGCCGGGATTACCCTCATCGAGGTTCCGCTCAATTCCCCCAACGCCACCGAGAGCATTTCCCGCGCCGCAGCGGCTTTGTCGGACAGGGCCGAGATCGGCGCCGGCACGGTGCTGACCGAGGAAGATGTGCACGCTGTGGCCCAGGCCGGGGGCACGTTCATCGTTTCGCCCGACACCAATGAACTGGTGATCTCCGAAACGGTTCGGCTGGGCCTCAAATCCTATCCGGGTGTGTTCAGCCCCACAGATGCGTTCAGGGCGATCCGGGCTGGTGCGACGGGTCTGAAATTCTTCCCGGCAGAGGTGCTGGGATCGAAGGGCATCAAGGCCATGAAGGCCGTGCTGCCGCCGGATTTGCCGCTCTATGCCGTAGGCGGAGCCAATCCCGACAATTTCGACGAGTTCTTTGGTGTCGGCTGCGCCGGCTTCGGCCTTGGAACTTATATTTATACCCCCGGCCGCAGCGCCGCCGAAGTCGGCCAGCGCGCCGCCATGGCGGTTGCCGCCTATGACAAGGGAGCCACGGCATGACCGAGACGGCACGCCTATTTATCGACAGCAAATGTTCACTCGGCGAAGGCCCGCTCTGGCATCCCGGCCGTCAGCAATTGTTCTTCTTCGACATCAACGAAGAGAGCCTGTTCGCAGCCAACACCGCTGGCGAAATCGTCGAGAGCTGGCTGTTCAATGAGAGCGTTGCGGCGGCCGGCATCGTCGATAACGACACGCTGGCCATCGTCACCGAAAACGGCCTCATCCGCTTCGATCTCACTGTTGGCGGCATCAACCGGCTCGAGGACATCGAGCGCGATATTCCCACCAATCGCGCCAATGACAGCCGCGTGCACCCCTCCGGCGCATTCTGGATCGGTACGATGGTCAAGGACGAGGGCCCCAAGGATGGGTCGGTCTATCACTATCGCGCCGGCACGCTGACGCGGATCATCGAGAACGCGGCAATCCCCAATGCCACCTGCTTTTCGCCAGACGGCCGCATCGCCTATTGGAGCGATACGCCGACACAGAAAATCATGAAATGCGCCACCGACCCGGAGACGGGTCTGCCGATCGGTGAATGGGAACTTTTCGCTGACGTATCCGGGCACCGGGGATACCCGGACGGGGCCGTCGTAGACAGCCAAGGTTATCTCTGGAACGCCCGCTGGGGCGGCAGCTGCGTCGTGCGCCATGCGCCGGACGGCTCGATCGACCGGATCATCGAGGTTCCGGTGAGCCAGGTCACCTGCCCCGCCTTCGGCGGCAAGGACCTCAAGACAATGTTCATTACCACGGCGTCCAAGGGCCTTTCGGAAGAACAGCTCGCGAAAGAAAAGCTCGCCGGCGGCGTCTTCGCCATCGAACTCGAAATCCCCGGCCTGCCCGAATCCACCGTCATCCTCTGAGCCCCGACATGACCATCAGCCCTGCCCTTGGCGTCTGCTATTATCCCGAACACTGGCCTGAAGCCTGGTGGGCTCGCGACGCCGAGCGCATGGCCGAGGTCGGCATCAAATATGTGCGCATCGGCGAATTCGCCTGGTCCCGCCTGGAGCCGAAACCGGGCAATCTGCAGCTCGACTGGATGATCCGCGCCATGGATGTGCTTGCGCAACATGGCCTAAAGGTCATTGTCGGCACCCCCACGGCCACGCCGCCGCGCTGGATGGTCGACAAGCATCCGGACATGCTGGCGGTCGATGCCCATGGCCGCCAGAAGGGATTTGGATCCCGCCGGCACTACGACTTCTCCCACCTGGGCTATCGGGAAGAATGCGCCCGCATCACAGAGATCCTTGCCGATGCCCTGAGCGATCACCCCGCGCTGGGTGGCTGGCAGACCGACAATGAATATGGCTGCCACGGCACGACATATTCCTATTCACCCGCAGCGCTGAGCGGTTTCCGCGACTGGCTCGGCAAACGTTACGGATCCGTCGAAGCGCTGAACGAGGCCTGGGGCAATGTGTTCTGGTCGATGGAATACAATTCGTTCGACCAGATCGAACTGCCGAACCTCCTCGTCTGTGAGCCCAACCCGATCCACGACCTCGACTTCCGGCGCTATTCCTCTGACCAGGTCTCGGCCTTCAACAAAGTCCAGTACGACATCCTCAAGGCCAAGCGCCCGGACCTCCCGGTCATCCACAATTTCATGAGCCGCTATAGCGAGTTCGACCATTATGATCTGGCCGAGA
Organism: Devosia sp. FJ2-5-3; assembly: GCF_029201545.1. Taxonomy (NCBI): domain Bacteria; kingdom Pseudomonadati; phylum Pseudomonadota; class Alphaproteobacteria; order Hyphomicrobiales; family Devosiaceae; genus Devosia; species Devosia sp. FJ2-5-3. The sequence goes on along the minus strand of NZ_CP104007.1, from coordinate 2,137,756 downwards.
CGCTGGATGTGGCCAGCTGGGACTCCTACCCCATAGGCCATCTGGCGGTCAGCAATGAGCCAGATGAAATCAAGCGCCAGTACATGCGCCAGGGCGACCCGGATAACGCAGCATTCCACCATGACCTCTACCGCACCGTCGGCCATGGCCGCTGGTGGATCATGGAACAGCAGCCGGGCCCGGTGAACTGGGCGCAGTTCAACCCCGATCCCCTGCCCGGCATGGCGCGTCTGTGGGCGTGGGAGGCCTTCGCCCATGGCGCCGAGGTCGTCTCCTATTTCCGCTGGCGCCAGGCGCCCTTTGCGCAGGAGCAGATGCATGCGGGCCTCCTGCGCCCGGATAGCGAACCGGCGCCTGCCTATGAGGAAGCCAGCCAGGTTGCCCGCGAACTGGCCGCCACCGGACTTGCCGGCACTTCCGGCAAAGCCCGTGTCGCCCTTGTCTTCGACTATGAGAGCGAATGGGCCTGGGACGTGCAGCCGCAGTCCAAGGGTTTCAACCACGGCGCCCATGTGCGCGAAATCTACGCAGCCTTCCGCAAGCATGGCGTCGACATCGACATCCTTTCCCCAAAGACGAAGAGCTTTGCGGGTTATGAGATCGTCGCCATTCCCGCCCTGTTCGCCTGGACCGATGAGCTGCGCGAGGCGATGGAAAGTTTCGATGGCTATCTGCTGATCGGCCCGCGCACCGGCTCCAAGACCCGGAATTTTTCCATACCCGCCCGGCTGGGCCCGGACCTGTCGCCAAATCTGCTGGATGCCCGCGTCATGCGCGTGGACAGCGTGCCGGGTCATGTGTCCGTGACCGTCAAGGGTGGCGGCTCGACCAGGCTCTGGCGCGAAAAGGTCGAAACGCGTGGCGAGATCGTCATGGAGGACAATGAGGGCGTGCCGGTGCTGATTTCGCAGGGCAAGCTCTTCTATCTCACGGCGAGCGGGGACCGTGCCCTTGTCCAGCGTGTCGCTGACTATCTCATCGCCGAAGCCGACCTTCCGGTGCTCAACCTTCCGGCCGGCGTGCGCGCTCGCAGCCGGGGCGGCTTCCGCATCTATGTCAATTATTCTGCGGGCCCGGCGCAGCTGAACCCATCTGGCGATGAAGATGGCTATGTCGTTGGCAGCGCCGAAATGCCGGCCGCGGGCGTCACTGTCGCCAGACTCGCCACGGGCGGTTGATATGCTCGATCGCCGGGCGGACGTCAAAGCGCCCGGCGGTCTCGTTCCAGGCTAACCAGTGGACGCCATGGCGTTCCAATTGCCATGGCCCGATAAGAATCCCGTCCCCTGCGCACCACGCCGGCGTGGGAATCCGGCTGATTACCAGATCGCTGCCGAAGCAATCCTCGGCAAAGGCCGCCGCATTGCGCACAATGGCAACGCGATAATCCTCGGTCCTGACAATGCAGCCAAGTCCGTCGCATGTCGCACCCGAATGGGTTTGCATTATCTCTGCCTGATAGTGACGGCTCCAGACGTCGACGGCAAAGCTGCCGGTCCTGCCGCTGGCCAGGGCCAGATGATCGCCGTCCCGAATGGCGACGGCCTGCGTGCTGTCGGCGATCAGCACATCCGGCCGCTGCGCAAACCCGAACAGAAGAACAATCGGCACCGCCACTGCCGGCGCGAGGAAGCGCCAACGCCCATCCAGGAAGGCGAACCAGGCCAAGGCCATGAGCCCTACCAGCAGCGCCGCATGGGTCAGCAGCGGGTTACCGGTAAACCCAGCGCTCCAGCCGGCCACAAGCTCCGCAACGTCGACCATGCGATCGATATTCCAGCCCATGAGTTTGAGAAAGGGACCATCTAGCCCAAACGGCATGGCGACGACGGCAAGCACGCCGAACCACATGATGAAGCTGACAAAGGGCAATGCGAGAACATTGCCGAGGACGCCAAGCGGGGCCGTCTGCTGGAAGTGGTAGGCCGAAAACAGCAGCGTCGCCAGCCCTGCAATGAAGCTTGTGGCGGCGGTGGCGAGCACGAAGCGGACGAAGCGTTCGAGCGATCCGGACCTCCCCGCGCCGCCGCGCCGCGGCAGCTCGTAGACGCCAATCAGGGCAACCACTGCAGCAAAGGACAGCTGGAAACTGGGCCGGAACACGCTGGTCGGCTCCATGAGGATAATGACCAGCGCGGCGATGGCCACATTGCGCATGGTGAGCGCCCTGCGCCCCATCAAAGCCGCGCCGAAGATAAGCGCCAGCATCAGGGTGGAGCGAAAGGCCGGCACATTGTCCGGGCCTCCCGCGAGAAGCAGATATCCAAAGGCGGCGAGAAGCCCCGCAACGGCGGCGATCTTCTTGCTGGGCCAGGCAACCAGGCTGGGCATCGACGCCAGAGCCAGCCGCACCAGCCAGAATATGCCGCCCGCGACAATGGAGAGGTGCAGGCCGGAAATGGAATAGACATGGGCAAGGCCGGACGCGGCCATGACGTCGCGGATACCATCGGTGATGGAACTCTGGTCGCCCACCATCATGGCTTTGCCGATGGCCGCGCTCGCCGGGTCCAGAGCGAGATCAACACGGCCGCCAATATGGTTCCGCAAGGCCTGCACGCGGCGGTTGAAGTCGTTCTCATCTCCCCGAGAGATCACTTCGAGGCCACTGGTGACGCCGCCGAACGCGCCTATGCCGGAGAAATAGGCGTGGAACTGGCCATCGTGCGTGCCCGGCAGGATCGGGCCAGGCACTGGCGCCAGCCGCAGATTGGCGCGAATATGATCGCCGGGCTCGAGGACTGGCTCAAGCGGCACGAGGAGACGCGCTCGCCGGATCGGGACGGGCCTCGCACCCTCCAGCGGCTCGATATCGGAAACGACGATCCGGCGCCCGGCCTCATCGGCCGATAACACCTCATCGATCAGCACCGCATAGCTCCCGTAAGTGGGAAACTTCAGCATCACCGTACCAGAGGCCAAAGCGTGGAGAGGCAAGAGACAAAAGCCGACCCAGAGACCCGCGAGTTGGATGGCGAGGCGAAGCCCGTCGAGCGACTGCCGGACCATTGCCTGAAGCACCAGGGCGGATACGAAAATTGTTCCGACAGCGAAGACAGTCACGCTGGGTTCATCGGGAAGTGCTGCGTAAAGTGTCAGGCCCAAGACGAGGCCGAAGGGCAGCAGGACAAATAACCGGCGTTGACGACACGCTTCGGAAAGCCCTTTCCGTAACGAAAAGGCTACACGAACAACGACTGAATGGTCGGCGTCCTGCACGGGCCAGAGCACTGCTGGCGCTGCAATCGCGCCGCTCCGGTGTTGTCCTGCCGTCCCCTGCCCAGACACGCCGCGCACCCCCGCCCTTGCGCTCAAGCCCGCCTATGCTACACACGGCCTCAAATTGATCAAATCCTTCCGGTTATCATGTCCCAGGTTGTCACTCGCTTCGCCCCTTCCCCCACCGGGTATCTGCACATTGGCGGCGCCCGCACGGCGCTGTTCAATTGGGCTTTCGCTCGGAACCAGGGCGGCAAGATGCTGTTGCGCATCGAGGACACCGACCGCGAACGCTCGACAGAAGCTGCCGTGGTGGCGCTTATCGACGGGTTGAAGTGGCTCGGTCTAGACTGGGAGGGCGAGCCGATCAGCCAGTTCGAGCGTGCGCCACGCCATGCGGAGGTCGCCCACGAGCTGGTGAAGATGGGGCATGCCTATTATTGTTATTGCTCGCCCGAAGAACTCGACAAGATGCGCGAAGATGCGCGCGCCGCCGGCAAGCCGCCGCGCTACAACGGTTTCTGGCGCGATCGTGACCCGTCCGAGGCCCCCGAGGGCGTCAAGCCGGTGGTCCGCATCAAGGCTCCGCTGAGCGGTGAGATCGTCGTGCACGACCACGTGCAGGGCGAAGTCGTGTTCAAGACCGAGAACCTCGATGACTTCATCATCCTGCGGTCCGACGGCACCCCGACCTATATGCATGCCGTGGTGGTCGACGACCATGACATGGGCGTCACCCACATCATCCGCGGCGACGATCACCTGACCAATGCCGCCCGTCAGATCATCATCTACAACGCCATGGGCTGGACCGTTCCGGAGATGTCGCACATCCCGCTGATCCATGGACCGGATGGCGCAAAGCTCTCCAAGCGTCATGGTGCGCTGGGCGTCGAGGCCTATCGCCAGATGGGCTACCTGCCCGCGGCGCTGCGCAACTATCTGGCCCGCCTCGGCTGGAGCCATGGTGACGACGAAATCTTCTCGACCGAGCAAATGGTGGGATGGTTCTCGCTGGAGGCGCTCAACAAGGGCGCCGCCCGCTTTGACTTCGTCAAGCTCGAGAACATCAACGGCCACTATATTCGCGAGTCTCAGCCTGCCGACCTCTATGACATCATGCTGGCGACTGCCCAGGAAGTCGGTCGCGATACCGACTTCGCCGGCCTCGATGCGAACAAGGAGACGGTGCTGGCCGCCATACCGGAATTGCAGCCGCGCGCAAAGACGGTCCTGGAGCTCATCGATCTCGCCCAGTTCATCTATGCGACCCGCCCAATCGCACCGGACGCTGCGGCTGCGGCCCTGCTCACGCCCGACGCGCGTGGCGTGCTTTCGAGTATTGCCGAAACGTTAGGGGGGCTTAACGAATGGTCAGTACCCGCTATCGACGCAGCCATGCGCAGGCTGGCTGAGGAGAAGGGTTTGAAGTTGGGTAAACTGGCCCAGCCCCTGCGTGCAGCCCTTACGGGCCGTACTGTTTCGCCGGGTATATTCGAAGTTATGGTGCTGATCGGCCGCGACGAATCCATGGCCCGTCTGAACGACCAGATCACCGCATAACCGGGCACGGCAGGGGGCAAGGCGAGCCTACCTATCGGTTGCCTGCACAGGGGGAAAGCTGATACCTCTGCGCCAGCAATTGGCACCGTATCAGGTGCCTGCCCTGCCCCATCCTAAAACTGTTTTTCCGGGGCCGCGGCATAGCGAGGAGAGCTCAATGACCGAAAAAGTCGCCAAACTCGTCATCGGAGATGAAAGCTACGAATTCCCGATACTGAGTGGATCGGTGGGGCCGGATGTCGTCGATATCCGGTCGCTCTACGCCAAGACGGGCATGTTCACCTACGACCCGGGCTTCACCTCTACCGCGGCCTGCGACAGCGCCATCACCTATATCGACGGCGACAAGGGCGAACTGCTCTACCGCGGTTATCCCATCGAACAATTGGCCGACAAATCCAACTATCTCGAAGTCTGCTATTTGCTCCTTTACGGTGAGCTCCCGAGCAAGACCCAGTTTGCCGAATTCGAAGAGCTAGTGACGCGCCACACCATGGTGCATGAGCAGATGCACTATTTCTATCGCGGCTTCCGTCGCGACGCGCATCCGATGGCCATCATGACCGGCGTCGTCGGCGCCATGGCTGCCTTCTACCATGACTCGACGGACATCAACGATCCGCAGCAGCGCGAGATCGCTTCCATCCGCATGATCGCCAAGATCCCGACGCTTGCGGCAATGGCCTACAAATATTCGGTTGGCCAACCATTCGTTTATCCGCGCAACGATCTCGGCTATGCGGCGAACTTCCTGCACATGTGCTTCTCGGTCCCGGCTGAAGAGTACAAGGTGGATCCCAAGATCGCCCGCGCCATGGATCTTATCTTCACCCTGCACGCCGACCATGAGCAGAACGCGTCGACCTCGACCGTGCGCTTGTCGGGCTCGTCCGATGCCAACCCCTTCGCCTGTATCGCGGCCGGCGTGGCCTGCCTCTGGGGCCCCGCCCATGGCGGCGCCAACGAAGCCTGCCTCAATATGCTGCGCGAAATCGGCACCGTTGACCGGATCCCCGAGTTCATCGCACGCGCCAAGGACAAGAACGACCCGTTCCGCCTGATGGGCTTCGGTCACCGCGTCTACAAGAATTTCGACCCGCGCGCGACGGTCATGCAGAAGACGGCCAAGGAAGTTCTGGCCATCCTCGGCGTCGAGAACAACCCGACCCTGCAGGTTGCCCAGGAACTAGAGCGCATTGCGCTGGAAGACCCCTACTTCATCGACCGCAAGCTCTATCCGAACGTCGATTTCTATTCCGGCGTGATCCTGGATGCCATCGGCTTCCCGACGTCCATGTTCACGGTGCTCTTCGCCGTTGCCCGTACCGTTGGCTGGATCAGCCAGTGGAAGGAAATGATCGGCGATCCGCAAAAGAAAATCGGCCGCCCGCGCCAGCTCTACAACGGCGCAGGCGAACGCGACTATAGCCCGATCAGCAGCCGCTGATCCGGTCGAAAGAATTGGCCCCGCTTTCGAGCGGGGCCTTTTTATTTGTTCGGATAGTAGCGCAGGATGCGCTCGGCAGGGTCGACGCGCGGTTCCCCCTCCGCGCCGTTTTCCATGAGGTCGCGGATCCGCGAAAAACCAGCGAGCTGCGCCGCCACGACATCGGGCGCATCGAGGAGGCTCTTCACCTCGGCCACCAGTGCTGCAGGATCGGGCTCCAGCTGCAGCACTTCGGAGACGAGGTCCCTGTCGAGTATGGCATTGGGCAGCGAGGCGTATTTCACCTTGTATCGTACCCAGCGCTTGGCCTGCCCCTTGTCGGCGACATAAGTTGTGACCATCGGAACGCCGGCCAGCGCGAGCTCCAGCGTCACCGTTCCGGTAACAGCGACTGCACCAATCGAGGCCGCCAGTGCCTCTCCCCTTCGCTCGTCGCCGGTGATGACCTCAACCGGCACCGGCCAGGTGCTGGTCTCTCGCTCAACCCGGCCCTTGAGACGGCGCGGTGTGGGGAGGACGAAACCGGTAACGCGCGGATGACCGACAAGCGCTGTCGCCACGTCGCGCATCAGCGGCAGGTGGCGGCGCAATTCCCCTTCACGGCTCCCCGGCAACAGCATCAACGGGCCGGTATCAGGCACTTCAGCGCGCTGGGTAAAAGCGTCCGTCGCGGGATGCCCAATATAGCTTGTTTCCGGCCCGCCGGCGCCTCGCATGAAAGCTGGCTCAAACGGCAGAACGGCGAGGATTTCACGGAATTTCGGTGAGAGCGCCTTGGCCCGTTCAGGTTTCCAGGCCCAGACAGCCGGCGCGACGCAGAGCACGACCGGAATTTCAGACGCGCGCTTGTGGACCTGCTTGGCCACGATGGCATTGAAAACCTGAGAGTCCACGAGGACCGCAACATCCGGTTTTGCCGCGATGATGGCCCGTGCCACCTGCCGTGCCCGCCACAACAGCTTCGGTAGACGTGGCAGGACATCTGCCCACCCCATGACCGAGAGCTCATTCATGTCGAAAAATGACTTCAGGCCCAGGGCAGCGAGCGCATCGCCCCCTACCCCGGCAAACTGAAGCGGAACGCGCGCCTGCAATCGCGACACAAGATCTGCGGCAATCCGGTCGCCGGATGGCTCGCCAGCCAGGATGAACAGGCGGAGCGGCTTTTCGGCCTGCCCGGTCACGTCCTAACTGTCGTCCTGGGCGTTGAGCGGCAGGCACAACTGGCGTCCCTTGGACGCCTCGATGAAACTGACGACGTTCTCGACCAGCGGTTCACCCTTATGGGTGAGTGCGGCCTGCTCGACGCGTGCACGCAAAGTCCCGTCGCCGAGGAAAATCTCGCGATAGGCGGCCCGAAGGGAGTTGATCGCCTCCGGCCCAAAGCCGCGACGCTTGAGACCGACGAGGTTAAGCCGGAGATGGGCCCGGTTGCCGACTGCCAATCCATAGGGAATGACGTCGGCGTCGATCATGCTGTGCGCGCCAATGAAGGCGTATGAACCAATGCGCACGAACTGACGCACGGCGCACATGCCGCCGAAACCGACATAGTCGCCGATGATCGAATGGCCGGCGATGCCGACGTAATTGGCGAGGATGACGTTGTTGCCGACCTGGCAATCATGCGCCACATGCGAACACGCCATCAGCAGGCAGTCATTGCCGATCTTTGTCAGCATGCCGCCGCCTTCGGTGCCCGGATTGATCGTCACGGACTCCCGGATGGTGCAGCGCTCGCCGATTTCAATCCGCGATTCCTCGCCGTGATATTTCAGATCCTGCGGCTGGTGGCCGATGGACGCGAAGGGAAATATCCGCGTCCCGGCACCGATCGTGGTCCGGCCGGTGACCACAGCATGTGACACCAGCTCCACATTGTCGCCGAGGGTTACATTGGCCCCAACCATGCTGAACGGGCCGATGCGCACGCCTGCCCCCAGGCGTGCACCGCTCTCGACGATGGCCGTCGGGTGAATCTGAGCGTCAGTCAACGCCGGCCTCAGAAATCATTGCGGTGATCTCTGCCTCCGCAACGATGACGCCGTTGACCTTGGCTTCCGCCCGATAGCGACCGACATTGCGACGACGCTGGATCTTGGAAACATGATATTCAAGTGTATCGCCAGGGCCGGCCGGACGCCGGAACCGCGCCTTGTCCACGCCGAGCAGCATCACGATGCTCTTCTTGTCGTCACGCGAATCGTGACGGATCGCGATGGCTCCGCAGACCTGCGCCATGCCTTCGATGATGAGGACGCCGGGGAAGATAGGCGTACCCGGAAAATGGCCCTGGAAAGCAGGCTCGTTGACCGTGACGTTCTTGATGCCGATCGCCGAATCGTCGCCGTCGATCTCGATAATCCGGTCAATCATGAGCATCGGATATCGGTGCGGCAGCGTGCTGAGGATGTCCGTGATGCTCATCGCATCCAATTCGGTGGCCTCGTTTACGGTGTCGGTCATACCCGCTTGTCCCCTTTAGACAATTTCCTCATGGCGGCCATTTCCCGCCAGAAGTCTCTTATATCTTGCGCCGGCGCTCCGGCAAGCTTCGAGCCTGCCGGCCAGTCCTTGGTCACGGCAGCCCTGCCGTGGACAACCGAGCCAGCGCCGATCCGCAAATGTCCCGATGTGCCGACCCCGCCGCCCATGAGGACGCCATCCTCGACTATGGTGGAGCCTGACAGCCCGCTCATGGCAGCGATAAGGCAATTCCGCCCAATCCGGCAATTGTGGCCGATCTGCACAAGATTATCGATCTTGGTGCCATCACCAATGACCGTGTCCCCCAGCGCTCCGCGGTCGATCGTGCTGTTCGCGCCGATCTCGACGCGATCCTGGACGATAACCCGGCCCAATTGCGGGATCTTCTTGTTCCCGGACCCATGGTCCAGCCAGCCAAAGCCTTCCGTACCAACCCGGACGCCCGAATGAAGCACAACGTCGTTGCCGATATGAGCGCAATCGATCGTGCAATTGCTGGCAATGGTGCAGTTTCGACCAATCGTGACGCCAGGCCCGATTACACTATTGGCCCCGATGACAGTACCACGCCCGATCTCGACACCAGCGCCGACGACGACATTGGAGCCGATCGTCACGTCACGCTCGAACACTGGCGCGCCCAAATCGTCCCGGTGCCCCAGAATCACTGCGCGCGTACTCGAGGGATAAAGGCGCTCGAGAATGTCGGCAAAAAGATTGTGAGTCTTGGCAGTGACAATAGCCAGCGTGCCTGCCGGCACATCGTCAACGAGGCCAGGGCTGATCAGGGCCAGCCCGGCCTGACTGCGGCGCAAATCTGCCGCATAGCTCGGGTGCGCCGCGAGGACCAAATCCCCCGGCCCGGCAAGATCCAGTTCATTCACGCCGGTTACGACCCGATCCGGGTCGGCCAGATTTGCGACGAGATCCTGGCGACCAAGTTCGGCCAGCAATGCCCCGATCGTAATGGAGCCTGCAAATCGATGAAAACGCGTGTCAACCATGACGTCACTTCAAAAGAAAGAGCCGCGGCGCTACCGCCCCGCGGCTCAATGAATTCTTCCAGAACGTCTCGACTACAGAAGGGTCGAAAGTGTGACCTGGAAGACCTGGGTACGGTCGGCAGTCGACTTGTTCAGCACGTGGGCGAAATCGCCACGCAGCGGACCAAACGGCGAATCCCAGATCAGCGAAGCGCCGATCGAAGTACGCCACGGCGAATCCTGGCTGGCAGCATCGACCGGGACGGCACCGATATTGGGCAGACCGTCGATCCAGGCCGCGTCAGCCCACACAGCACCGCTCAAACCGTAGCTTTCGGGCAGAGCCGGGATCGGGAACTCGATCTCGGCAGATACGCCAGCATACATGGTGGCGCCAAGATACTCGCCGCTCGTCAGGCGCGGACCGATGCCACGTCCCTGGAAGCCACGGATCAGGTTCGGACCCGGCATGAAGGCCTCGACCGAGTGCACGCCGCTATTGTCGAGGCTGTTGATGACGCCAGCCTGGCCACGAACGCTGGCAACAATGCCTGTGTCCTGCATGACCGGGATGAAGTAGCGGCCGCGAGCCTCAGACTTCAGCAGATTATGATCCCAGCCGATATATTGCTGGGTGAAGGTGGCGTAGAGCCCCTCGGTGGGCTTCTTGGTGTCGTCGAGCCCATTCCAGGTCAACGAATACCCAACGAAGGCCTTGTTGAATTCCTGGTTGTGAGTGACCAGCGACGACTGGAACTGCGGATTATCCTTCTCGTCCGAAATCACCCGACGCTCGTAACCGCCAAACAGCGAGGCCGTGAGAGCACTGGTAACCGGCACGCCGAAGCGCAGCTGGCCGCCGGTGATCTGCGAACCATAGAACGTCGTGGTCGTCTCGTCGTAGATGCGGTGATAAGCATCGACGCCGGCGGCAACCTTGAGGCCCATGAACCGCGGCTCGGTGAACGAGAAGTCGAAGGTCCGACCGGCCTGCGTGGCGCCAACGGCCGCACGAAGGTACTGACCACGACCGAGGAAGTTGCGTTCGGTCAGCGAGATTTCGCCGAGAATGCCGTCCGTGGTCGAGTAACCGGCGGTCGCGCCGTACTCACCAGTCGAGGTCTCCGTCACATTGACGTTCAGCACCACCTTGTCCGGCGCGGAGCCAGGACCGGTGGAAACTTCAACGTTCGAGAAGAAACCAAGAGATTCGATATTGTTGCGGCCGCGAATGACCATGGAGCGATTGAAGGGGTCGCCTTCACCAAACTCCAGCTCGCGACGGATAACGAAGTCGCGTGTCTTGGTATTGCCGGTGATGTTGATGCGCTCGACATAGATGCGCGCGCCCTCATCCACCAGATAGGTGATATTGAAGGTATTGGTCGCGATATCACGATCGAGACGTGCACGAACGTCTGCGAAGGAATAACCCTGCGCGGTCGCTTCGTATGCCATCTCCTCGATCGACTTCTGCAAGTCGGTAATCGAGTACTGCCCACCCTTGCCGGTGCGCACGGTGCCGCGCAGCGCGTCAGTGTTCAGACCATTGATGCTGGTCTCGATACCGACATTGCCGAACTGATAGCGCTGGCCTTCGTTGATCGTGAAATTGATGAAGTAGGCATTCTTGGCCGCGTCGTATTCGGCAACCGAATTGACCTGCGCATCGGGATAACCACGATTTGCGTAGTACAGGCGAATGCGCTCGCGATCGACGGCCAGCTTCTGCTCGTCATAGGTGTCATCACGCAGGAGCCAGCTCAGAAGGCCGGTCTCCTTGGTGAGCATGGCGCCCTTGAGATTTCCGCCGCCGATAGCGTTGTTGCCAGTGAAGTTGATCGCAGCGATACCCGCGCGCTCACCCTCGTTGATCTGGAACAGCACGCGGACGCGACCATCGTTGGTCGGCTCAGTGCGAGCCGTCACGCCGACGCCAAGGAACCCATCGCGATCGTAAGCCTGACGGATGCTTTCGATATCGGAGGCCAGTCGCTGCTGGGTGTAAATACCGGATGCAGACACATCCACCATTGCCAGGAGCTGAGAGTCGGAGAAACGCCGGTTGCCCTCGAAGAGGACGGAACCAACCAACTGTTCCTGAGCCTGCGCGGCGACAACGCCCAGCACCGGAAGTCCGGCACCAATCATAGGGCTTGCCCCCATGATTGCGATCGCGGAAACCGCGCCACGCATAAGCTTGGTGGGGTTAATCATATTGTTATTGCCTTCTGCGACCGGCCCGGAGAATCGACATACGCACGCTCCCCCAAGCTAACTCCATTGACCTGTTTTACTGTTTTTTTAACCACGGACAAGCCGGAAGCCGTGACGAGGTTAGCAATTCATTGGCGCGCTGGCATTCGTGCAACACCTTGCCAACCAAGGTTAACCAAGGGTTAGCGCAGAATCCCGAAATGGTGGAAGACTGTGTCATTGAACAGAGTGAACACCATCAGACAAAGCACCAGAGCGAATCCGAAGCGAAAACCCATCTCCTGCACTCGCATGCTGAGGGGGCGTCCGCGGACGGCCTCGATGAGATAATACATGAGATGGCCGCCGTCGAGCATCGGAATAGGCAAAAGGTTGAATATCCCAATATTGAGCGACAGCAGGGCCATAAGGTTGATGAGCGCAATGATGCCGAGCGTCGCCACTTCGCCCGAGACCTTGGCTACCTTTACAGGACCGCTCAGCTGCTCGACGTCCCCCCGACCGACAAAGAAATCGCCGAGGAACTGGCCGGTTCGCTGCACGATGAAACGGATTTCCTCTATCGTCATGCCGACCGCTTCCACCGGCCCGGGGCGATAGAGCGTCAAATCGGTCTCGGCGATGTTCCGGCTCACCCCGATGCGCCCAACGCGCTGTGAATTGCCGAAGCGATCCTCGACCTCGACGGCCTCGGGCGTGATCGTGAAGCTTTCGACGGCCCCGTCACGCTCCAATTCGATAAGCACCGGTCGTGCGGGACTGGTGGCGACATAGCGCTGGAAATCCTCGAACCCACGAACGACATAGCCATCTACGGCAATGATCTCGTCCCCGGGAAGAAAGCCGGCGGCCTCCGCAACCGATTGCGGGAGAACCTCACCGATGACGGCGGGAACGGTGTAGCGCCCATAGCCGAGCAACAGGGCATAGAGGATCAGGAACGTCAGGATGATGTTGGCGACAGGCCCTGCAATCACGATCGAAATGCGCTGCCAGACGGACTTGTTGACGAACAGATGTGGCGCCAGCGCAGGATCCTGCAGCATCGGCGATTCCGTGTCAGGCACGCTCGCAGGGTTCATGTCTCCGACAAAACGCACATAGCCGCCGAGCGGAATGGCCGAAATCCGCCAGCGTGTTCCTTGCTTGTCGTTCCAGCCGAAAATCTCGCGACCGAACCCGATGGAAAAGGTGTGAATGGCGACGCCATTCCATCGTGCGACCAGGTAGTGCCCCATTTCATGCACGAAGACGATGACGGTGAGGACCGCCAGAAACGGCACAACATAGGACAGAAGCCACATCACGAAATCGAACATTGCAGTTCCAGTTTTCGCGGAAAGCCCGCGGAGGACGTCACCAGTACAATAGCCCTTCGGCGACCGAACCGAACCCGCCATGCAGCGTGCCGACGACGAAAATTAAGATGATACCGAATGTGAGACTGTCGAGGCGATCCATCAAGCCTCCATGGCCAGGGATGAGGTCACCACTGTCCTTGATCCGGAAGTGACGCTTCACCGCGCTTTCCGACAGATCACCCAATTGACCCAGAATGCTGATCGCGATGGACAGCAGCAAGCCGATCCACCACGGCGAATCCGTTAGCAAGGTCCACACCAGGAGCCCTGCTCCCGTTCCCAAGGCGAGCCCGCCAAGCGCGCCGGACCATGTCTTGGAAGGTGAAATCCCCGGAGCCAGCTTCTCTCCGCCGATCTGCCGGCCGGTGAAAAACGCCGCGGAGTCGGTCATCCATACGACGGTGCCGAGATAGACGCCGGCCAGGACCCCCGCCATCGTATCCCCACGCATACTCACGGCCCCGGCAATCAGTACACCGAACAGGATTAGGCCTCCGGCGCGCCAGACGAATTGCTCTCGGCCCATGCCCAATGCGATCGCACAGGCGATGCAGACCAGCACCACGGAGCCAAGAAAGCCGACGAGCGGATAAACGAGCCCTGAAAGCGCGATCAGCCCGATCAGCACCATGCCTGCGGGCGTGAGGGGCGCACGGGAGACCATGCCCTCCCATTCCCTGTAAGCCCCGGCATAGACAGCGCCGACAATGCCCGAGAAAAAATAGCTGCCGAGGTAGAGCGCCGTTGCGGTCAAGGCTATGAGCACTGCCGCGGAAGCGAGCCGGGGTCCGATATCGGCCCAGTTACGGCGCTTGGTCGACGCTTCGGAAGGTGCCTTGCCCTGGTCGCTCAATGCGCTGCAGCTCCAATTCCGCCAAACCGCCTGTCTCGAAGAGAGTATTCTTCAAGCACGCGAAGGAAACAGGCCTCGTCGAAATCAGGCCAGTTTTCGGGAATGAAAACGAATTCTGAGTAGGCCGCCTGCCACAAAAGGAAATTGGAGAGGCGCTGCTCCCCGCTGGTGCGGATGATGAGGTCCGGATCAGGAATGCCGGCGGTGTAAAGCGCACTCTCTACCATGTCGGCATTGATGTGCTCCGGACTAAGCTCGCCATCAGCAACGCGGCGCGCCAATGTCTTGATGGCATCGACGATCTCGGTCTTGCCCCCATAATTGAAGGCGACCACCAGCACGAGGCCGGTATTGTGTGCCGTCTGCGCCTCCACATCGTCGATAAGACGAATGAGAGAGGCATCAAGCCCGTTTCGCGAGCCGACGATGCGAACCCTGACATTGTTGCGGATAAGCCGCTGAAGGTCAGACGCCACAAACCGGCGCAACAGGTTGAAAATGAAAGACACTTCTTCGGGCGGGCGGGCCCAGTTTTCCGACGAGAAACTGAATACCGTCAGATACCCGACGCGATAGGTGATGCACAGCTCAACCAGATTGCGGAGCGCCTTCACCCCTTCAACGTGACCCTCAGTCCGGCGCTTTCCGCGAGCCTGAGCCCAGCGGCCATTGCCGTCCATGATCACACCCAGGTGAGCCGGAATGCGCAAGCCTGGGCCGGAGCCCAGGCTGAATTTGACGGCAGGATCGCTACCCATCGACGCCCCTCCTGGCGCAGGAATTACAGGTCTTAGACCTGCATGATTTCCTGTTCCTTGGCGGCAACGATGCTGTCGATTTCGGTAACAGCTGCATCTGTGGCTTTCTGCACGAGTTCGGACTGCTTCTTGGCATCGTCCTGGCTCATGTCGCCATCCTTTTCGGACTTTTTAAGAGCATCCATGCCATCGCGGCGAATATGACGCACGGCAACGCGGGCTGCCTCTGCATAGGTGTGGGCGACCTTGGCCAGTTCCTTGCGGCGCTGCTCGTTGAGCTCCGGGAGCGGCACGCGAATGACCTGCCCCTCACCCATTGGATTGAGACCCAACCCACTGTCGCGGATCGCCTTCTCCACGGCGTTGGCCATGCCGCGATCCCACACCTGCACGGAGAGCATGCGCGGCTCGGGGACGGTCACGGTTGCGACCTGATTGAGCGGCATGCGCGAACCATAGGCATCGACGGTGACAGGCTCGAGCAGGCTGGCGCTGGCACGACCCGTCCTGAGGCCGGACAATTCATCCTTGAGCGACGAGATCGATTTTTGCATTCGATTCTTGAGATCGCTGAGATCGTAGGCCATGGCCTCTATCCTTCTGGTCCGTTTGCAGCGCCAGTCTAGGGCGCAGCATGTCCTTTTTCAAATTGGCGCCGCAGTGGGCACCGCGATAGTGCGGGCCTAGAGCGGATCCCCCACGCGGGTAAACCGTCCATCTCCCTCCAGGAGCCCTGAAAGTCCAGCCGCGTCATCCAGTGCGTATACGATTATCGGCATGCGGCTGTCGCGGGCAAGCGCGAATGCGGCCGTATCCATGACCTTGAGATTTTGGCTGATCACATCGTCATAGCTAATTTGAGCGTAGCGCTGCGCATTCGGGTTCTTTATCGGGTCCTCGGAGTACACACCATCAACCTTGGTACCCTTTAGCACTACATCGCATTCAAGCTCTATCGCGCGCAATGTGGCAGCCGTGTCGGTGGTGAAAAACGGATTTCCTGTACCACCACCCAGGACGACGACGAACCCCTCTTCAAGGGCCTGCTTTGCGTCGCGCGCGGTGTATGTATCGGCAACCGAGGGCATGGTCGCGGCACTGAAGGGCTTGGACTTCACGCCCTGCCGCGTAATCGCATTGGAGAGCGCCAGCGCGTTGATCATTGTGCCAAGCATGCCCATCAGGTCCGCGGTGACACGATCCGTGCCATCCGCTGCGCCAGCCATGCCGCGGAAGATATTGCCGCCGCCGACCACGATGGCCACTTGCGTTCCGGAGCGCGCGACATCGGCAATCTGTTTGGCAACGGCTTGCAGGAAGGGCGGCTCGATACCGAAGGAATTGTCTCCCGCCAGCGCCTCGCCCGAAACCTTGAGCAGAATGCGCTTATAAGCCGATACCATCGGAAGACCTCATGATTATTTGCATGCAGGCCCCTGTCCTGGCATGACCGGGTAGACCCTATGGCAAAATCGCCTTCGAATGAAGGCGTTGCCCACGCGTTTTGATTTCTGTTCAGGATATGCTCAATCCGAAGTGAACGTCGGAGAGCAGTGAACGGGCCTGCGGCCCGCTCACAAGATCGTTTGCGTCTTACTTGACGCCGGCAGTTGCCGCGACTTCGGCGGCGAAGTCCGTCTCGGCCTTCTCGATGCCTTCGCCGAGCGCATAACGCACGAACTGGGTCAGCTTGATCGGCGCGCCGACATCCTTCTCGGCGTTCTTGATCGCGTCGGAGACCTTGGTCTCGCCGTCGATCACGAACACCTGGCTGAGCAGGGTCACTTCTTCGAAGTACTTGCGCATGCGGCCTTCGACCATCTTCTCGGCGATCTCGGCGGGCTTGCCCGATTCCTTGACCTGCTCGAGGATGATGGCGCGCTCGCGGGCAACAACGTCCTGGTCCAGTTCGTCAGGCGAAATGGCCTGCGGCTGGGCAGCGGCGATGTGCATGGCGAGCTGCTTGCCGAGGGCAGACAGCGCAGCCTTGTCACCGGTCGATTCGAGAGCGACCAGGATACCGATCTTGCCCAGACCAGTCTTGACGGCGTTGTGAACATAGCTTTCCACCACGCCATCGCTGACCGCGAGGGTCTGCGTGCGGCGCAGGTTCATGTTCTCGCCGATCTTGGAGATCGCTTCGGTCAGCTCAGCCGACACGGAGTGGCCAGCGCCGGGGAACGGCATTTCGCCGAGCTTGGCAACATCGCCGTCGGCATCGAGAGCGAGCTTGGCCACCGAGGAGACGATGTTCTGGAACTGCTCGTTGCGGGCAACGAAGTCGGTCTCAGAGTTCACTTCGACGACGGAAGCCTTGGTGCCCGACGTAGCAACGCCCACCAGGCCTTCAGCAGCAACGCGATCGGCCTTCTTGGCAGCCTTGGCCAGGCCACGGGTGCGCAGCCAATCGACGGCAGCTTCCATGTCGCCATTGGTTTCGGCCAGGGCCTTCTTGCAGTCCATCATTCCGACGCCGGTCAGATCGCGGAGCTGCTTAACCAGTGCAGCAGTGATTTCCATGGGTTCACCTCATGAGCGGCCCCGCCTTCGGGGCCGCATAGTTCTGTTCAGGACAAATCCGGAATACCGGACTTGGATGACGGCTTAGCCTTCGGACGGCAGGTCTTCGGCCGGAGCTTCTGCCGAAGCACCGATGTCGGCGCCCAGAGCGCTGGACGAACGGCTGATGCCGTCGATGGCAGCGCGCGAGATCAGCGAGACATAGAGCTCGAGTGCGCGGCTGGCGTCGTCATTGCCCGGGATGGCGTAGTCGATCATGTCCGGATCGCTGTTGGTGTCGACGATCGCGATGACCGGGATACCAAGGCGACGGGCTTCCTTGATCGCGTTGGCTTCCTTGTTGGTGTCGATGACGAACAGGAGCGAAGGCACATTGCCCATGTCCTTGATACCGCCGAGGTCGCGCTCAAGACGCTCCTGCTCGCGGCTCATCATCAGGCGCTCCTTCTTGGTGCGCAGGTTGCGATCATCGTCGCTCATCGATTCGAGCTCGCGCAGGCGAGAGATCGAGTTCGAGATGGTCTGCCAGTTGGTGAGCGTGCCGCCCAGCCAACGGGAGTTCACATAGTACTGGGCGGACTGCTTGGCAGCCTCGGCGACCAGCGGAGCGGCCTGGCGCTTGGTACCAACGAACAGCACGCGGCCGCCGTCAGCGACGGTGTCCGACACGAGCTGCAGGGCGCGGCTCAGCGAGGGAACGGTCTGCGACAGATCGAGAATGTGGATGTCGTTGCGAACGCCAAAGATGAAGCGTTCCATCTTCGGGTTCCAGCGGTGCTTCTGGTGGCCGAAGTGAACACCAGCTTCGAGGAGCTGACGCATGGAGAATTCTGGCAGTGCCATTTGGCTATCCTTTACCGGTTATGCCGCCACGGAGCAGTGCGGCGGTTGCCCGCCACCGGATGGGTCCCTCAAAAATGAGATGCCCGGCCCCGTGTGTGTGATTGCGTCGGTCAAACGCCGAACGCGTGGGCGATATATGCGACAATCGTCCAGTGCGCAAGCGTTTGGCGCGACAATCCCCTGAGGCAGGGTGCGGCGTATATGCCGCGCGACTACCTCACGACTGGCGCCCCCCGCACCCATTTGCGGCAGCGACCTGACTTAACCCCGCGCGTGAAAAGACGACCGCTAGTGGAAGCGGACGTCCGTAACGCCTTCGAGGGCCTTTATGCCGCCGGCCACTTCTGCGGTAACGGCATATTTGCCGGGCAGCATAATTTCATACTCGCGCGACCCACCGTCGCGGATCACCACGAAATTGACCGATCCATTGCCGCCGCGCTTGAGCTGGGCACTGGTCGGCCCGAGTGCGCGTTCGTCGGCAAGGAACACGGTGAGCTGACGATCGATCCGCTCAGCGAGACCCTCAATGGGCTTGGCCGAAACAAGACGAAGACTAATGCCCTCGGCACGCTCCTCGGCCCCAACTTCAAGAATGACTGAATTGCCAGGCTGAAGGATTGAACCAAAATCGTTGATCTGTTCGGAGAAGGCGATGCACTCGAAGGTACCGCTCTGATCCGACAAGCTCAGAATCATCATCGGCGTGCCTTTTCGCGTGCGCCGATCATTTCGCCCGGAGATGGTCCCCGCCAGTCGCCCTGCCCCTGCCCCGTCTTTTACCGCACGTTCGAAGTCGCTCCAGCGCTGGACGCGGAGCCTCTCGAACAGGTCCGAATAGGCATCGAGCGGATGGG
The DNA here is from genome assembly GCF_029201545.1 of Devosia sp. FJ2-5-3. Lineage (NCBI taxonomy): Bacteria > Pseudomonadati > Pseudomonadota > Alphaproteobacteria > Hyphomicrobiales > Devosiaceae > Devosia > Devosia sp. FJ2-5-3. Next base: position 2,118,648 of record NZ_CP104007.1, on the reverse strand, counting down.
CCGACAGGTGAAAGCCAATGGCCGACAGCTCGCGATCGGCGCGTTCGGTTGAGTTCCAGGCAGGCACTCCGGTGGGCAGGCGGAAGGGCTCGGGCTCGCTTGACGCGAACATGTTCCACTGCCCCTCGTTCCGCTCGCTGGCGAGGGCCTGTGCCGTGCCGATGATCGTTTCGACAGCGGCAAAGGCGATCTCGCGACGCTCCACCAAACCATCAAAGGCACCGGCGTTGACCAGCGTTTCGAGCGTCCTCTTGTTGAGGGCCCGCGGATCCACCCGACGGGCGAAATCGCCGAGATCCTTGAACGGAGTGTCGCCGCGCATTTCGACGATGTGCTCGGCCACAGCGCGGCCCACGCCCTTTACCGCCGAAAGACCATAGTGGATGCGGTCCTCCTTCACCGAGAATACGACCTCGGATTTGTTGACGCAGGGCGGAACGACCTCGATCTTCTTCTTTCCGGCCTCGCGGCGGAAATCGCTCAGCTTGTCGGTCTGGGCCATGTCGAGCGTCATCGACGCGGCGTAGAATTCGTGCGGGAAATGCTGCTTGAGATAGGCCGTCTGATACGACACCCAAGCGTAGGCGGCCGCGTGGCTCTTGTTGAAGCCGTAGTTCGCGAATTTTGCCAGCAGGTCGAAGATTTCGTCGGCGAGCTTTTCGCTGACGCCCTCTTTCGCCGAGCCGTCGCGGAAACGGACGCGCTGGCGGTCCATTTCGGCGCGATCCTTCTTACCCATGGCGCGGCGCAGCATGTCGGCTTCGCCGAGCGAGTAGCCCGAGAGCAGCTGCGCGATCTGCATCACCTGCTCCTGGTAGACGATGATGCCATAAGTCTCGTCGAGCACGGTCGACAGCGTCGGATGCGGGTAAGCGACATCCTCGCGCCCGTGTTTTCGGTCAATGAAGCTCGGAATATTGTCCATCGGACCAGGCCGATAGAGCGCGTTCATAGCGATCAGATCTTCGATGCGGTCGGGCTTGAGATCCATCAGCGCCCGACGCATGCCGGGACTTTCAAACTGGAAGATGCCGTAAGTGTCGCCGCGGGCATAAAGATTATAAGTGGCCGCATCATCGATGGGGATGGTGTCGATATCGATCTCGACGCCGCGGTTGCGCACCATGGCGACGGCATACTGGATCGTGGTCAGCGTCTTGAGGCCGAGGAAGTCGAACTTCACGAGACCGGCAGGTTCAACCCACTTCAAATTGTACTGCGTTACCGGCATTTCCGAGCGCGGATCGCGATAGAGCGGCAACAATTCCTGCAACGGACGGTCACCGATGACGATACCGGCGGCGTGGGTCGAAGCGTGGCGGAAGAGACCCTCAAGCGCCTGGGCGATTTCAACGAGTTGGGCAACGGTCTCGTCGTCGTCGACCATCTGCTTGAACTGCGGCACCTCCTTGAGCGTACGCTCGACGGACCAAGGGTCGGCAGGGTTGGCAGGCACCAGCTTACAGATGCGGTCGACCTGACCATAGGGCATCTGCAGCACGCGCCCGACGTCGCGCAGCACGGCGCGGGCCTGCAGCGTTCCGAAGGTGATAATTTGCGCGACCTGCTCGGCCCCGTACTTCTTCTGGACGTAGTCGATGACCTCCTCGCGGCGGTCCTGGCAGAAGTCGATATCGAAGTCGGGCATCGACACGCGTTCCGGATTGAGGAAGCGTTCGAACAGCAAATTGTAGCGGAGCGGATCGAGGTCGGTGATGGTCAAGGCGTAGGCGACGAGAGACCCAGCGCCAGACCCACGACCCGGTCCGACCGGGATGCCCTGCGCCTTCGACCATTGAATAAAGTCAGCAACGATAAGGAAGTAGCCCGGAAATTTCATCTTTTGGATGATGCTGAGCTCGAAGTCCAAGCGGTCGCGGTACTCGGCTTCGGTCTTGCCGGGAGCAATGCCCGTGCTCGCAATGCGCATGTTCAGCCCGTCAACCGCCATCTTGCGCATGACGGCCGCTTCCGCGGCGACGACCTCGTCCTCGCTCGCATTCGGATCGGCGGCGAACTTGGGCAGGATCGGGCCACGGGTGCGCGGACGATAGGCGACACGCCGGGCAATTTCGACAGTCATGTCAAGGGCTTCGGGGAGATCGGCGAACAGCTCGACCATCTCCGCGCGGGTCTTGAAATAGTATTGGTCGTTGAGCTTGCGGCGTTCGGTCTGCGCCAGCACCGAGCCGCCGGCGATGGCCAGCAAGGCGTCGTGGGCTTCATATTCCTTGGCGGATTTGAAGAACGGCTCGTTTGTCGCGACCAGCGGCACGCCCTTGCGATAGGCGTAATCGATCAGGCGAGGCTCGACAGCCAGCTCCTGCGGGCGGCCATGGCGCTGTAATTCAATGTAGAATCGGTCACCGAAGAGATCGGCCAGTCGGTCGAGCCGGCGCAGGGCGTTGGCGTCCTGCCCCTGGGCGAAGGGCATGTCGATGGCCCCTTCGGGTCCACCCGAAAGACAGATGAGACCAGACAGGCTTTCGGGGAAAAGCCAGTCGAGCTTGAGGCGGGCAAAGCCGTTCTCGCCCTCCATATAGGCGCGCGAGACCAAGCGGGAGAGATTGGCAAACCCCTCCTCAGACTGTGCCATCAGGACGACGCTCGACTTACCCGCCCAGGCCACATGACCGCGCTCGCTCACCCGCTCCTCGGCGGCGGCGAAATCGATCGGCAGTTCGACGCCGATCAGCGGCTGAATGCCTTTTTTCGTAGCCTTTTCAGAGAATTCGAGGGCACCGAACAGATTGCTTGTGTCCGCGAGCCCCAGCGCCGGCTGTCCATCCGCGGCGGCAAGTTTGAGGATGTTTTCGAGCTGAATGGCGCCTTCAAGAAGCGAGAAGGCAGAGTGGACGTGCAGGTGGATAAAGCCGGGGCCGTGCATATTGATCTCCTGGGCGGACCTTGGTCCAGCCGGGGATCAGGGTCAAATCACCCTGCCCGAATTCCACAGCGATCACACCAGTTTGCTCAGGATATCCATCCAGGTCAGGAATCCGATGGTGAAGGCCCCGAGGGTTACGAAGGCAGCGAAGTCCTTGAGAAAATCGAGCATTTCCGTCTCCTGTTTCCATTATGTTCTTATATGTTCGATTTCTGTTCTCGTCCAGCATGGAAGACCGGGAACAGCGGGGACGACGGATTATTGGTTAGCGTTTCGTTAGTATCCGCTAGCAGACGGTTAACGTTGAGTCGGCTTGAAGTGAGAATTCGCTCATGCGCGCGCGGCTGTTCGGGGCCCGCCGCGTAGCGGGCCCGACTCGTCGGGACGATGGCGTCAGCCCTGGGACATTTGCGTAAGGAAATGCTCGGGGCCGTCGACTTCCTTCAGCCGCTTGCCGACGATCTCGAAATAGCGGGTGCCGATGCTGCGCAGGAAGGCGCGGTCATGGGAGACGAGGAGACAGGTCGCGCCGTGTTCGGCGATGTCGGCCTCCAGCTGCTCCTGCCCGGGGATGTCGAGATGATTGGTCGGCTCGTCGAGGAGATAAAAGTTCGGACGCTTGAGCCGGAGAGCAAGGAGCGCGAGGCGCGCCCGCTGACCGAGTGAAAGCGTGCGGATCGGCTTGCCCTGACGTTCGGGTTCGAAGCCGGCTCCCGCGAGCAGGCTGATCGAGCGCCGGTCGCCTTCATCGAATGCACTGACCAGATAATCGAGCGGCGTCTGTGCGGATGGCAGCCAGGTGAGCGCCTGGTCGAGATAGCCGGCCACGAGCTGAGGACTGACACGAATGCCGGCAATTGCCTCGCCGGACAGGGCACGCGACACCAGCTGCATCAATTGCGACTTGCCCGCCCCATTCCGGCCGAGCAGCACGATCCGGTCGCCCTGGAACATAAGGAGCTTGTCGATGGTGAAGAGCAAAGTGCCGTCGGGCGCGGTGACAGGGACGTTTTCAAGCGCCAGCATCACCTTGGCTTCGGCGCCGCTATTGCCCAGCATCACCTTCCCCGTCCGCTCCTTGTGGACCGAAACGACCTGATTTTCGATTTTCTCGGCGCGCTCGCGCAATTGCTTGGATTTGACCGTCAGCAGATCGCTGCCCGAGTTTATGCCGATATTGGTCAGCTTGGCCGCCTGCTTGCGCAGGTGCGTGGCCTCTCGAAGGTCACGCTCCCGCTGCACCTCCGCCGCCTGATCCATTTCCTCGAGCGCCTTTCGGGCAGCGCTATAGGGCAAGGGCAGAAAGACGGAGTGATCTGGCCGGACGAAGAGCGTGCGATTGGTTACCGCATCGAGGAACTGGCGGTCATGGCTGGCGATGATGAGGATGGTGGAGCGCGGAAGTTGTGCCACCCATTTCTCCAGCGCAAGGATGCGGCCGAGATCGAGATGATTGGTCGGCTCGTCGAGCAGCAGGACGTCGGGATTGCCCACCCAGCCCCGGGCAATGAGGGCCAGTCGCTGCCAGCCGCCACTGAGGGCGCTCATCGGGCGGGTCGCAAGCTCAAGTGGAAAACCGAACTCATCGAGCGCGACATCGGCTCGCCAGCTCTCGGCCTCTCGCTCGGCAGGCGACAATCCCAGGGCGACAAAGTCCCGTGCAGGCAAATCGCCGGCGTCCGGGGGTAAATCCTGCGGCACGGAACCGAAGGTCAGGCCGCGCGAGGTCGTGATATCGCCTTCACTGAGTTCGGCCTCGCCGATGAGTGCGCGCAAAAGCGTGGACTTGCCTCGGCCATTGGGCGCCGCCAGGCCAAGCCTGTCGCCATCACCGAGCGTGAAACTGAGATTTGAGAAGAGGATATTGCTGGAGCGCAGGCCCGCATTGCGGAGGCTGATCGTCGCCATTGGAATGTCTTTCCGGGTGTGGCGCACAGCGCCGTAACCTAAGAAGCATAGCCGGACCAGAGAGGTCGGCTACCGGAAGGGCAAACCAGAAGGGTGGGAGCAAAAGCGTCCGGACCGGCTGGTCAGCCCTGCAGCAAAAGCCACAGGGCACAAACGGGACCACGCTGGCGATGGGTGTAGAACTTGGTCATGCACCCCTCCTGTGGACTCGACTGGACGAAAGGAGGGTAAATGAGCGGCAAAGCCGATGCAAGGGTTCAGACGAAGTAGAAAATGGCCGACACAGCGGCGAGGACGCCTAAACGCGACGCCCTGAGCGTGGCCAGCCGGTACGCAATACTGAACAACCCGGCTTGAGGCCAAACGCCTGATAAAGCGGCGCCTTTTCGGGTCACTGGATACGCAGAACTGGACCCGAAATCGGCACGCATACGGCAACTCCAAACAAAAACCGTATGACCACATGTTTAGCAGCGCGCACTTAAGAAAGTGCTTTCAAGAAGCAAACGAGGAGTAAATTTGGCGGCACATCTTGGGACGAAACTGTCCCAATCATCCGGCCGGCCGCAAAGCCCTCACGCCGCGCACCCGATTGGCACAGAAATCGAAATCGATGAGATAGACCCAGCCATCCTGGACGGCACGCACCTCGATGCGCCTGTCATTGGGAACATTGAGCGCTATATCGGTGTAGCCGCGCCGCGCGATCGCTTCGCGTATTTGCCGGTCTGTGAGACAGATGGCGCGCTGCGGATAAAAATCGGTCATCTGGTCGCCGAACCGGAAACCGAAATTGAACCCACCCTGGGCCTGGACCGGCGCACTCAGCGCGGCCCCTATTGCCAAAGCCGCAAACCCAACCAATATGGTCTTCATACCAACCTCCCTGCCCCTCTGGCCAAGCTTCGGCAAAATCGCCTGAACCTGTGCTGAACGCCCGAGCGTTCTCAGCGCTCCCTGGCTTTTCAGGGGAAAACAGGCCAGAACAGGACGGGAACGGCGCAGTTCGGTATTGTGCTGGTTCCCTAACGACTGATTCGCCCCCTCCATAGCGTGGACCCTGCATGTCGCAGCCTGATGATGATCTTTTCGGTGGTGCCCCTCAACTCAAGCCGGCGCCGGCCAAGCCTGCAGCGCGGGCCAGTGTTCCGCCTCCGGAGAGCTACAGCGCCGCGGACATCGAGATCCTCGAGGGACTGGAGCCCGTTCGGCGCCGGCCCGGCATGTATATCGGCGGCACGGACGCCAACGCCTACCATCACCTCTTCGCCGAAGTGATCGACAACTCCATGGACGAGGCCATTGCTGGCCACGCCAATCGGATTGAAGTGCATGTGGGCGCTGACGGATACATTACCGTTACCGATAATGGCCGCGGCATCCCGGTCGAAAAGCACCCGAAATTCCCCAACCGGTCGACCCTGGAAATCGTGCATACCGTGCTTCATGCCGGCGGCAAGTTCGACAGCAAGGCCTATGAGACCTCAGGCGGCCTGCACGGCGTCGGCGTCTCGGTTGTGAACGCGCTCTCCGACGACATGATCGTCGAGGTGGCGCGCGACCAGCAATTGCACCGCATCATCTTTTCGCGGGGCAAGGTGGTGCAGGACGTCGAAAATGTCGGCCGTGTGCAGAACCGGCGCGGCACCACCACGCGCTTCCACCCCGACCCCGAGATTTTCGGACCGACGGCGCATTTTTCGGCCGGTCGCATTTTCCGGATGACACGGGCGAAGGCCTATCTGTTCGGCGGCGTCGAGTTGCGCTGGAGCTGCGACGAGAGCCTGGCCACGGACGAGGTGCCGGCCAAGGCCGTGTTCCACTATCCGGACGGGCTGAAGGACTTCATGACAGCCCGGATCGAGGGCGAAACGCGGGTTACCGACGAAATTTTTGCCGGCAAGGTCGGGCGCCCGGGCAGCCACGGCTCGGTCGAGTGGGCAATTGCCTGGACACTTGGCGATGGCGGAATGCAATCGTATTGCAATACCGTCCCGACGCCGGACGGCGGCACCCACGAAGCGGGCCTGCGCATGGCGCTGTTGCGCGGCCTCAAGGGCTATGCCGAACTGACGAAGAACAAGGGCGCCGCAAACCTGACTGCCGAGGACGTGCTGGCCAGTTGCTCGGCCATGCTGTCGGTCTTCGTGCGCGAGCCCGAATTCGTCGGCCAGACCAAGGACAAGCTGGCCTCGGGCGAGGCAACCCGGATTGTCGACACGGCGCTGCGCGACGCCTTCGACCACTGGCTGGCCGCATCGCCGCAACAGGCCGGCAAACTGCTCGACTGGGCGATCGACCGGGCCGAGGAGCGCCTGCGTCGCCGCAAGGAAAAGGAAATCGATCGCGCAAGCGCGACACGAAAGCTGCGCCTGCCCGGCAAGCTGGCCGACTGCACGCAGAACGCCGCCCAGGGCGCAGAACTGTTCATCGTCGAAGGCGACTCGGCCGGTGGATCGGCCAAGCAGGCGCGCAGCCGCGCCAACCAGGCGGTGCTGCCGCTGCGCGGAAAAATCCTCAACGTGGCCGGCGCAAGCCGCGACAAGGTGCATGCCAGCCAGGCCATCGCGGACATGATCCAGGCGCTCGGCTGTGGCACGCGGGACCGCTATATCGAAGACGATCTGCGCTATGACAAGATCATCATCATGACCGACGCCGACGTAGACGGCGCCCATATTGCCTCGCTGCTGATGACGTTCTTTTTCCAGGAAATGCCGCGGCTGATCGAGAACGGACATTTGTTCCTCGCCCTGCCGCCGCTCTATCGCATCAGCCAGGGCGGCAAAACGCTCTATGCCCGCGACGACGAGCACAAGAACGAATTGATGGCGACCGAATTCAGCGGCAAGAGCAAGGTGGATATCACCCGCTTCAAAGGCCTCGGCGAAATGCCATATGTGCATCTGCGCGAGACCACCATGTCTCCGAAGTCGCGAACGCTGCTGCAGGTGAAAATCCTCGATGACCGGGACGCGACCAAGCTGACGGTCGACCGCCTGATGGGCAACAAGCCGGAATCGCGCTTCGACTTCATCCAGGAAAATGCGGCTTTCGTGACCGATCTCGACATCTGAGGGTCACGTTTGCAGCGGTTGGCGGCCTTGTTAGGGCTTCATTAACCTTGCCGCGCAAGGCTGGAACGGTATTGGCAAACCGGGAATTCCGCCATGAATGACGACATCCAGAAACGGGCCTATGCACTTTGGGAACAGGATGGCCGTCCCCAGGGACAGGACCAGGCCTATTGGTTCAAGGCCATCACCCAACTGGCCAGCGAAGCGGCCCAGACCATCAAACCGGCGCGCAAGCGTGCGGTGCGAACGAAAAAGGCGGCCTGAGAGCCGCCTTTCGCTTTTTGATTGCCCGGCGCCACCGGGCATTTTTTTCGGTGAAGACCGGTCCTACCAGACGCGCGGCCAATAGACGTCGTCGGCAAAATCCTCGGGGATCGGCGACAGCCGGGCGATCGCCTGGGCGGCAAATTCGATCTGCAGGGATTGATGACGGATATTGTCCGGCATGGGAGTGCCGGTCACGAATTCGCGCACGCGCCACTCATCCAGCTTGAGCCCTCGGAGGCGCCGTCGCGCCTCGGCGTGAACCTGTTCGACCTGGACGAGCTTGTGACCGGTTTCGGCCCGCTCGAGGGGCTCAGTCCATTCCCTGCTGCCTTCAATAACCGCGAAACGCACGACATCCTGCCTTGTCTCATCCGCCTCCTGGCGGAACACGCATTCAATCTGTCATCATTCGGTTACGGAACGGCAAACAACCAGCGCTTGGCAGGCATGGCAGCCATGATAAGAACGGGGCCATGAACATCCTCTATCTGATGGCCGCCGAGGCCGAATATGGCGCCTGCCTGCGGGCACGAATTGCTCCGGTGATGATCGGGATCGGCCCGGTGGAAGCGGCGATCGCGACGACGCGGGCGTTGGCGGAGCGCCAGGCTGACCTGCCGGCGCTGGTGGTGTCGCTGGGGTCGGCCGGGTCACGTACGCTCGAGCATGGTGCGGTCTACCAGGCAATTTCCGTCTGCTATCGCGATATGGACGCCTCGGCGCTGGGGTTTGCGCGCGGCGTGACGCCGCTCACCGACCTGCCACCGACCCTGCCGCTCGAACCGCAGATCCCCGGCTTACGGCCGGCAACGCTCTCGACCGGTGCCAATGTGGTTACCGGTGCCGCCTATGAGGCGGTGGGCGAGGACATGGTGGATATGGAGACTTTTGCGGTGCTGCGCGCCTGCCAGGGGTTCAATGTGCCGCTCCTGGCGCTGCGCGGTATTTCGGACGGCGCGCATGAGCTCAAAAAGCTGACGGACTGGACGCAATATCTCGACGTCGTCGACCGCAATCTTGCCGATGCCGTCGAACGGATCGAGGCCCATTACTCCGGGCGGTGACTGGCGGCCTTCTTGTCGCGGCGCGAGCGCTGCCAGGTGGTCCATTTACGGCTGCCGCGCAGGATGGCCATGTTGACCGGACCCTGGAGAAAAATGAGGTCGACGGCCAGCAGCAACAGGCCAAGCGGCAGCATCCAGATGCCCAGGACCGGCAGGAAGCTGAAAATGCCGCCCAGCACCAGCAGGATGCCCAGCGGGATGCGGACAAAGCGCGCCTCCGGCCGTCGCACCCGCGCGAGCGCCCTCGCAGCGAAGCCCGGGATGCGCCGCTCCAGGCGGTCGAACAATCTGTTGAGGCGATCGGTGCTCTTGATGGTCATTGGCGGCTCCTGCCGAAATTACATGGCGTGCGGAAAAAGCCTTTGCAAGGACGAAGTCGGAACTCTCGCGACACAATGACGTTCCACCGGGGAACAACAGGAGAGCGTCATGAACCTGGAAGATCTTTTCCCCAGCCGTCGTCACCATTCCGGCCTGCCCGATCGGCTGAGCGCGCAGGTCGATCAATTGCGTCGCGACATCGGCGAAATCAGCGCCGTCCTCTCGCGGGAAGCGCATCATACCGCCAATGAATGGAGCCGCGAGGCGGCAAGGCAAGGCGCCTGGCTGGCAGGCGTCGCGGGACGCAAGGCCGTGAGGGGGGCCGAGGCGGTGCGGCGTGATCCGCTGCCGGCGCTGGCCATCGTGGGAACGGCATTGCTGCTCGCCCACCTCTTCAGCGGCCGCAAGTAAGACTTCGTTTACCCTCCCGGTCAGCGTTTCCTTAAGGGTGACGGCGCATTTTCGGTCAAAGCTGCCTTTGGGCAACACGCCGGAGATTTCCCATGCGCCGCCTCGTCACCATCGCATCCCGCGCCATCGCCATGACCCTTGTGGCCACCAGCCTCGGTGGCTGCAGCTTTTTGGGCATGAACTTCGCCTTCAACCAGATGAGCGACAAGGAATGTCTGATGCGGGCGATGTATTTCGAATCCAACCGCTCCAGCGCCGACGGCATGCTGGCGGTGGGAACCGTGGTGATGAACCGTCTGCACGATCCGCGCTATCCCAAGAGCGTCTGCGGGGTCGTGGGGCAGAAGAATCAATTCGCCCAGGGTGTGCTCACCAAGCCGATGACCGACAGCGGCGCGGTACTGGCCGCACAGATGTCCGACCAAGTCTTGCGCGGCGCGCGGCACCCGGGGGTGCGCAATGCCCAGCATTTCCACACAGCGGGCCTGCGCTTCCCCTATAACAATATGTATTACGTGCTCGAGGCGGGCGGAAACGAGTTCTACGAAAAGCGCAGTCGCTAGCCGCGCCTAGAAATCGCCGCCGATATCGAAATCGCTCCAATCGCCGCCACCGTCGTCGATGCCCGGATCCTCGGCTGGAGGGTCGGCAGGCACATCGGCTTCTGCGGCAGTGGCTTCTCCGCCGCCGCCGAACATGCCGGCGATGGCGCTACCCAGAAGCACGCCACCTGTGACGCCCAAAGCGGTCTGCGCAGCGCCCGCCAGAAAGCCTGAACCACCACGCGGTTCGGGACGCGGCGCTTCCTCCACATTCCCCCAGGGACCACGCCGGACCTGCGACTTCGGAGCGGGGCGATCATCGCCAAAAATACCGTCGAGAAAGCCGCCAGAACGCTGGCTGGACTGTCCTTCCAGGGTCTCGATGCGCTTCTGCTGCTCGCGCAGGGCCGCTTCCTGCACGATGATGGTCTGGGCCATGAAGTAGGCCGCGGACGGGTTTTCCCGCAGGCGCTGAAAGATCAGCTGTTCGGCGTCCCTGTCGCGCGCACCGCTGTTGCGCTCGACATTGGCGAGCCGGTCGAAAAGATCTTCGATGGCGCGTTCGTCTTCAGGTCTGATCATGGGCCGCTCCTTCCGTGTGCTTTAATGGAGATGGGCAGTCCAAGGGCGCGGCGCAATGCTCAACGCGGGGATTGGCGCAGGATAAAGCCGATGATGACGGCGACGGCCTCATAGAGTTCGACAGGGATCGTATCGTCGAGTTCGATCCGGCTCAGCGCTTCGGCCAGCATCGGATTGGCTTCGATGACGATATCGTTTTCTTCGGCCAGGGCCACGATCTGGGCCGCGACATAGCCCCTACCCTTGGCAACGACGCGGGGAGCGGCATCCTCGCCCTTTTCATATTGAAGCGCCGCGGCGAGCTGGGTGGAGGGCGGTTGCTCAGTCATAGGAGTGCATCCACAGCCGCGCCGGCCCTGCGATTGGACAGGGGCTCAGCGGGCGGGCCGACACGCACGACGATCGCCCCCGGCACGAGGCCAACCGAGGCAAGCTCCTGGCGCAAGGCTTCGACCCTGTCTCCGAGATCGGCGACGACGTCTTTTCGTTCAGCCCAGAGCAGGATGCCGGTGAGTTTGCCGCGCAGCGAGATCTGGGCGCCGACCTCGCCCAGATCAGGCAGATTGGTGGCAAAACTGACCTGCCAACTGCGTTCCTCCGGTTCAACCGCATCCGAATGGGCATCCTGATGGATCTGCAATTGCAAAATGGTCTGATAGCCGGCGACTGCGATAGGCAGATCGAGATTCCACTGCGTTTCGCTGCGGTGCCCGGCTTCCGGAAGCGATGCGTGCTGATGGAGCCGCAAGCGCGAGAGCGCGCCTTCGGTTCGCTCGAGCAGGAGCCGGCCGGCATCCTCGGGATCGAGGGGCAGAAGGGCGGTTGGCTGTTCGAGCTGGCGGACGCGCGGGATCATGCCGCGCAAGGGCGGCGGCAGCCGGGCTATGGGCGATAGTTGACCCTCGTTGCCAAGCCACTGACCGAGGCCCTGGCGAAGGGCCAGGAGGCCCGACTTCATATCGGCGGCGGCTGTGGCAGGTCGATTTGCGGCTAGTGCAGCCTCCTGGAACAGGCCAGACTTTGTGACTGCATCCTTGAGCGCCGCGCCGTCGATCTTGCCGGTGAGGTCGAGCTGATTGCCGAGGACCTGACGGGCCGCCTTGAGCAGCGGTTCAGGTAGCCCCGATTGCGACAAGAGGGCCGTCAGAAGCCCGGTCACTGCGGTCAGGCTGCCTTGCTGCGGTATGGCCTGCTGCACCATCTGGGCCAGCGCGGCCTGGGCTGGGCCCTGGCCGGGAGGGGCCGGCGAAATCGGGCCATAGGGCGTCGCACCGACACGCGCAGCTGCCGCCCCATTTGCACCTGTGCCCGGAGGCGCAGCGGAAGCCGCGGTGCCCGCGCCGGGACTGGCCGCTGCAGGCTGCGGCGAAGCGGTAACCGGCGGCGCACCGGTCTGGGTGCTGTTGCCGGCGCCGGCCGTTTGAGGCGCGACCTGGCTGGCAGGACCATAGGTCTGCGCCGGAAGCGGGCCTTGTGCGCCCTGCCCTTGCGAGAGCTGGATGGTGGTCGCCGGCTGGGATTGCGATTGCGCCGGAGGCTGGCGGCTCGACAGCAGCGCCAATCGCATTTGCCCGTCGACCTGCTGGACGGCCAGGGTGAGGATGGTCCCCACGGGCTGCGCATTGGGCAGGTTGAGAGCGAGGAATTGTCCCCCCACCTGAACCCGGGTCATCCCGCCTGCGGCCTGATGGAGGACGCGAGCCTCCAGATTTTGACCCGGAGTCAGCGACAGTGCACGCAGCAACGGTCCGGCCTTGGCATGGAACACCACCGGAAGTTGCGACGAGATGGTCATGTGCCGATCGTCCCCGGCCGCGTCATGCAGCCGAGCGCAATCCTATGAGCGATTCAGGAAAATGTGGAGCGCTTTGTCTCAGTCCTTGCGGACATCCTTGTATTCCATGGTCGCGGGCTTGCCGCGGAAGGTGACCCAGAAATAGTTGAGCGTATAGGTCGCGGCCGTGCGGAATACGCCTTCCGCTTCCAGACGACGGCCCGAGGTCTTCATCTTGAGGGCATAGGTCCACTTGACGCCGCCGACCTTGGACAGGCGCACGGCCACATCGGTATCTTCCCCGAAAAACTCGATGGAGCGGTCATATCCGCCAACCTGGACCCAGGCATCGCGCTTGAAGACGAAATTGCCGCCCTGCACCACCGAGCCAACCTTGAGAACGAAACGGTTGAGCAGGTAGATGAGATAGGTCAGCACGTAGAACATGTCGATCATCAGGCGATTATGGGCAGCCATGTCGTAATAGACATAGGGGCCGCTGAGGCAGACAAGCTTCTTGTCACCCATAAATTCGCGCATGACCACATCGAGCCAGCCTTCCGGGACAATGGTGTCGCTGTCGATATTGGCGATGAGGTCATAGCCTTCACTCGCGGCAAAGCCGGCATCGCGCGCATTGACCAGGCCCTTCTTGGGCTCATCGACGACGCGCACGCCGGTAAAGCTGCGCGCGATTTCGCCGGTCCGGTCGGTCGAGGCGTTGTTGACCACGATGACGTCGGCCGCAACGCCCGAACGCTTGATCTCCGCCAGAACCGACTCGAGGCATGTGCCGATCAGCTTCTCCTCGTTATAGGCGGGAATGACGAATGCCAGCTTCATGGGGATCCTTCTGCTGGCAGCACACCAGCCTAACAAACCTGCTGCTCTTAGCGCGTGAGCCCCGCCGGAGCAACAGATGGCGCTCCTGCTCACCCGGAATGCCACAGGCGCCATTCCCAATTGCGGCGCAGATGATATGGTCGACGCCTAGAAGCTCTCGGATTTTGCTCCGCACCAGCGGGAGGAGGCAAAGTGAGAAAGTCCCTCGTCGTTCTTGCAATGTTGTTTGCGGCGACTGCGCTGGCGGGTGCTGCGGAGGGTACGGCAGTCGGGGTCAACCCAGACGCCGTAGCCAGTCTCGGCGCCAGCGACCGTGTGTTGCAGGTCGGCGCAGACATCTCCCTGGGAGAACGCGTTTCCACCGGCGCCTCGGGACAGGTCCAGATCCTTTTTGCGGACCAGACACGCCTGGTCGTGGGACCAGAGAGCTCCCTGCTCATCGAATCCTACCTGATGACGGGCAGCGGGGCGGACAAATTTGCCATCGATGCCCTGGCCGGCAGCTTTCGCTTCATTTCCGGAAACGGGCCGAAATCGGCCTATTCGATCCGCACGCCAACCGCGTCCATCGCCGTGCGCGGCACCAAATTCGATGTGCTGGTGGAAGGCGGCAGGACGGAAGTGATGCTGTATGAGGGCGAGGTCAGCCTCTGCTCTCCGGCCGGTGAATGCCAGGATCTCGCGCAGCGTTGCGAGATCGCCTCCTTTGGCCCGGGAGGCGCCCAGAAGATCGGGCACGCAGAGGGCGCCCACAGGGCCAGCAGCGCCAATTTTCGTTTTGCACGTTTTCCGTCCCTGCTCGTCGGGGATTTTCGCGTCAGCGGCGCCTCCCAATGCGTCGAGGCACCGGCCGCTTCTGCGCCCGCTTCACTGAGTACGGTCGAGGATGGAAAGATCGCGGCGCCGATTGCTACCGGGCCAAAGGAAAACGAGCCGACGCAATCGGATGGCGGCACCACGACGACGGACCCGACGGACGGAACGGGAAGCGGCGGAACGGGCACCGGCGGCAACCAGGGCGATGATGACGACAATGACGACCAGGGCGAGAACAACCAGGGCGGCGGCACCGGTTCGACGTCGCAGGGCGGAACGAGCGGGGGAACGACCGGCGGCAATTGCGGTTGTCAGGGCGGGGGCGGCGGAAAGACCGGTATAGGGGGCGGCAGCACTGGCGGCAGCCTGTCCATCACCTATGTATTGGGCGGCCTGCTCTGAGCGATGCCAAACAAGGTGAAATAGTCTGTCCCAAGATCTCGGCCCCAAAAACAGCGCGTCGCGCAGGAGCGCCATGCGCCGACTGCGCGAAAAGCTGCGCATTCTCTATCATTCACACACGCCGGCCGCGCTTCGGTTTCAGGCCATCGTGCTGGTTGTCGACGTGGCGATCATCGCCTTTTTCGTGGCGAGCCCGCTCTTGCGGGGCAAGTCGGTCTTTCTCTGGCTCGACTATTCGGTCGCCGCGCTTCTGGGCATCGAGTTGGTCGCGCGCGGGCTGGCCGCTACCGATGTCCGGCGATGGCTGCGCCAGTTTCCCGTCATCATCGATATCTTCATCCTCGCCACCCTGCTGGCGCCCACCTGGCTGTTCAATCTCGGTTTCCTGCGCATCCTCCGGCTGTGGACGATTACGCGATCCGGCCTGATCTGGCGCCCGCTCAAAAAGCGCGGGCTGGGCGAATACCAGGATACGATCCAGGCGGTCATCAACCTGCTGGTGTTCCTGTTCGTGGTGACGGGCTTTGTCTACACCGCTTTCGTCGGCGACGAGAGCGGCATCGCGGGCTATGTAGACGCGCTCTATTTTACCGTCACAACGATGACGACGACAGGCTTCGGGGACATCACGCTGCCCGGCTCGTGGGGCAAGATGGCCTCCATCGTCATCATGATCATCGGCATTTCGCTCTTCGTGCGGCTGGCGCAGCTGATCTTCCGGCCAGCCAAGATCACCTTCCCCTGCCCGCAATGCGGGCTCTCCAAGCATGAGCCCGACGCCGTTCACTGCAAGGCCTGCGGGCATATCCTCAACATCCCGGATCCGGGGCACGAATAGATCAAGCGCTACTTCTGCCCCAGGATCGGCAGGCGCAGCCGGAAGCAGGCCCCCGAAAGCTGCCCCTGCGCCAGTTCGAGGGTGCCGTTCATGCGCGTCACGATCTGGCGACTGATGGCGAGGCCGAGACCGGCGCCGGTCTGATCGACGGAGCCGCGCAGTCCGCGGGCGAATTTTTCAAAGATCAGGGTGCGCTCGGCCTTGGGAATGCCGGGGCCATTATCGGCGATGTCGACCACGAAATTGCCAGATCGCACCAGCGAGGTCACGCGGAGGCGCGGCTGGGGGGCATCGTTGTATTTCACCGCGTTGGAAATCAGATTGATAAAGACCTGGCACAACCGGTCGGCGTCACCCTCCACCATAGTCGTGCCGGATCGCTCGCCGAACTCGACCTGAAAGCCCTTCTGCCGCAGCAGCGCATCGCAGACCGCCAGCGCCCGGTTGAGCGCCTCCTCGGCGTCCACCGGCACGTTTTCCCAACTGCGCTCGCCGCGCTCCAGGGCGCTGAGGTCCAGAATTTCGTCGAGCAGCTTGGTGAGGCGCAGGCTTTCGTGGTGGATGGTCGAGACAAAGCGATGACGCTGGACCTCGTCCAGTTCGTCGGGCTCGAGCAGGATTTCCGAGAAGGAGCGAATTGAGGTCATTGGCGTGCGCACTTCGTGGCTGACCTGGCTGAGGAATTCGTCCTTCTGGCTGTCGAGCTCGCGCAATTGAGCATTGGCGTCCTCCAGCTTCTGGGCCGTGAGGCGGAGCTCCTCGGAGGTTTTCTCGAGTCGCTGGGAATACTCCTTGGCCTGCTGGGTCTCGTCGGCCATCTGCATCATTTCTTCGAGCGATACGTCAGCGCCCGCCACCACCTTCGAGAGCATGACATGGGCCGAGGCGGCGCCGATCGATCCGGCCAGTTCGCGCTCGAGATGGGCCACGAATTCGGGCGTGGGCTCCATCATCACGGGATCGACACCCCGCTCGCGCGCGACCATCTCGAAAAGCGCGGCGGCACGCTTTTCCCCGAGAACGCGTTCGGCCACGAAGAAGAGATCGTTGGCGGTGGCCGAGCCGGGTACGAAAACGCGCTGCGGCAGGCCGCTATGGCGGAAGACGTCGACAAAGGCGGTGGCCTGGATCCGCTCGAGGGCCGAAGGCGAGGTGATGAGCGAGCCGATAACGAGGGTCACGATATTGATGCTCAGGCTCCAGAAAGCCGCATGGGCCAGCGGATCCCACCCTTCGAGGCCGAACATGGCTTCGGGCCGAAGCCATGAAATACCCCAGGGCCCGGCATCGAGAAGGGCAGAAACCGCAGGCGAAACCGAGTCGAAGGAGGGCAGGAAGCAACTCCAGGCCCAGACGACGAAGCCGGCTGAAATGGCCGCCGTCACGGCCTTGAGCGACGCGTCACGCCAGAAAATGGCCGCCAACAGCGCCGGGAAGAACTGCGCGATGGCAGTGAAGGAAATCAGCCCGATGGGCGCGAGCGCGTCGGAATCCCGGGTGAAGAAGAAATAGAAGAAGCCCAGAGACAGAATGAGGATGATCGAGACGCGCCGGGCGATGAGGAGAACCCGCGTCACGCCCTGCCCGTCGCTATTCTGCCGGATGGCGCTGAGCTTGAGCACCATGGGCATGATGATGTGGTTGGAGACCATGATCGAGAGGGCGATGGACTCGAGGATAATCATTGAAGTGGCGGATGAGAAACCGCCGATAAACGCAAATAGCGCCAAGCCATTTTGGCCCTGCGACAAGGGCAGAGTCAGCGCGAACATATCCGGGTTCGAGCCCTCGGGCATTACCGCCAGACCATAGACGGCGATGGGCAGAATGAAGATGCTCATCGCCATCATATAGGCGGGAAAGGCCCAGCCGGCGACGCGGAGATGGTTCTCATTGGAGTTCTCGACCACGGTCACCTGGAACTGGCGCGGCAGGCAGACAATGGCGGCGATGGAGAGGCCCATCGTGGTCAGCCAGCGGCTGTCGAAGCTGGTGGCGGTGTCCACCGCCAGCCCGCGTTCTGCGGCGAGGCGGAAAATACCCTCGAAGCCACCGCCGATGAAGACGACGAAGACACCCACGGCGACGAGCGCGGTGAGCTTTACCACCGCCTCGAAGGCAATGGCCGCGACGACGCCGTGATGCTGTTCCTTGGCGTCGACATGGCGGGTGCCAAAGAGAATGGTGAAAAGCGCCATGCCTGCGGCCACGCCGAAGGCGAGGCCAACATCATCGATGCCCTTGAGACTCCCCTGCCCGAATTCGGATGATCCGGCGACGGCCTGGATGGAGGATGTGACTGCCTTGAGCTGCAGCGCGATATAGGGCGCGATCCCGACGACCGCGATGCACGTCACCAGCACGCCGAGACGGCTCGACTTGCCGAAGCGCGAGGAGAGCAGATCCGCAAGCGAGGTGATGCGATGGAGATGGCTGATACGGACGAGGCGTCGCAGCAGGAAATACCAGCCCACGAAGACCAGCGTCGGTCCGAGATAAATGGTGAGGAATTCGAGCCCGCTCCGCGCCGCATTGCCAACCGCGCCGTAGAAGGTCCAACTGGTGCAATAGACCGAGATGGAAAGGGTGTAGACCGCAGGCGAATTGAGCCAGCTGTTCTTATTGGCCTTGGCGCGCCTGTCGCCGAAATAGGCGAGGACGAACAGCAGGCCGACATAGGCGATTGCGGTGGCAATGACGAAGTCGGCCGATAGCATCTAGCCGTCTCCCTCGGTGCCGTCCTGCGTCGCGTCGCGCGGCAGGCGTCGCGTCAGCAGCGCAGTTCCGATGATGAGCAGGACCCAGATGGCAAAGAGATAGACCACGATCTGCGGCACGCCGAAGACTGTCAGCTCATGGTTGAACAGCAGCACCAGCGGCGGAAAGAACAGCAATCCCCCACCAATGGTAAGCACCAGCATGCCGCCGACAATTCTACGCCTGTCCGGCATTTTGGCCTAATATGCCGCGCACCACGCTGACGACTTCAGCGTTCGAATAAGGCTTGGTCACAAAAGCGTCCGCACCAAGATCTTCAGCAATGCGCCGGTCCTGCTGCTGGCCCTTGGCTGTCAGGATGAGAACCGGCAGGGAATGCATGTCCACATCCGCCCTGATCTGTTTGAGGACGTCGAAACCGCTGCGCTTGGGCAGCATCACGTCGAGCATGAGCATGCGCGGCTGCAGGCGACGCACCGTCTCGACGACGACATCGCCATCGGTGACCGACCCGATAGTCCAACCAGCGCGGCGCAGAATGAAGTCGAGCGATTCCAGAATGCTCGGCTCGTCCTCCGCGATCAGGATATCAACTGCCAAACTTCCCCCCAGTGCCGGCGATCTCCCCACCACCGACTGCGCCACTAAATCGCAATCAATCAGAATCTCCAAGACCGAATTCACTCGGTACAAGCGGAACGCGTGTCGGCGAGCGTGGACCGCCCGGAGAAAGCACCTCTTCCTGTCGTGCCGGGCAGTCCCGGCGCGTACAGAGGCGGCAGGTTGGCCCCACGGGAACGTCCACCCCCTGGTCGAGCAAATTGAGGCCTTGTGCGTAAACCGTGCGGTCTGCGTGCAGGACGTCGCAGGCCAACATCACCGATACGACATTATGCGGTTCGCGGAAGGAGGCCGGTCGCTGATGGAGCGATCGCGCCAGGAACAGATAGCGCGAACCGTCGGAAAACCGCACGACCTGGCGCAGCAGGGTCTCGGGCTGCCGAAACGCCCCATAAATCCCCCAGAGCGGGCAGGCGTGGCCCGTATTGGGCAGGAGCAAGCCGGGCAGCGGAAAATGCTTGGTCAGGCGCCCGGCAGGATCGGAGCGCAGGAAACCGAAGGGAATGCCCTCCTCTCCCGGCCGGCGCAGGGAGACGAGACGATGGGCAATCTGCTCGAAACTACCATTGAAGCGCTGGCGCAGGCGGTCGATATCGTAACCGCTCGCTACCGCTTCCCGGAGGAAATTCGAATAGGGAAAAACGATGGCGCCGGCGAGGTATGACCCCAGAGCCCTCGCCGCCAGCCGCCTAGCCCTGTCGCTGGAGAGCGAGGCCAGGTCGAGGGTCTGCCGCAGACTATCGGCGGCCGAGAGTTCCCCATATAGCCGCGCCAGCTGAAACTGACGCGTCGCCATGGTCGTGGCCCCCTGAAACCACATAATGCGCGCATCGGAACGATAGCGGTATTGTCCGGGAAAATCGGGGCTATCTGGGGGGCCACCGATGACAGTGGTGACGCCAAAGCCGTCCTCCAGCGCCGAAACGAGGGTTTCGATGCCAAACGGCCCCTGCGCATCCAGCGCCGCGCGAAGCTGCACCGCGGCGTCTTCCAATTGCGGAAAGTAGTTCTGCTGCTCGATGATCATGTCGTCGATTTCGCGCAGGGCCGAAACACTGCTCGCCGCCTGGCTCGAACTCTCGAACTGTCCGATGAGACTGCGCGCCACCTCGCTCAATGTGCGGGTTTCGCGGCCGATGGCGCCGAGAAACCGGCTGCGCTCGGCCTCGTCGAGATCCTGAACGTCTTCCAGAATTTCGGCACTCGAGCGGATGGCGGTGATGCCGGACAGAACCTGATGCAGAAGTTGGCCCAAGAGCGGGTCAGAGCGGAGGCGGTCGGCATAGGCGTCGGCATTGGTAACGGCCCCCATATAGGCGCGGTGCATCCGTGCCAGCGCCATGGCGCTCGCCGGATATTGCGCAACCAATTGCCGCCGCTCGTCGGGCTGAAAGGGCAACGACTCGACCGTGGGATCGGCATAGGCCTCCTCGAGGTCCTGAAGCAGCTTTTGCTCCGCCTCCCCCGTCAGGTCGCCGATCTCGATATCGAGGCATTGCGCGACGCGCTGGAGAAGCGTCCCCGCAATGTCCCTTTTATTGTTCTCGATCAGGTTCAGATAGCTGGGGGAAATGCCGACCTGTCGCGCCAGGGCCGCCTGGGAAATGCGCAGCGATTTCCGTCTGTTACTGATCCGAAAACCGATTGGCGCGCGCATTTCCACCCCCACCTTGTCAACGAATTTACGATCACGTCCAATTCACATAACAACTATTTACAGAATTACCCAATGATTACAACGGCATATTGCGCCCCTTTTCAAATGTGACGAAACTCAGGCTGCGGTGAGTGGCTGACAATGCATCAGCGGCCCCGCGCCATAAGGAGGAGCTTTATGACACTTTTGAAGCGCGGGCTGACGCGCCGCAGGGTATTGCAAACCGGCATGGCCGGCATCATCGGCACGGGCGTAGCGCCCATGGTGTTCACCAAGGGGGCATGGGCACAGGAGTTCTGCAACGACCCCACCGGCGACACCGTCACGATCGGGCTCAACCTGCCCCTGACCGGCGCCTATGCAGAAGAAGGCGCCGATGAGCAGAAGGCTTACGAGCTGGCCATCGCCCACCTCAATGGCGAAGGCGATGGCGGGCTGATCAACGTCCTCACCCCCACCGCCCTCAAGGGCAACGGCATTCTCGGCAAGAAGGTGGGCTATGTCTCGTCGGACAGCCAGACCAAGTCCGACGTGGCCCGCGCCGGCGCCACCCGCATGATCGAACGCGATGGCGCCATCATGATCACTGGCGGCTCGTCTTCTGGTGAAGCCATCGCTGTGCAGAGCCTCTGCCAGGAGATGGGAATCATCTTCATGGCCGGCCTCACGCACTCCAACGACACGACCGGCAAAGACAAACGCCGCTACGGCTTCCGCCACTTCTTCAACGCCTACCAGTCCGGTATCGCGCTGGGTCCCGTGCTTGGCGAGCAATATGGCAAGCAGCGCCGTGCCTATCACCTGACCGCCGACTACACCTGGGGCTGGACGCAGGAAGAATCGATCAAGGCCGCAACCGAAGCCCTCGGCTGGGAAACCGTCGCCGCGGTTCGCACCCCGCTCGGCTCCTCGGACTACTCCCAGTACCTCACGCCCATCCTGAATTCGGGCGCCGACGTGCTGATCCTCAACCACTATGGCCTCGACATGGTGAACTCCCTGCCCCAGGCAGTTCAGTTCGGCATGCGCGATCGCCAGGCCAACGGTCACAATTTCGAGATCGTCACGCCGCTGATCTCCGAGTTGATGGCCAAGGGCGCCGGCGAAGCCGTTCGTGGCGTCTTCGGCACCTCGAACTGGCACTGGAACCTGCAGGATCCGGGCTCCATCGCCTTCACCAAGTCCTTTGGTGCAGCCTATGGCTCCCCGCCGTCGCAGGCCGCTCACACGGCCTATGTCCAGATGCTCATGTACGCAGACGCCGTGGAACGCGCGGGCACCTTCTATCCGCCCGAAGTCATCAAGGCGCTGGAAGGCCACGAGTTCGACGGCATGGGCAATGGTCGGACGCTGTACCGCGCCGAAGACCATCAGTGCATGAAGTCGGTTCTGGTCGTGCAGGGCAATGAAGCCCCCACGAGCGAGTTCGACGTGCTCAACGTGTTTCAGGAAGTGGACCGCGAAACCGCGACCTACGACGCCTCGATCTTCGGCGGCGAGTTGGGCCCGGCAGAGCCGGCACCGCTCTGCGCCTAGTCTAGTCGATCAGGCACCCAAGCCGGGTCGCCACTGCCAATTCTGGCGGTGGCGACCTCCCGGCATCGGGTCACTGGTACAGCGACCTGTCGCTGAACGGAGCATGCAATGTTCGAAGTCATTTTTCTTCAATTCCTGAACGGGCTCGATAAAGGCGCTGCCTATGCGCTGATCGCCCTCGGACTGACCCTGGTGTTCGGCACCCTTGGCGTCGTCAATTTCGCCCACGGCGCGCTGTTCATGCTGGGAGCCTTCTGCGCCGTCACGGTGCGCATGTTCCTCACCATGGAAACGGTCACCATCGACCCCGAAAAGCTCTCGCCCTGGGGCCAGCCGCTCGAAGTGCGCGAGCCGCTGGTGCAAGCCTGGCTGGGGGATTTCGGCGCGGTCCTCGTCAATTACTCCGTCCCGGTGTCCATCCTGATCACGATTCCCGTCATGCTCCTGATCGGCATCGGGCTTGAGCGCGGGATCATCAAGCATTTCTACAAGCGCTCCCATGCCGAGCAGATCCTCGTGACCTTCGGCCTCGCCATCGTGGCCCAGGAAGTCATCAAGTCGATCTATGGCCCCAACCCCATCCCGCAGCCCATGCCGACCGATCTGCGCGGCGCGGCGGATATCGGTTCGTGGTTGGGCATGCAGGCCAATGTCATCACCTACCCGATCTGGCGCCTGGTCTATTTCCTCTTTGCCGGCGTGGTCATCGGTGGCGTCTTCGCCTTCCTCCAGTTCACCACTTTCGGCATGGTCGTGCGTGCGGGCATGGCAGACCGCGAAACCGTCGGCCTGCTCGGCATCAATATCGACCGGCGCTTCACCATCATGTTCGGCCTGGCCGCAGTCGTCGCCGGCATGGCGGGCGTGATGTACACGCCGCTCCTGCCACCCAATTATCATATCGGCATGGACTTCCTCGTCCTCAGCTTCGTGGTGGTGGTCGTAGGGGGCATGGGCTCGCTGCCGGGCGCTGTCGCCGCCGGCTTCATGCTCGGCATCCTCCAGTCCTTCGCCTCCATGAACCAGGTGAAGGCCGTCATCCCCGGCATCGACCAGATCATCATCTATCTCGTCGCCGTGATCATTCTTCTGGTTCGTCCCCGTGGCCTGTTCGGCCGGCGCGGCGTGATGGAGACCTGACATGACCAATTTCATGTCCCGCAACGACCTCCTGCTCCTTCTCGGCTTCGCAATCGTCGTCCTCGCGATGCCGATCTGGCTGGCCCCCATCGGCGCCGGCTACCCCGATCTGCTGCAACGCTTCATGATCTACGGGCTCTTCGCCGTCGGCTTCAACATCCTGTTCGGGCTCACCGGCTATCTCAGCTTCGGCCATGCCGCCTTCTTCGGCGTCGGGTCCTATACGGCGGTCTGGTCGTTCAAGCTGCTGACGCTCGATGCCATCCCTGCCCTCGTCTTCGCGGTGATCGTCTCCGGGCTCTTCGCCCTCGTCATCGGCTTCCTCAGCCTGCGCCGCACGGGGATCTATTTCTCCATCCTGACGCTCGCTTTCGCCCAGATGAGCTACAATCTGGCCTATTCGGTGCTGACGCCGATCACCAATGGCGAAACCGGGCTGCAGCTGACCCTAGGCGACCCGCGCTATGTCGACGCCGCGATCGGCCAGACTTTCGTGGGCCAGCCCGTGCCGACCCTCCTGGGACAGTCGCTCGGCGGCTATGCCGGGTTCTACTTCTGCGCCGGTTTCCTCATCCTGGGCTTCTTCTTTGCGCAGCGTATTGCCGGCTCGCCCTTCGGCATGATGCTCAAGGCGATCAAATCCAACCAGACGCGCATGCAGTTCACGGGCTTCAACACGCGCCCCTATGCCCTCTCGGCTTTTGTCATCTCGGGCATGTATGCGGGTCTCGCCGGCGCACTGCTCGCAGTGACCGACCCATTGGCCGGCGCGGAGCGGATGCAGTGGACGGCCTCGGGTGAAGTCGTGCTCATGACCATCCTTGGCGGTGTCGGCACCCTGATCGGCCCGGTCATCGGCGCCTGGGTGATCAAGTACTTCGAAAACATCCTCTCGGCACTCAACGACAACATCCTGGCCCGCTTCTTCAGCTTCCTGCCCGAAGGCCTCGATTCCTTCGTGGTCAAGGTGATCAGCAAGTTCGTCGGCGATGGCTGGAACCTCACGCTCGGCCTGGTCTTCGTGATCGTCGTGATCTTCCTGCCCGGCGGTATCATGGAAGGCGTACGGCGCATCGCCGCCGCGTTCCGGAGCCGGGGTTCCTCGCCCCGCACCGTTACCAAGCCTCAAGCCGCAGAGTAGGACCCCAGAATGGCAAACTCCAACGTAGTCCTGCACGTGGCGGACGTTCACAAGCGGTTCGGTGGCCTACATGCTCTCGCCGACATCGATCTCCAGGTCGAAGAAGGCAAGACCCACGCCATCATCGGGCCCAACGGCGCCGGTAAATCCACCCTGCTCAACGTGATCATCGGCAAGCTGCCGCCGTCCAGCGGCCAGGTCGTTTTCGATGGCACCATCCTGACGGGGCGCAAGCCCCATCAGATCAACCAGCTGGGCATTGCCCGCGTGTTCCAGACGCCGGAAATCTTCGCCGACCTGTCGGTGCTCCACAATGTGATGATCCCGGCCTTCGCCAAGCGCGACGGCGATTTCGGGCTCAATATGCTGAGGGCGCTCGACAGCGAGACAGCCATCCGCGAGGAAGCCCTGCACATGCTGGAGGATGTGGGGCTCGTCAATCGCCGCGACACACTCGCCGGCTCGCTCTCGCGCGGCGACAAGCGGCGGATGGAGCTGGCGATGTGCCTGATCCAGCATCCGCGCCTCTTGCTGCTGGACGAGCCAACGGCGGGCATGAGCCGCCACGACACCAATACCACCATCGAGTTGCTCAAGAAGATCAAGAGCCGCGGCATGACCAAGGTCATCATCGAGCACGACATGCATGTGGTGTTTTCGCTGGCCGACAAGATCTCGGTGCTGGCGCAGGGCCGGATCATTGCCGACGGCACGCCCGACCAGGTGCGTGGAAATCCCAAGGTGCAGGAAGCCTATCTCGGAGGAGCGCATTGATGAGCGCAGTTGCCATGCAATCAGACATCGCCACAGGCAGCCATGCTGCGGAAATCGAGACCACCCGCCCATTCTTTTCGATCAGGGATGTCCACGCCTATTACGGCGAAAGCTACATCGTCCAGGGCGTGTCCCTAGACGTGCGGCGGGGCGAAATTCTCGCCCTTCTGGGCCGCAACGGGGCTGGCAAGACCTCGACCCTGCGCACCATAGCGCGAACCGACAATCCACAACTTCGCCAGGGGGAAATCTGGCTCGACGGCAACCCCGTGCACGAGATGAAAAGTTTTGAGGCGGCGCGAGCCGGCATTCAGCTCGTGCCCGAGGACCGTCGGATCATTCAGGGCCTGACCGTCGAGGAGAACATCACCCTCGCCAAGGTTGCGCCCGGCAATGGCTGGAGCCTCGAGCAGATCTACGAGAGTTTTCCGCGCCTTGCCGAACGCCGCACGCAGGAGGGGGTAACGCTCTCGGGCGGCGAGCAGCAGATGCTGGCCATCGCCCGCGCCCTCGCCCGCGACATCAAGCTGCTGTTGCTGGACGAACCCTATGAGGGTCTGGCACCGGTGATCGTGCACGAAATCGAGCGCATCCTGCACTCGATCAAGCCGCTGGGCATTACCACCATCATCGTCGAACAGAATGCGGTGGCTGCCCTGAAGCTCGCCGATCGCGCTGTCATTCTCGACACGGGCGAAGTCGCGTTCAGCGGCACGGCAAAGGAAGTGCTCGATAACGCCGAGCTGCGCCAAGAATATCTCGCGATCTAGAGCGCCTGCTTTGCTGGCAACGCGCTAGCCCGGAAGGGCGTCGCAGCCTCCAAAGGGGG